>CAYZPQ010000070.1:0-8637 GCA_964480185.1 uncultured Planctomycetales bacterium | reverse complement strand
TAACGCACATTGAGCCATCATCAAATGACCATAATGCACGGGATTAAAACTACCACCTAGTATACCTATGTGTTTCATTGACGTACCTGCCCATTTCCATACACTTTGTATTTATACGATGTTAAACCATCCAAGGCCATGGGACCACGGACATGTAATTTATCCGTCGATATACCCACTTCAGCCCCAAAACCAAATTCAAACCCATCGGTGAATCGCGTTGAGGCATTAACATAAACGCAGGCTGAGTCTACCGCGGCCATGAATTGATCTGCTTCTTTACTGTCTTTAGTCACAATGCTATCGGAATGATGTGACCCATAATGATTAATGTGCGTTATCGCCTCTTGAGTAGTGGCCACAATGCCCACATTTAAAATTAACTCTAAATATTCCGTATACCAATCTTCTTTCGTCGCTTTAGCTAAACCAGTGACAAGGCGACGCGCTTTCTCATCCCCTTTAATCGTACAACCGGCATTGATTAATTGCGCGGTGATCGTCGGTAAAAACTTAGCAGCTACTTTTTCATGCACCAATAATGTTTCCATGGCATTACAGACACCTGGTTTTTGCACTTTAGCGTTCATGACAATTTTAGCAGCTTTTGCTAAGTCTGCTTTATCGCTAACATAGACATGGCACACACCTTTGTAATGCTTCACAACCGGGATGCTGGAATTTTCCGCGACAAAACGGATTAAACTCTCACCACCGCGAGGTACAATCACATCAATGTATTGATCTAATTTTAATAATTCTTTAACCGCATCGCGATCTGTGGAAGGCACAAGTTGCAACGCCGCCTTAGGCATTTTCTTTGTCTTTAATACCTGTTCCCATACTTTATAAATCGCCTGATTGGAATAAAATGCTTCACGCCCACCTTTTAAAATCGCGGCATTACCTGATTTAAAACACAAGGCAGCACAATCGCTCGTCACATTAGGACGTGATTCAAAGATAATACCGACGACACCTAAAGGCACTTGGATTTTCTTAATCAAAAGACCATTAGGACGTTTGCGTGTTTCTAATAAGGTGCCAATAGGATCTTCTAATAAAGCGGTTTGACGTACACCTTCAGCCATATCGACAATGCGCTTATGATTTAAGGTTAAACGATCAATCAACGCTGTAGAATATTTTTCATCTTTGGCAATTGCTAAATCTTTGGCATTGGCACGGCAAATGGCAGCACTTTGAGCAACTAAAGCACGTGCTACCGTCAAGAGCACATCTTTTTTGACAGCCGCAGGCACCAAAGCCATTTCATAACTGGCTTCACGTGCTTTTTTAGCTAATGTAATCATGTGTTGTTCTAAGCTCATACGCCCTCAATCATGACAATTGAATCACGGTGAATAATTTCTTTGCTGTGTTTGCGATCTGATTGGCTTAATTCCGTCGATGAGAATTGCGTAACCCCACGTGCAATAGCGTGACGATTCTTATCTGCTAATACAATCACATCTTCTGCTTTAAAATGACCTTCAAATTTTTCAATACCAGGCCAGAGTAAACTTTTACCATTTAAGAGAGCCTGTTTGGCCCCATCATCGACGATAAACATGCCCTTAGGCTTAGCGGTAAAGGCAATCCAATGTTTACGGGCTACTAAATGATTTTGACGCTCAATAAATAATGTGCCTAAACGTTCGCCATCAATTAAACGCAACAAAACATCTTCGGTGCCACCATGGGTAATGACAACAGGAACACGGGCATGAGTGGCAATGGTGACCGCATCAATCTTGGCCTTCATTCCCCCACGGGCCACTTGTTTATTTTTTGATACACCCGCAACTTTACGGATTTCATCGGTAATTTCTTGTACTTCTTCAAAAACTTTCTTATTCGCATCATATAAACCGTCGACATCCGAAAGAATAACTAATAAATCTGCACCTAAACAGCTGGCAACAAGTGCGGATAATTTATCATTGTCCCCGAATTTAATTTCATCGGTCGCAACGGTATCATTCTCATTAATGATGGGAATAATACCTGTTTCTAAAATCGCTTCTAAGGTATGACGCGCATTTAAGAACCGTGTGCGATCGTCAAAATCATCCCAGGTTAAAAGCACTTGAGCGCATTTAAGCGACGACTTCTTAAATAAATCGGTATATTCACGCATCAACACCGCTTGACCTATTGCTGCACGGGCTTGCAGGGCAGCTAATTTAACAGGCCGCTTGCGTTCTTCTAATTCACCCATACCTAACACAATAGCGCCGGAGGAAACTAACACAACTTCAATATTACGCTTATGCAACTTACTAATTTGCTGGGCCAATGAGGTCAATACCGCAGAACGCGGCTTCATGGAATAGTCGGCGATTTGACTGGAACCCAGTTTAACGACAATGCGCTTGATGGGACGTTTAAAAAGACGTTTGGTCATAAGATGCTTAAGATATGTTGTTTTATAAGACTACATTTTACAATAAATTACGCATGGCAGCCACCAAATCTTCTAATCCCTCTTTTTCTTGAGCAGAGATTGGAAAGATCGGTAATTTGACTTTGCGTTTAAACTTCGTCAAATTGGCTTTTGATTGGGGCATGTCCATTTTATTCGCCACAAGCAAACGGTGTTTTTGTAATAACTCATCACTATATAAATCAAGCTCTTCGCAAATTTGAAAATAATCTTCGGTTGGATTACGGCCTTCCGAGCCACTCATATCAATGACATGCACCAAAATTTTGGTACGTTCAGCATGCTTTAAAAATTTATGCCCTAACCCTTTGCCTTCGTGAGCACCTTCAATCAGACCAGGCAAATCAGCCACGACGAAATCTTTGCCATCCATGGTATCATCTTTAACAATCCCAAGTATTGGCGCCTTGGTCGTAAAATGATAATTGGCAATCTTTGACTTCACTTTCGAAATAGCACTAATCAATGTCGATTTACCGGCATTAGGAAAACCAACTAAACCAACATCGGCAATCACTTTTAATTCCAAACGGACAGTACGAATTTCACCCGGTTTAGGTGGAAGCACTGTTTTATTTTTATTATTCCCACGACCACCTTGACCACCGACAGCAACTGTGACTTGATCACCACTGGTTGATAAATCGCGGATCAATAAATTAGTCTCATCATCCCAGACTAAGGTACCAACGGGGACAGGAAGAATATAAGTCTCACCACTTTTACCCCGTTTATTATTCGACGAGGCATGGCCACCACTCTCGGCTTGAAAGTGTTGCTTGAAACGATAATCAAGAAGGGTGTGTAAATTGCGATCTGCCTTAATGACAACATCCGCCCCATGACCACCGTCTCCACCATTAGGAATAGGATAACGGGTGTATTTATCACTGTAATGGCTTTCACAGCCTTTACCGCCATTACCAGCTTGAATATGTATACGCGCTAAATCAACAAATGCCATATTATCCTTTGATAAATACCAAAGCGGCCGGTAGAGCACTCTACCGGCCGCTTGGAAAAAATGAACTACATCACAAATTAAATAGAGATTTTACCAATCTTAACAGATGTCAAATCTTGACGGTGGCCAACAGTACGGGCGGAATCCTTGCGCTTTCTATATTGATACGCAATCACTTTATCGCCACGTGAATGATCAATGACTTCACCTTTGATTTGAGCTGTCTTGATATATGGTTGACCAACTGTGACTGTTTTACCGTCGGAGACGAGCAAAACTTTATCAAAATTGACTGTTTGACCTTTTTCTAAATCCATGCGATCGCTAACAATCACATCCCCTTGGGCCACTTTAAATTGTTTGGCACCCACTTGAATTACTGCAAACATACACTACTCCTCGGTTTATCTATTGTGTAAAGAGCCACTATTCTAATCATAAATACAGGTGAAGTCAAACTCTTTCTTTTTAGTAAGCAAATATCGGGAGGACACCCTCCTTCGCTAAAAAACAACTACGGCGGGCACGCAAGGTCCGCCCCTACAGAAAAATAAAGAAACGCCCTCTAAACATTGAGGGCGTTCGCTATCTTAATTAATCTTTACTTTACCGCGCCCTTCGCAGTACGGGCAGCTGTGGAATTCTAGGGATTCGATGGTTTTCCCTGTTCTGGCACGGGTCATTTCGACTAAGCCTAACTGGGAAATACGATTGACCTCGGTTTTGGCGTGGTCTTTGGCTAATTCATCACGCAAAGCCTGGACGATCTTGCGTTTATGGTCTTCGCGGTTCATGTCGATGAAGTCAATGACGATAATGCCGCCAACGTCTCTTAAACGCATTTGACGGGCAATTTCTGGAGCGGCTTCCATGTTAACAGCAAATGCGGCTTCTTCAGGTGAACCTTTACTCTTAAAGCGTCCGCTGTTCACGTCAACAACCGTGACCCCTTCGGTTGGTTCAATGACCACATAGGCACCGGATTTTAAATAGACTTTGCTTTCATAAATCTTATCCAATTCCGTGGCAATCCCTTTTTCTTCAAATAAAGGTTTGGGGCCGGCATGGTATTGAATTTTATCGACCATCTCTTTGCCGATTAATGTTTGGGCAAATTTGCGTAATTTCAAATACTCTTCTTGCGAATCAATGACCAAACGTTCAACTTCATCCTTCAACAAGTCACGAACAATTTTCCAAATCAAATCGTATTCTTTGTAAATTAAAGCGGGAGATTCTTTTTGTTTGGATAAAATGCGGATCTTTTCCCACATGGCGACGAGGAATTTGGCATCGCGGGTAATTTCTTTATCACCTTGCGTCTGTGACGCGGTACGGACAATAAAACCACCTTGCTTAGAAAATGTAAACCCTTTGACAATTTCACGCAAGCGATGACGTTCTTGGGGATTTTCAATTTTCTTTGAAATACCACTATGACGGTCCATCGGCATATAGACGACAAAACGACCCGCTAAGGATAAATGGGTTGTTAAACGCGCACCCTTTGTTCCAAAAGGATCTTTGACAACTTGGACTAACACTTCCTGATCTTTTTTCAATGAGACTTCAGGAGCATCTTTTTTAGAATGCTGTTTACGTCCTTTATCAGCCGGAGCTGCCGCTTCAGGGGCAACAGCTTGTGGCTTCTTAGGCGCAAACATGTTGAGGAATTTTTGAGCTGCGGTTGGTTCCTGCTCAATGCGTTCAATCCCTTCCATCAAGGGATTCTCGGCATCAGTTAAATACAAGAAGCCGTTTTTTTCTTGACCAATGTTAACGAAAGCACCATTAATCGAGGGGAGAATTGATTCAACTCGGCCTTTGTAGATATTGCCGAGCATGCTTTGATTGCCTTCTAACTCAATATAAAAATCGTCTAACTTACCACCAACGAGTACTGCCACACGTCGCTCATCATGAGCCACATGCACTAAAATTTCTTTTGCCACTTTACCTTACCTCCCGTTAAAAATTAATAAACGGTCGGGTCACTTGGTGCTTGGAGCTGGTTCACTCGCTTGCTGTATTTGCTTTGCCGTAATAATGTGCGGTGTGAGGAAAATCAACAATTCTGTTTTTTGTTTGCCCGCTTCTTTTTTACGAAACGCTGCTCCAATCAAAGGAATATCCCCGAAAAATGGGACCTTTGTTTTGGTGTCCGTCGTCTTCTCCTTAATAAGCCCTGCGATAACTAAAGTATCACCATCGCGCACCATGACTTTAGTTTTGGCTTCTTCAGTTGATAGACGTGGCAAGGACGTGTTTTCCACCGTCACAAACGTTGTAATTGCTGTTACCTTCGGCTGCAAATCCAAGGTGACCAAACCTGCATTGTTGACATGGGGTGTTACTTCAAAAATAATCCCAATGTCTTTGTACTCCCAACCTGAAACTTGTAATTTTGCCTGTTCTTCATTATAGGTATATTGAGGAATAGGGTACTGCTCACCGACAATAATGGACGCTGTTTGATTATCGAGCGTCACAATACGCGGGTTAGAAAGGATGTTTGTATCTGTTCTCGAATTTAACAACTCAAGTGTTGCGGACATCTGGGACGCATCTAAAGTCCCGTAAGAAAAAAGTGATCCTGCTTCATTAACTTCGGAAGGAGCATTAGGCATAGATGGCATATATCTATTTCCGTCACTTGGAGCAAAAGGAAATGCTGTTGCTCGACGACTTCCACTAACCCCTCCCTTTAATACCCAATTCACACCAAGATTTTCATTATTATCTACATTTGTTTCGACGATCTTTGCTTCAATAAGCACCTGAGGCGTTACACTATCTAAAGACTTTATCACTTCTGAAATTAAATCAATATTGGCAAGCACATCACGGACAATAATCGTATTTGTGCGTTGATCAAAATTGACAGAACCACGTTCTGTTTTCATTTTAGCTAAAGAATCAATCACCTCGGAAGCTTTGGCATAATTTAAAATAAATGTCTTGGTGATTAATGGCTCTTGCCCTTCTAATGCCACTTTATCTTCGCGATACTTCTTTAAGTTCTCAATCGACATGACTTTAATGATATTGCCTTTTTGCTCAAAACCAAATCCATACGTCGACAAAATCACATCTAATGCTTTTTGCCACGGAACATCTTTTAATTGAATGGTAACAATCCCTGTCACCTCGGGGCCTGGAACAATGTTGATACCTGTTTTAAAGGCTAGGACTTTTAACACATTACGGATATCTGCTTCTTGAAAATCTAAACTAACTAAGCCATCCTTAATCACTGTCTTATCCACGGCAGGGGCTTCAACCGGGGGTGTTGGTTGTGCAAAAGCAAGAGGATTTAAAAGAAGAGTTAAACACATTCCAATGCTTAAGATACGCTGTAAGACCTGCATTAAAAAGCCTCCTTTTTAAGCTTAAGCACTGAAACTTGTCCATTATTAATTAAGTTCACTTGGTCAACCTCAATTGAGTCTATGGTATAATTACCAACCGTATCGCCAGCCGCGACAATTTTGCCATTAATAATGGCTGCATTCTGTCCCTTATCGTCAGCCACGATACCTTCTAAAATTAAATCCCCAACAGTTAAATCACTATCGCTCGTGACCAAAGAACCGGTCGTGGTCACCAACGGAATAAAAGGGTCCTTCATTTTTTTATCATCATACACAAACTGAGATGAATCAGCAAGTGCATTTGACGTTAAAATCAGACCAAATGTCATGAACGTTACAGTAGCATTATTGAAAGTACGTATCATTCTTTATCCGTCACAATCGTTTTTAACACCGCATGGACCAAAAGATTTCCCCCTGCCTGCAAATCATTTTCCATGGTCACTTCTTTGATTGAAAAATAAAGCTTTTCATTTTCAAGTTTATTTAAGAAACGGCCAAAGGCGTGATAACCACTATGCGTATCTAAAGAAATGGGTAATGAATAAAATGTCCCTGCGTCCCCTTTAAAGATCGTCTCTTGCCGATCACGTAAAGGTGTTAATTGATCAAGCTTAACACCTGCTTCCTGGGCAATGCGTGATACATCTTCAAGTATCGACGACAATTCACTTAATGGCCTTACGCGTTGACTTAAATCTTCATAGCCTTTATTCAATTGATCTAAGTTTTGCTTAATCTGGTCTAAACGTTGTTTATCGGTTTTAACACGGGCAATGTCTTGCTTTAATTGTTCCGTACGTGTGACCGTATTTTTCAACAATGCTTTTTGCAATGAAATTAACGTGAAGAAGTCGAGAACTAAGATAAATAGAATGACCCCTCCAAAAATGCCATAACGCCAAGGACCAGGTAGACTATTAAATTTTTCAATCATGGTTATTTCTTCTTCTCAGGCGTTTTAGGTAATAGCGCTTCTTTCAAACGTGCCGTTAAGGTAAATTGTGTAACTTCCATCCCATAAAACTTTGCTTTATTGACGGAATTAACTTCTAAATTAGAAAAATCAGAAATAAAATCAGCGTCTTTCTTTAATGTGTTCGCTAAGTTGCCGATTAACACAATTTCATTGCGTTGCTTCGACACAGCCAAACCCTGGATAATAATGGAACGCTCATCAATAGCGAGCTTGCTTAACCAAGCCCCCTTGGGAATAGCATCACTGAGTTTATTTAACTTATGTGACCAACTCGTCGCTGTCTGTGGCACCAGAGCTAAAATTTCTTTAGATTTTTTATTGGTACGCTTAACGTCCTCACCTAACCCATCGATTACTTTACGGTCAGCCAGCAATTGATTCCATTCATTATCTAAAGCCAGCACATACGTTCTTTTTGAAATCCATAAAAATCCTAAGAAACAATGCGCTGCTAACATCACTACAAATGCCGCTGCACCAACGCCCAACAGAACTTCTCTTGAAATATTAATTTGCAGGCCTAATCCTGCTTTGCGTCGCTGTGCTACTGGAATTAAATTAATATCAATCATAGTCCGCTTAAACCTAATCCTAAAGCCACACTCAATTGAGGGCCTAAGGGTGAAATATCTTTTTGATTAAGGTGATGATTTAATTTAACGGCATTTAAAGGCTGCCATACCATCACAGGAAAACCTAAATGTTTTTCAAAGATAGCCGTCAACCCTTCCATCTGGGCCCCACCACCGACTAAATACAATTCATCCACACTAATATTTCTTTCATTCACAAAATAATCTAATGACAAACGAATTTCGCTGATTAAATTAACCAATGTATCTTCACTGGCTGCTAAAAATTCTTGGGCGCGCTCACC
>CAYZPQ010000069.1:2367-10093 GCA_964480185.1 uncultured Planctomycetales bacterium | reverse complement strand
AAAGGTAAAGTCATAGGCATTATGAAACACGTCTTTGCTAGAAATAAAATACCGTGTCGGGTCATGCATCATGGCCACAGGATTGAAGATGCGGTTAAATCGACCGCTCGACTCCCCTAACCCCGAGGCTGCTGCTTGAAAATCATGGATTAAATTAGGCGCCCAAATCAGAACAGGTAAGAAAATGACGCCAATCAATGCAATCGCTTGCATCACAAATGTCCAATTGATGCGATCAGATAATAATGGCTTCTTCCTTCGCTGCCATATCAGCCAAATGACGAACATATCCAGCAAAAATAAATGGAGTGTCTGATAAAAGTACCCTAGACCAACATAAAGTGAATTATTAATGGCCAGAACAAACACTAATACCGTGATAATAATCACGTTCGATTGACGGGTTTGCCAATAATAAACTAAGCAAAACAAAAATAGAGGAAAGTAATTATAAACCTCGGAAATACACACCCCTCCCATGTGTATCATGGCAATGGCACAAAAAGAATTCACCCACACTGACGTAACTAAGGCCACCCATTTGGATTTGGTCATGTAATGGGCTAATAAAAAGATCCCATACGTACGCAATAATAAACCCGACCCATAATAAAGGATGACATAAAAATGATGAAAGAATTCAGCAGGCAGCGTGACAAAAGGCGAGAGAATGACGTAGAAAAAGGCAATAATAAAATTAATTGGGGTATATAAACCGACGGACAATTGCGTAAATGAGGTATTGAATAAATCTTGCCGATTAAATAATTGAATACCCCCTTGATAAAACTGGCTAATCAAATAAAACACATATTGCATAGGCCCGCATGTTTCATGCCCTTGCACTAAGCGTAGGTCAACATGCACAAAAACCTCGGGGTATAACCATGCGGCCACAAGGAAATTAATAATGACAGCAGCAATTAACATCATGCGTTTATGATCCTTTTAATTTCATCGCAACCAAATACTTGCCCTGCTCATAGGGCTCATATGCACTCTTAATATAACGAATCAATCCAATTAAATCTTCAAACTGCTGGCCATACCACGCAGGAAGCGTGTCTGTTAAAAATATTTTCTCCATAAAGATGTAAGCAGGCTTTTGATCGACGAGCTGTTGAATGCAACGATTGACTTGGGTATAACTAAAGATCGTTGTAACGACAAAATTCCTCATGCGCATAGGGTGAGAATTTAATAAAGGGAAATAATAAAAGAACGGTTTGCGATCAGCTTTGGATAATAACATCACTTCAAAACTACTCAGAAGAGCCACGCGATCTTGTGGACCTGTTAATGATCGAATAAGTCCTGCATCCTCGCTAAAGGCAGTTTCGGTCTGATAGTAAGACTTTAAGGCCGCATGATTAATAAAACTGTCTTCATATTTAAAGGCTTCGTCTGTCTCACCGACTGAATTGAGAGGTAATTTTAACCATGATGGAAAATCGACGGATAATTGATGAAAATACCTGACCTTGTCATTGATCTTAATAGACGCCTTAGGGTCAATCACAGGATTAGCAGATCTATTCACTACATTTGGGTATGCTTTAAAAAGCTGTGCATTCCATAAACTGACGACACAGACGACCAGAATACTTAAAGGTATTATTTTCTGCCACGTGATCTCTAATTTTTTTAAACCACAATCCACGCACCAAAACACGGTGAATATCAAAGGTAAGCCCACGGTCAAATATTTATGCGACATGCCCACGTAATAGGTGAAGAGCCCAAGTCCATAGACAGATAATAAAACAAAAAATCTGTCGGTGGCGCGTCCCCGTTCAACGTACTGAAAGCCAGCATACAAGACAACACCGAGATAAAATAAAGGGTAAAAAATAGCGCCTGCCGTTAGAACGTATTCCCCTCCTTTAAATGCAGATAAAAGAGGGCCATAAAAAATCCCTTGGGAAAAATAGCTAGTCCACTCATATAAATTATTCCAAAATAATGGCTGCAGCATGGCGCTATCAACTGTCTTATACATTAAAAAGAAAAATACAGTCATGACACCGATAGCACCTAAGAATAGATACCGTATATTATCCCAAGGAATGTGACGCGCTTTGACGATACTTCTTAAGAAATCGATACCCCACAATGTTAAGAACGTAATGAATAAGAAAATACCCGTTGAAGGCATGTGATACATGCTTAAGCCTGTCACACATACTAAACCCAACCACCAGCGTCGATGCTCGGTCTTGCCATACATATAAAGAAACCAGAAGAAAATCACATCGTAACAAAATCGTAAGATGGATGATTGCACTTCATTCCATGTCATGGGAATAACAATATCAATGAACATTTGCAAACGCATCGCCATCACAATACAGGCAAGGCAAAGTATTTTATTGTTCATCAGACGACGCAGCAGTAAATACCAAAGGGCATAGTACACAATCCCTAATGCCATCAATACTTTCAAGGCATTGACATAGTCAAAACCACCTAGCATCTGCATGAGGTGATACATGAGTGTGACCATCCCTAAACCATAGGTCGCATTCATATCCATTAACGGAGTCAATCCCTTAAAAAGCCCATACACCGAACCCATGAATACCACATCCCAGGTGTGAAAATAATCTCCCATAAATAACTGAGCAATCACAGCCTCAGGATCAGGGATAACAATAATCATAAGGATAATAGCGATTGCCACACCATCAAACCACTTCCATTGCTCAATCCATGTGATGGGTTTCATGAAGGCTGAAAATCGTAACGAAGGAAGCTTGATCGACGGGAAATGAATATCTGGGACCCAACGGCTAATTTCTGGCCAAAAAACCTTTATCCCAAACGCACTGGCCATGGAGACGTAAAAAATACCATGCACCCATCCTAAGGAAGGTTTAATAATTGTAGTGAGTGCTGATACCACCATCACAAGGCTCAGGATAAACTCAACATGGCTTAACCGACGCAGATGGCTTATGATTGATGGGCGATGAATATTTTTGCCCACGACCCAAGCTAAGAGGATAAACAGTATTACCCCGATAATCACTGCTGAGGCATACAGCAATAATTCTCGCTCCGGGGCAAATCCACCGCGGTAATGAAATAAAATATCTTTTAAGAGTACGGGTGGAGTAAATGGAATATGGGAGGAGATAAAACTTAAAATGATCGTGAGCTCGGTGACCCACATCAACACGAGTGCGACGATGAATGCCAATGCCTTTTTTGAATCTAAGAGAGTGTGCATGAAACTAATCATTGGATTTTTTAGGCAATGCAATGCCTGTCCATTCTTTTAATGTCTGGATAATATTTTCCCATTTGGCTCCAGCCGCAATTCCATATTGTCGTGAAATAAAATCTACAGGCACACGGATAATTTTAAAACGGTGTTCTTTGGCATACTTAAGCCGTTTAATTTCAACAAAGAAACTACTACCCATGACTTCTTTAATAAGAATTTCTCGTCGGACAAATTTTATCCCATTGATATCACGGCAAAAATAGCCTGTTAAGACAAATGCCCAGAGATTAAATCCATACGACACCATGCTGCGCCAAGGCCCATACACTTTAAATCGACTTTTACGCACACCAATAATGAAATCTGCTTTGCTGCGTTGATACGCCTTGTAAAGAACATCCAATTGACTCGCGGGCCATTGACCATCAGCGGCGGTGAGGTAAATAAACTCTCCTTTGGCCGCAAGAAATAAATCATTAAATGAAATAGTAATTCCCTGATTAAGTTGATGTCTTAATAAACGCAATTGTGGGTAGCGTGAGGCACATTGATTGAGAACATCCCAGGTACGATCGTGGGATGCATCGTCGAGGCAGACGATTTCCCACTGGCCTGCCAATTCTGGATAGCGGCTTAATACCTCTACATGCTGGGCAACGGTAGTTGCAATAGAGGCTTCTTCATTATAGGCAGGGATCACAATAGATAAGAACATTTAGTTTCTCTGTAAGGCAACCAAATACTTGCCTTGGGCCACCGGGTGATAATGTTGATTGATATAATTTAAAATCGGGACAATGTTTTCAGGACGATCTAAATACCCTTTGGGTATATCCTTCGTTAAGAATATTTTTTCCATAAACACATATTCAGGAGCCTTATGATGCAATTGATTCAATGCCACCTCTAAGAAACGCTCTGTACTGGTGTGCAAGAAATTCACCGTCAATGAACGCATGTGCATGGGTCTTGAATTGACTAAAGGAAAATAATAAAAGAATGGCCGACGATTCGCTTGCATGAGAATCTTGGTCTCAAAAGAACTGATCAATGCCACTTGGTCCTGAGGAGCGGTGTAGTGTTCAATCAATGCGGCATCTTGATTGAAATCAAATTCTTGATCGTAATAATCACGCAATGCTGCATCATTCGCAAAATCTGACTCACGGTAAAGCTGCTCATCAGTTTGCCCTAAATTATTAAGCGCTGTTTTCGTCTCTTCACCTTCTTTACGAAACAAATGATTAAAATACGGGGCTCCATCCGTAGGTAAAGGTAAAGCCACATGAGGATCAGTGAGTGGATGGCGTGAAATATTAAACATATTAGGATAAGCCATGAACATATGCGTGGTTGCCAGTGCATAAATGCTTAAAGCTAATACCCACCCCGTCATCGCACGCTGTTGCTGAGGGCTGAATCGACCAATGAATTCACGCACCCAATAAAAACACACGATAATAAACGGCAAACCAGCGACGTAATAACTTGTTTGCAAGGAACGCGCAATGTAATAATGGTTTAAACCTAATCCATAGACGCATAAAATCACAATCAAAAGATGCGTTATATCTCTCTTCTTCCAGAAACATAATGTGCTCACGAATAACATCGTCACAACATAGACAACCGGAATAATGAATCCCACCACTCCCGGGAAAAACATATGATATTTAAAACTTTCATACATCGGGTATGTGCCAATGCCGCTTAAGAAATAATCAATTGTCTCGAGCATGTTTTGCCAAAACACCGCGGTGAATAAATGTTGGCCAACAGCTAAATAAAATAATAGCCCTGCCGTTATAAGCGGCACGCTTAATAAGGCGATGACAACAGCGATGTCCTTAAACTTGTAAAAGAAAAATTGTTTGGGATGTGGGATCAATACCCGCAACATCAAATAAGCATAAAATGTCACGGTTAAAAATAACCCTGTTGAGTCCATATAAAAAATGGCAATACCACTGCTGAATGCCGCAGCCCATAACCATCCTCGACGATGATCAGTCAAATGATTCAAAATAGCCCAAAACACAATCACGTCAAAGAAATACCTGATCACCAGTGAACTGGGGTAAGTCAGAACGCTTGGATAAACACCCGGATGAAACATTTGAACCCTTAAGCCTGTGATGATCGCCGCCATAACTAATCCCAAGCCTCCCCACCAGCGACGTAATATCAAGAACCAGGCGACATAATACATCACGGTCATCACCACAAAAATCCACAATACATTATGGTAAGTAAAGCCCCCCATCAATTGGGCCAGGTGACTGATCATAATAGGCAAGCCAACACCATATTGTGAAATTTGATCCACATTCATCTGATGCCCATTTAAAGCAGCCCACCCCGGAGACATGATAAAAATATCCCAGTGATGAAATTGTTCACCAATAAACATACGGGCCAATGACCCGTCGATATCAGGTGTATAAATAATGCCCGCGATAGCTAAAACACTCACGAGCGTTAGAACTAGTTTAGCCTGCGCATGCTGCTTATAGCGTGCGATCAAGGCATGAAGCGTTGAGAATAAATTAGACACGTCTTTATAAAATATTTTGTGCAATAGACTGAGCACCAAAAAGACGATTAGAGTGACATTGGCTAAGAAGGGGCGATAATCATACACAATGGTCTTATACCAGGCGCTTACTAAGACAAACACTAGAATACTTTCGATGATTAAAAATGACTTCAACCGTGTCTCTAAAGTTGACTGTGTCATGCGTCGACGTAAAACCCATACTAAAATCGATTGAATCACGACAACGCTCACTAATCCAAGGGAAAAAAGTAGTACTTCGAATTCAGGGCGTAAGCGTTGCTGGGCGTCGGGCTGTTGAAGGAAAATGGTATCAACTTTTAGAGGAATAAATTTTACCAATAAGGATAGCGCCAATACAATCTGTATGCCACTACAGATGGATATCAATGTAATCCAAAGGCTATTGCGTTGATTAGTGTGTTTTAAAAACTGCATGGGCATTATTCCTATACACCAAATACATATTATTCGTTAATAAAAACAAGACACTACCCGCTACTAAAAGTATGAGTAATCTTGAGCGCCAGCGATCAGAGATGTAGGTCATTACGACATACTTTAATACACATAAAGCAATGACGATGAATGGTAAAATACCGGCATAGTACGTGCTAATCAATGAACGGTATAGAAAGACGTAATACCACCCTAATCCGTAAATGGCCATGGGGATCAAGAAGACATACACGGCAGTCAATGTCCCGACGGTCAATAATGTGCTCCCCCAGACGACAATAGCGACATAGACTAAGGGAATTAGCAATGCTAACCAAAATGGAAAAAACTGATGCATGTACAAACACGAAATGATGGGCAAAGCATCCCACCCATTTTTCATCATTAACCACTGTTGCATCACCACACCTTGAACGCCCCATTGCCATTGCACCACACATAAGACCACGACATAAACAATGCCCCATGCGCGTAATTGCAAGAGGACATCTTTCTTCGACGGACTTTGCACAACATGCACCACAATATACCCAAGCCACGCGAAGGTTAATGCAAGGCCTGAAGCGAAATGACTTACCACAGCCATGGCACAAAGGGTACCCGCAAGTGTTAATAACCACTCTTTATGGCGATGTATATGCTGCCATATTAAAAAGAATACCGCCAAGTCCCACGGATTTGCTAATCCCGTTGATGATAAATTCATCAAGTAAATAGGATATTGGCCTAGGTGAAATAAATTCAGTTTAATCGCAATCACCACGCCAAATACAGCGAACATCACAGAATCGAACCACAGCACGAGTAATAAATAAAGAATCCAAAAATACAGGATGGCCGCAATCATCTGTGTACTCACCGTACGATTGAGTCCAGGAATAAATAAAAGCACACCAATCACAATGAGCATGCCTACGTGAACAATGATGTGTTGTGTATTTGTTTTAACCCATGATGGCTGTGCGTGTTTCTCCATGAACTTACGGATCTCTGGCCAAAAAATCTGAGTGATGACAAAACAAATACCTGCCCCATAAAACAATCCCTTGGCCCATGCGGGATTTTGATATTGCAATAATTTGAAGGCCGCAATCAATTGCAGGCTAATCCACACACTGGCATTGGTGACCCATAATGAGAATGACGATGCTAAATCTTTCGTCGCGATGTGGCGACGAAACACAATACATAACCCTACCTCGATAGCGATAGCGGCCACAATAGCAAGACGGTAAAGGGTAATTTCCCGTTCAGGCTTAAATAATTGCAGTAATTGGGGCACAACCCCCTTCGCAATTGGCGCTGTTTCGATCGGAATAAAACCAAAACCCCAGACGATGAGAATGAGGAATTCAACAGCGAGTAAAAACGCTGCGGCAGTTATCCAAGAAATATTGCGGCGTGTATAATCCATATTATTGTTTGCGGCGTAAGGCCACTAAATATTCCCCATCACGATAAGGTTCCGCACGAAGAATGCCTCATGT
>CAYZPQ010000069.1:0-2357 GCA_964480185.1 uncultured Planctomycetales bacterium | reverse complement strand
AATAACACGTTAGGTTCCTGGATATAAATGGTATCCTGCATATCCCGAGGGTACGACGGAGGAATTTGTTTTTGTAAGAATATTTTCTCCATGAACACATATTCGGGCTTCTTCACATCAAGCCTATCTAATTCGCGTTTGAGATTATCCTGTGTATACAATAAGCTGACAGCCCAATGACGCATTTGGCGAGGACGTGAATTTAAAATATCAAATGTATAGAAAAATGGCGCGCGTTTGGCTTGCATGAGAATGATGGGTTCAAAACTTGCAATCAAAGGCACCTGTTCACCTTTTTTCGTCAATGACTGGATTAATTGCGCGTCCTTGGTGTAATCTGTTTGTTGACGATAGAATTCTTTGACCTGATCGTCATTAGCAAAATTACGCTCAGTCACCAATAGTTCTTCTTGTGTACCTAAATTATTCACCGCCATTTTGAAATTATCCGGATAAGACACGAATAAATGATTGAAATAACTAAATCGGCCTGGTGGATTGTGTGAAATGATCGGATGGCTCATCGGATTCTTGGCTAAATTAAGCAAATTAGGGTAAATCAAGAACATATGATTGGTGGCCAACGCAAAAATTCCCGCCATACCAATTGCCAGTTGCCAGCGTCGGACATGCGTCAATGCAATATGCCGCCAATAGTCATTTAACCAATACCCGCTAATGGTCATCATCACAATCGCATTACGCAAATACGCCGTTGTATTATTAGAGACCGTTGCCTGATAATGAAAGGCCAACAATAAATACACACTCAAGGCAGCAATGATCATATCCATAGGTTGAGATTTTTTCTGCACAATACGGTAAGCGACCAATAAAAGTGATGCCATGTAGAATATGGGCAATACAAATGGCCATATGGATATGTAGAAATTGCCTTGGGTTAAATTCATCATCAGTGGCAAGCTGCCATGCCCTGCCTGATAAAAACGAATGAATTCAATCTGATTCGACCAGAATTCACGGCCAAACACATGCTGCCCTGCAAAGGCATAAGCGATTGCGACAAATGTCACCAGCGGCATAACCAACAGCAAGAGAACTTTACCGACGGATAAATCCCCTAATGGTTTGGATTTTTGTAAGTACGCCATTGCTTGGGTGAGAAGAATAAAGAAACCAAATGCGCCTGTTAAATAAAGCCCTTCCCCAATGATATTATAAATAGCAATACCGCAACAGATGCTGGCAAGCCAGAGCTTCCATGCGACAGGGCGTCTCATAAAACTAATCAATAATCCAAAAACAATGGCATCAAAGAAGCAACGTAATGGGGTGACTTGAGGATAGGTTAAGGCAAACGGTAATGTTTCCGTATGAAACATTTGTAGCCTTACCCCCCACACCAAAATCAGCAAAGCCCAGCCAATTGATCCCATTAATGAACGGATATTGTAAAACCAGATGCAAAAATACACCACACTGATCGACGCTAACACCGCAATGACATTCGCATAACTAAAATGGCCTGGCAATATATTAGCTAAATGGGCCACCCATACCGGAGCACCTAAACCATAACGAGAAATAGTATCTATATCGAGAATATTCCCCATCAAATGCGCCCAGGCAGCAGGCACTAAAAACCAATCCATGTGATGAAATTGTTCGCCTAAGAAAATTTTCGCAGCAGCCCCCAAAGGATCTCTCACCCATATAACCGCAATACAGAAAATTATCCCCGCCGCCCATCCGATACGTGCTGGGATGGATTGATTACTATCGATAAATTCAGAAACTCTCTGCCATAACTTTAATAATTCAGGCCAACATAATTTAGAAACAATACTCACCCCGACGCAGGCATAAAACCCATTTAACCAAAATGCTTCTCGCCACAATAAAAACTTGGCTAACATAAAACCGCTTAAGAGTGTGATGATGATTTCATAATACAAAAACCGTTTAAACGCTTTCGCGTGTGTTTTAAGGCGTGATTGTTGAAAACATAAGAGCGTAAACAGGCCAGCAGCGAGAAGCATATACGCATGAAAATATAAAACATCCCGTTCAGGAATAATATTCTGACGGTAAACATCGAATAACTGGGCTACAATTGGCGAGGCTTGTTGTGGGACAAACATCCCTACAACAAAAAGCCATAAGAAAATATCCGCGGCCATAACCAACGGCAATAAAATCATCACACCCATAAATCCCCCTGTCCTATTAATTCCATATTCTCAAATTGTAAATGTTTAGCTTAGTAAGTGTGAAGTGTTCCGGTTGTGAAATATTTTTCCCGCACGGACTATTTTCGCCCCGTTATTTGATTTTAATTTAATTTGAAATTAAATTAACGGGACGACCAAAAAACGGTCGCCGTGCCCTACGGTTTA
>CAYZPQ010000068.1:0-10116 GCA_964480185.1 uncultured Planctomycetales bacterium | reverse complement strand
CCTCTGCCATGTGAGGGCAGCGCTCTAACAAACTGAGCTATGCGTCCAAAATCATTCAATTCAATGGGCCCGCCTGGACTCGAACCAGGGACCAAGAGATTATGAGTCTCCTGCTCTAACCGACTGAGCTATAGGCCCCAAAACGAACCCAAACTATACCAGATTTGCCAAAAACTGTCCAGGATGATCTCGAGGGGTTACTTGGATTTTTTCAACTGGTATTCCACGTAGCCAGCCAGCACTTCTTGGATCTTAACTGAAGGCTGAACAACGAAATAATTGGACATCACCGCATGCCCAATTTCATGGCCAATCACTTCACGGCGAAAATACTCGGCTGACACATAAATGGAATTATAATCGGCTAAATAAAAGGCATATCCCGTACAAGGCAACGCTGTATGAAATAAATTATTATAAAAATCCGTTAATTCCTGCCGTGTGGCAAAAACCTTGATCTCCCCTTTAAAACTATAAATATGCATGTCTAGAACATCTGAGGCACGATTAAATAAGACATCAAGCATGGTCGCTAATTGTTTGGAAGTAGATGAATTATCGACCGAAAGGTTGGCAAGGATCTCATCCGACTTACTGACATTTAATTGGGTGACTAATCCCTCAAGACTAACATCAGGCTTATAGGATACTTTAAAAAATTTACTTTCAATCTGGCTGGATTCACCAAAACCATCACGCGCCGAATCCGCCCAAAGGCTTACCGGAAGAATAAATGCAGTGAAGATAAGGCTAATGAATACGCGTAAGGTCATAAGGTCTTAAAATGATCTAACTCTTTTTTAATGCTGTCGACGGTATTTTCTCGTTTTAGGTTTTTCATTTTAAGATTTAATTTACTCACCGCTTCATTATAAGCTTGGGCCACTTTTTGCAATTGATCGCCTTGACGTAAACTCATGGTCGCGGAGAAATCCCCATCACCTAATTTAGTGAGCATGGCTTTGAGCCTAAATAATGGGCCGGCAATTTTATGGCTAACAAAGACCATCATGCCAATGGCGGCTAAACTGGTAATGATCAATTGAATGAAAACAGTTTGAGCCATTAATGGTAATAAATATTCAGAGGTTGAATGCACGCCAATACGACCATGTTGAATAGCAACTGTTGTTGAATGTTGCGCCAACCAATACACCAAACCTATGGTTAACACTGAACCAAAAGCCATGAGAAGACAGAATTTCAAGATGAACTTGGTTTGAAATTCTTTTTCAATATAGTAATTGCGGCGTTTGAATTGTGGTTTTGTCGTCGACTTACTCATTTAAAAGCTCCTGATTAATAACAATGGATGTATTTTTCTTTAATTCATCAACCCATTGGTCTAAATTAACACCTTGTTTTGATTTTTCTTCCAATGACCGTGTTAACAATGACTGTTGCCAAAAACTCTCAACCATTTTTAAAAATTCTTTGTCTTTATCTAAGCCTTGTTTCTGGGCATCCATCAAAATAAGCTTTTGATTGATCATATTATTTAAGAAATCTTGCTTAGCTGCTAAGCTTTCTCCTTGGGCATGCGAGGAATGCTTATAGGCATAGTCAAAATCTTCCTGCGTAATAATATAATCACCCACACGGGCGAGAACCTTGCCTTCACTAGCCTTAGGTTGGCATCCTAAGCAAAAACATATTAGCACTACACATAAGCCATGCTTCATAATTTGCTCCTGTTTATTCTATTGCATATTTTATAACGTGTACCGACACATTCATTGGAAGTATTTTACTATGAAATGCTTGGAAACATAAAAAAACCCTGCATTTATTCAATGCAGGGTTTTTTACTAATCCTAAAAAAGGATTATTATTCAATATTAATCTTTTGCTTCTTCTTTTCTTCAATACGGCCATCAATGAAGTCATACGCACCTTCATCCAATTGGAATGAGGCATCAGATGCGCTAGAATCTACTTCAGCTAAAGGGTGATATAAAAATACAGGGCCCGCATGGCTTGCAGAACTGATCGCATCAAACGTATTAACTTGCACGGTTGGTAATTGCTGTGCATTTGGATATAAGAATTCAGTATTTGGACGCGTGAAGCGTGCGGCATCTAAACTAGATGCTGATGACACCGACCCGCTTGTTGGCCAAATTTTAATATTATTAAAGAACACATCACCGGGTGGATTTTGGCTTGGTGTCAGTACAGCCGGAGAAACTACAGGAATTGTCGCAACTTGACCATTCACTGTCCCAGCAAATCTACCACTCGTTGTTCCTTCCACACCAAACATTTCAACTAATAAATCATTATCAATATTCACATTCACTGGATTATCAACACCAATTGTTCCAGCTGCAGAGATCACAGCCCCTTCTTTAGCGACGACATGGGTTTGATTACCACTCGCATGAATGGATCCATTCGGTGCACCTAATGCGACTAAGCCTTTGTCAGATTGCACAGCGCCTTTAATATTCACGTCGCCTTGCACGGCCAATAAAGCCACGCCATGATCACCTGGCTCACCGTTAAAAGATCTCACATTATTCGCATTAATGGTTCCATTAGATAAAACGAAAATTGATCCATTGTGATTCGTGACATTATCTAATGTCACTTCACCTGTTTGACCAATAAACATATCCCCTTTATAACCAACATCAGCGGATAAATTATCTGTTTTTGTATTAAGCAAGTCTGCTTCTGAACCAATATTATAATCAGCGACTAATGTGGTGTTCTTCGCTACAACATGCTGTCCAGCACCCACCCCATTAATTGAACCAGCATAGGCACTGAGTTCAACATTATTGGCCGCTTCAACGGAACCTTTAATATTAATATCCCCGTCAGTGGTGATCAATGAAACGCCCTCACCTGCAACGGATTTAACAGCATTCACATCGATGTCTCCATCAGACAATACAACCACATGCCCATTCTTTGCTGTCACTGAATCTAAACTAACATCACCGTGCTGATCGAGTTGAACATTTCCTTTATCAGCAAAAGCATAGACACTTTTTGTTTCTGTGGCGATGGCTTTCGTATTACCGATACCTTCCTTTGAACGTAAATACACGCCATTGGCTTTAATTGATGACCCATCATCGATAATTTCTTTTTCTGCCATAATGACCGCACCCGAACCATTGCCCGCATCGACTTGACCGACATGCACATTACCTGTTTGCGCATGAAGTTCAATGACTGTGTCATTTGCTCCACCTGGCAATGTCTTCACTTGGGTGACATAGATATCCCCACCTTGAGCCTCAATCGCGATGTCGCCTTTCGCAGACACATCCAATAAATTCACCGCACCCTTTTGGCTAACCTTGACAGCGCCATTTTGAGATTTAGCCACTAAGCCATTGGCTTCGGTATTGATTCGATTTAAATCGCCGACACCCTCTTTACCGTTTAAATAAACAATATTCCCGTGAACCTTAGAATAATTATCGACAATCGATTTTCCAGCCTTAATACCAGCGACACCTTTACCAGCGTCGACATAACCAACATTCACATTACCTCTTGATACTACATTAATACCGGTCGAACCATCATTAACAGCAATGAGAAGATCTTGAGCATTCACGCTTCCTGAACTATCAACGGTAATTTCTTTATCACCTCTGATCATCCCGGTTTGCACATCTAAGTTTCCTGAATCAGAGACTAATTCAACTTTCCCACCTTTATTAACCAAACGTGTGGCGTGAATTTCACCAGTATTATTGATGGCATGTTCAAATACGCTCTTCAGAACTTTTGCATTTAAGATGACTTTGCCACCATCTGCAATAATCATGCCTGAATTAGAAACAGCGCTCTTTTCCACTTGAGCATCAGCATTGTAGACATTAACACTTTTATTAACACCGCCAGAAATATCGACAGAAATATCGCTAAGATCGTCGAGATCTACGGTCATTCTCTCTCCACCAGCTAACACCACAGTACCTGCATTGGCAACAATAGTCCCTGTATTGTTAACCGCATTACCTAAAAGCATGACATACCCGCCATTAGGCGTCACAATATTCCCACGATTAACCACCGCTGATGTGCCAAAGCCTGGTCGTTGATAGAATTTGTAACGTTCTTTGAGAAAATCTGTGTTTCGAATATCTAATGAGGAAGCTACTAATCCACCCATATCGCCTTGAAATGTTTTGCCAAAGACAATCCCATTTGGATTAACAACAAAAATCTTACCATTAGAATTCATTTTACCGTTTAAATACGACGGTGATGTCGAGATTACACGGTTTAAGGCAACTGAATTGGCGTTAGGTTGATAGAAATTAACTGTATCAGGTGTTCCGATCGAAAAGGAATCATAGTTAATGATAACTTTATTTGAGGTCGTGATATTCAATGTGTTGGCTTGAGAACGGTCAAAGACAGCTGTTCCGCTTGGAACAGAATTCTCAGCTACACTCGCCACATCTGCGAACACGATATTTGATTGCATGATTAATAAACTGGAAGCAATCAACACATTTAAGTATTTACTTTTAGCAATATTATTTTTTTTCATATGGTGTTGTCCTTAAATAGTTAACTATATTATTAAATACCTAGAATTGTTTTGATGCCTGCATCCAAACACGTTGTCCTTTATCGTCGAACGTTTCACCGTTGACCTTCCAAGCTACATCTAAACGCAATGTTAAATCTTCAGGTAAATTAAGGCTTAAACCCGTACCAATACTGCTTAAGGATGTCTCTTTCTTTTCACCGACTTGAGGATTACGCAATGTTACATGACCAAAGTCATAGTACAACGGAATACGAATCGCATCATAGAGTTTGGTCTTGTAATAAGGAACTTGAATCGATTGAGGTAAGAAATACACGGGGACACTAAACTCACCGGTAAATGTTTCACCGCTATCACCGACAGCCGCACCAGGAGCAAAACCACGCACATTGTTAATACCACCCAATTGATATTGCTCAACCGCAGGTAAAGCATGGCTTGATAATTGAACTTGACCTTTTAAGAGAACATTGGCGTCCCATGGCAATTGTTGTAGACGTAACACATCTGTTTTGTTTTTAATAAACTTGCTACCTGTTCCAACACGGCTGCTCTTGTCGTCAATAGATTCTGACCCACCCATGAAATCAGGAATACCTGTTGAGATTTCATTGTTGACAATATTACGGCCATAGAATTGATCTGTGCCGTCGACGTTAACACCTAACTTGACCACACGCAACTTATCACGAGAATCTTCTTCACCTAATAAGTAATTGAATACATCTTTATAATCAAAACCTAAGCTACCTCTGATCGTATAATTATCTTTGGTAAGCAATTCTTGATTCACAAAGATGCTGTACACATCGCTTTGACCTTCCGCGTCCAATGCTTTAAAATCTTTTTGCAATTCTAAATCATTGTGTGCCGCATACAACCCTAATTGCGTTGAACTTGTGATTGGAAGAAGGTATCGACCAGATACTAATTGGTACGTATTCATGGACGGTGCTTGGCGATATTCGATCGTCAAGATATCATCAAATCCTAATAAATTATTATGCGTTAAAGTTCCGGCAAAACCATGTTTACCAATATATTTTGAGGAATAATTGTCATAAGTTAAACCCAGATGAATGGGTAAACGATCTTTGACATTTAAAATCACATCTGTTTGACCCGGCTCTTTACCAGGAGTTAAAACAGCCTTAACCGAACGATCTGAGGCTTGATTCAACTTACTTAAATCAGCACGTAAGCGATTATAATCCAAAGGTTGGCCTTGCTGATTGGAAATGCGCTTGGTAAATAATCTTTTCTTAAAGAAACGATTGCCTTGCACATCCACATTCCCCATTTGCCCTTCAACGACTTTTAATTCGAGGGTATTATTATCAAGTTGTTGAGGAGGTAAAATGGTGCGTGTTGTGATGAAACCTTTTTGACGAAATGCATCACTGACTAAATCTGCGACTTTTTGCATATCAGCCATTGATAATTCTTTACCTTCGAAAGAAGCGACAATGGCGTAAATTTCTGAATTCGGAAGGATTGTATTGCCAGAGACAATGATTTTATTGATTAATACTTTGTCGGTTTCTTCTTTAATAGACTCAATTTCTTCAACAGGCTTTGTTTCTTCGCTTTGATCAGCAACAGCGCCTTCGGCGTTGATGGCTTCATCATTGCCAGGTTTTTGTTGAATGCTCTTACGTAATTCTTTTTCACGTTCTTGGGCCTGACGTTGGCTTTCTTGACCGCCGGCTTCATAAACCGCATTGATTTGCGCTAATACTAATGAGGAATTACCACATAATAAAACGAGGGTTATATAAAGTGCTTTTTTCATTGTTTGTCCTTGAAGAATATATAATTGATTGAACTTCGGAGGCGCTTCCCTAAAACGTTGAAGTATACCATCCCCTGGCATGGAATGCCAATTTACCCACCTTACTACTTAAAAAATAAAACACATGCAAACCATTGATACACTTCACTTTATGCGTGTGTATTAATTAAAACTGACTTTATTTACGCCTTATGAAATTAATTTAATCATGCTGGCTGGAATAGAAGTCTTTGATGGGGAGAAAAACACTCGGTAGAATGACGAGCTTTTCGCTATAAAATGGACTCAGTAGGACTTGAACCTACGGCCTCTGCCATGTGAGGGCAGCGCTCTAACCAGCTGAGCTATGAGTCCGTCGTTACACCATATCGCACGGCCCATATCGAAAGAACTACGGTAGATCAAAACATTCTTTACGCTACCCTTTCGCCTTCGACGTTTCCCTAATTAAAAGGTGTCGAAGAGTGCACATCGTAGCATAATTTAAAAATTATGTGTAGTAAAATTTAATATGCTCGAGGAGAGTTTTGATATCAATTTGACCGGGAGCCTTGGGAGTGCCAATAAATGTATACGTAAATTGGCTTCCAGCTAAAGGCAAAAGCAATCGAGACACCTTGCCTGTTGCACCCATGGCAATGGTGATAAGTGATTGGTCTTGATGCGTGCGTGTAAAATCTATCATGCGCCACAGCTCAGTCTCAGTTGATGCGCTCGCAGCGATTTTAATCAGGTCTGCACCTACAGCTTTTGATTTACGTAATGTGCTCTCTAAAGAATCGTTCGAAGGCATACTCTTAAAATTATGACTCGATATAATAACCTTCTTTTTTAACCGACGCGCTAAAGCCACTGTCGACTTTAATAAAGGTGAAGATAATTCAATGTCGACCATGTCAACTAAAGGTAAACCAGCTTCTAATAAAGCCCATTTGTTCTGGTCGGAAAATGCTTTAAGCGCACCTTCTTCTTTTTGATTACGCACCGTCAATAAAATAGGAATTTTTAATGCCCGACGATTTTTGATTTCTTTAACTAAAATATCTGGGGAAAGTTTTGGTAATAAATCGGCACGCAATTCGAGCGCATCAACAGCGAAGCGTTTGATTTGAGCGTTGGTTTCTTTGTTGGATATGACGAGGATGATTTTGGGTTTCATAAACTTTTACTGAGTATAATATGTGCATTTGATTAGTCAATATTAGAAAACAATAAAGGCCGTTGGAAATTTCCAACGGCCTTTATGAAAACGCAGGTTCTCACCTTAGTTTAGATAATTACATCACCGTCTTTAGCAGCCATGTCTAAGAATGACTTAATACGACGGGAACGTGTTGGGTGGCGTAGCTTGCGCAAGGCCTTGGACTCGATTTGACGGACACGTTCGCGGGTGACGTTAAACTCCGCACCAACTTCTTCAAGCGTACGTGGTGTTCCATCGACGATACCAAAACGCAATTCTAAAATCTTGCGTTCACGCTCATCTAATGTTTCTAAGACTTGATGGATTTCTTCCTTTAACATCGAATGCAATGTCGCATTCGCTGGAGAAACAGCCTTCTTGTCTTCGATAAAGTCCCCGAAGTGTGTATCACCTTCATCCCCAATTGGAGTTTGCAATGAAATCGGTACTTGAGAAATCTTTAAGATTTCTTTGACCTTTGTCACCGGCAAACGCATTTCTTTCGAAATTTCTTGAGGTGTAGGTTCGCGTCCATATTCTTGAACGAATACACGTGAGACACGGATAATTTTATTAATCGTTTCGGTCATGTGTACCGGAATACGGATGGTACGTGCTTGATCAGCGATTGAACGGGTGATCGCTTGACGAATCCACCAGGTGGCATACGTCGAGAATTTATAACCACGTTTGTATTCAAACTTTTCAACCGCACGGATCAAACCCATGTTCCCTTCTTGGATTAAATCCAAGAATGACAAACCACGGTTGATATATTTTTTCGCAATCGACACCACCAAACGCAAGTTCGCTTCGACTAATAATTTCTTAGCCTTATTGAAACGCGATTGACGGGTGCGGATTTCACGGATTTGTTCTTTCACATCATCAACAGGCTCGCCTAATTCTTTTAACAACGCTGCTGATTTCTTTTTCAAATCAACTAAGTTGCCAGGTTTTTTCTTGGCGTTGATTTGACGTTCAACTTTGTCAATTTCAGCAACGAGTTCATTGATTTTATTAACAATGTCTTCGTTAACTGTTGATGTTAATTTAAATTCAGCGATAGACTTAGCGGAAATATCAGTTCCAGCACGTGATGTACGTACTTTCTCCAAAATCTTGGCTAAATCTTTCATCAAACGGCCGCGGCGTTCCAATTCGTCTTTGATCACATCTTCCGCATTGGTTTCTTCGGCCAACACTTCTTTGATGATTTCAATCGCCGTTTTACGGGCATAGTATGTCTTAAAGAGTGCTTCCGCGAATTTGATTTCAGCTTCTTCAATACGCTTGGCTAAAGCAATTTCTTCCTCACGCGTTAATAAAGGAATAGACCCCATTTGCTTTAAATACATTTTGACAGGATCGTCTAACGGAATAAATTTATCCGCATAAACATCATCTTCCTTACTCTCTTCACGCATGCGGCGTACTTGTTGCTCGCGGCTTTCTTCGCCCGTTGGAGATGATTCTTCGATAATAGGTGTTTCCTCATCGGAATCAACAACCTTAATATCTTGACCATCTAAGACATCAAATACTTGATCAATGTCTTCGGAAGAATCGAGCGCATCAGATAAGGTTTCATTAACGTCATCATACGTTAAAAAACCTTTCTTTTTGCCGAGCAAGACCAACTTATCTAAATCGCCTTGCACTTCTTTGTCTTTAATGGGTTCTTTCATAGTAGCTTCCTATACGCCTTTTAATAGATCATTAAGTTGCTTAGTCAGGTATTCGACGGCGGGAAGGTTGCCTTGGGATTGGGCCAAACGAAGTTCTTCATTCAATTTCAAACGAAGACGGCGCTTACGCATGTCAGCTAATTTAGCTAGACAGTCGTTAAACATTTGCTGTTTATCGCCAACTAAAGCTTCGTCTGCATTGACCAATCGCGTGACCAAGGCAATACTTTCCTCGTCGGATAGAAAACCTAATAAGTCTTTGACGGACCAATCAGGTTTATCTGACCATTCGAGTAATACTGATACAATACCCTTGGGCGTGTCATGATCAAAATCGTCCGGCGTTACTTTTCCTTTGGCTGCATGGATCAACGTGGGATCCGTCAACAAGAGTGTTAAGAGCATCTCTTCCACTTTGCTGATTTGGGTAGCAGGTTTTAACGCAGTCGGTGTTTGTACCGGCTGCGCCGCTGGAATTTGCACTTTGAGTCCTTTAGACTGCTTAACAAGCACATCTAAAGGGAGGTTGAGTCGAGTCGCTAACAGTTTGGTTAATTCAAACTTGACAACCTCGTCGCGATAACGGTTAATCGTTGACAACATGGCTTGACTGATCAGAGATTTATTCTCGATTGTGGGGGCTGAATACTGCGTATTGAGCCACGCCATTTTATAGTCAAACAATGATTGCGCCTGATTTAACCGTTCGTTAAACGCGGCAAGGCCGTGATTGCGAATAAATGAATCCGGGTCTTCATTAGCCTCAAGACTGACGACATTGACATTGACACTTTCTTCAACCAGCAGATCCAAACTTCGAATCATTGCTGCTTGACCGGCAGGGTCTGTATCAAAGAGCATGGTGATGTTGGGCGAATAGCGGCGGATTAAGCGTATTTGCTCGACCGTCAATGCGGTACCAAGTGCCGCC
>CAYZPQ010000067.1:7289-10474 GCA_964480185.1 uncultured Planctomycetales bacterium | reverse complement strand
GTCTATGAATATGCTAATAATCAGTTTAAAGAGAATGAGTTTGTATTACGCATGGCTGACATTAAGCAGATCCATACATTGCTCATGCGTTATGAAAAAGATGTAGGGACTTATATTGGTCCAGTTGGTGATTTTCGAAAGAATGATATTCAAGTTGCCCAAGCGACATTTAAACCCATTGGCATGTTTTATGTCCGTGATGCGATGGAGTTGATGATTAAATGGTTTAATGATGCTTCAACTAAGAAGATTTATGATGATGTGACTCTTGCAGCGATGACGCATGTGTGGTTTGAAACGATTCATCCATTTAGTGACGGCAATGGACGTGTTGGGAGGATTCTTTTATCATACATTTTAATCGGTCAGGGATTGCTTAATGTGGCGATTAAAGGGATTTCTAAACAAGAACGTGAGCAATATTATAGTATTCTAGAAAAGTCTGACCGCTGCTTCAATGAAATGCATCGTTTGATGGAGAAAAATAAGAAGGTTACAATTACAGATATCAATAAGACTATTAAAAGCGAAGAATTCACTGAATTTACTGAAATGATTTCAGGATTATTGAAAGAAGCTATTGGTCGGTTAGAAGGTGGTAAGTTAAGTAGTTTAAACAAAGAAGCAATAGTACCATTACGTGATATGGCTAGGATATATGACTATTCTCAAGATTATTTGCGTAATTTAATCAACCGTGGCCACCTAAAAGCGCATAAACAGGGCAAGTTATGGTATGTGCGCATCCAGGATATGGCTGATTATATAAATAAACAAGTTTAGTAAAAAATATGAATATAAAACCATGGATGATTTTATGCTGTACTTTCCTCGTCGTTAGTTTTTCATTGAGCTCAGTTAGGGCGGACGATTCAACCGATGCATTTATCAAAGTCAAAATCATCACCATCGCTGTCAATCAAAAAGGGGAAGCCGTAGCTGCACGTAATAAACGCTGGCAGCATCGGGCTATTGTGTCCGATAGTTTGCCGCATGGTATTTGGGAGGCTGGAATCGGTCGTGATGGGATGGTTGCAACAACAAATACCGTCGATAATCTATCCCAATGGGAAACGTATCGCCATACCCAAAGATCCATTGATCTTGGCGGTAGGTATGTACGCACCGACATTGTTTCCGTCAATAAAAACGGTTTAAAGGATGCCATCAAATTATTCGAAGACACATTCGTGGGGAAATATAAATACAAAGATCATCATGATAACTATGCCATCACCACAGTTATTTATGGAGCAGGTGGTCCGGAATTAAAGAAATAAATATTCTTAAGTCCCTAAAAAGAAGTTTGGACAAGATGTTTTATGATGATAATATATTTTGATTTTTAAGATTGGCGTCCTACTTCAACATTTCGAGGAAGAATTAGTCCAGCATGGCATCAAATGTTTATAATACCTTAAGTGTTATCCGAGGGTCTCACCGATATAATTCATGGTTGTATAACCAAATTGAACGTCATTTAAGTGGTTCCGTATTGGACATTGGCAGTGGTTTAGGGGATATTGCAGGGCAATTTACTAATCCCGCCATCGACGAAGTTATCCTCTCTGATTATTCCAATGACATGATCCAAGCTTTGCAAAGCACACCGTTACCCATTAAAAAACACCGCATTATTCAGCTTGATATTTCAAGTCCCAAGACGGTAGAACAACATCCAGCAGGCATTGCCGATACAATCACTTGTGTGAATGTTTTAGAACATATCGACGATCATATTTTAGCGTTAAGAAATATGAAGCATTTGCTGAAAGAAAAGGGCAAGGTGGTTATTTTTGTGCCTGCCTTGCAAGCGATTTATGGCACCTTGGATGTGCACGTCGAGCATTACCGTCGTTACACGAAAAAAGATTTGCGTAAGGCCTTTGAAGAAGCAGGCTTTAAGGTTCAAGAAGCATATTACATGAATATGTTTGGCATTCTGACCTGGTTCTTTGCGGGTCGTGTCTTAAAACAAAAGAGATTTCATAAACGTGCCTGCGGCATGTTAGATCACATGGTGCCTTTTTTAAGGACGGTTGAGCGTTTTGGCCCACCGCCATTAGGGCAATCGTTGGTGATGGTCGGGCAAAAATAAGGGCCTGTTCACATCCCGCCTTGACTATGACCTTAGCACCTGTTATATTATGACTATACGTTTAGGTCATGTTTCTTAAGCAAAGACGCTTAAGGAATGTGCGGACAAAGGTGTCCTGTGCCAAGAAAAGGTGCAGGATTTTTTATTTTACAGGCATTGATGCCTCCGTTGGCTCACTTTGGGGTGAGAGAATCGACGGAGGCTTTTTGTTTTTTTAGACCTGGAGGTTATTGATGAAAGCGTCCCTCAAGGAAAAACCTTCTGTACGTATCCCATCCACTAAAGCAGGGGCTTGTCCTGCTATGTTTAGTCAGTATCTTCCTGATAAATTCTATGATGAAATGGTTACTGGTCGCGGCAGCATACGCAGCTGGTATCAATTCTTCACCAATAGCATTAGCAATTTAGGTTTTAATGAAGTGGTGCAGCGTCAGCGTGCCGCGGAAAAGGCCTTTGTGTCCATGGGCATTACCTTTAATGTGTATCATGATGGTGCCGGGGTTGAACGGATTTTCCCTTTTGATATTATCCCGCGCATTATTGATACCAAGGAATGGGACAACGTTGAACGTGGGTTGACGCAACGCATTAATGCCTTGAATTTATTTATTCAGGATATTTATGGGGCGAAGAATATTATCAAGGATGGGGTTATTCCCGCTGATGTTGTTTATTCAAGTGTTGGTTATCTTAAACAATGCGAAGGCTTAAAACCTGCGCGGGGCATTTGGGCGCATGTCAGTGGTATTGATATTATCAAACATTCCGACGGGATTAATTATGTCTTGGAAGATAATTTAAGAGTTCCATCGGGCGTTTCCTATGTGTTGGGAAATCGTGAGATCATGAAACGTACCTTCCCTGAAGTGTTTGAACGCTTGGAAGTACGACCTGTCAGTGATTACCCATTACGTTTGCGTGAGATTTTGGAATATTTATCTAAGCGCGAGAAACCTACGGTTGTTGTCTTAACTCCAGGTATTTACAATTCTGCTTATTTCGAACATTCATTCCTCGCCCAGCAAATGGGTGTTGAGCTCGTCGAAGGGCGAGACATGCTGCGACGGTGGAAACGACGCATGAAAAA
>CAYZPQ010000067.1:0-7279 GCA_964480185.1 uncultured Planctomycetales bacterium | reverse complement strand
ACGTATTGATGACACCTCACTTGATCCCAAACATTTCAATCCGGATTCTGTCTTAGGTGTACCTGGTTTATTTGATGCGTATTTAAAAGGCAATGTGGCCTTGGCGAATGCACCAGGAACTGGTGTCGCCGACGATAAAGTCATCTATGCCTTTGTGCCGAAGATGATTAAGTATTATTTAAATGAAGAACCGATTTTACCCAATGTGCCGACTTACATGTGCTGGGATGCCAAAGAGCGCGATCACGTGATTGCCAATATTGAAAAGATGGTGGTAAAGGCGGCTAATCAATCGGGTGGGTATGGGATGTTAGTTGGCCCACATGCCACTAAAAAAGAACAAGCAGCGTTTAAAGATAAAATCCGTCAATTCCCACGAGAATATATTGCTCAGCCTACCATGGCTTTATCCCGTGTTCCGACGATCATTGATGAAGAAGTTAAAGGGCGTCATGTGGATTTACGTCCTTATATTTTATGTGGGCGTGAGGTGTATGTTATGCCGGGTGGTTTAACACGCGTGGCTTTGCGTGAAGGATCATTGGTTGTTAATTCTTCTCAGGGTGGTGGAAGTAAAGATACTTGGGTATTGAGGTCTAAAAATGCTTAGCCGTGTTGCCAATTCTATTTACTGGATGAACCGTTACATTGAACGTGCGGAGAATTATGCGCGTTTAATGGAGGTGGATTACAATTTATCCATGGACTTGCCTCCGGGTTTAGTTCAACAACAATGGCGTCCGCTTGTTTTAACGACGGGGGATGAAGAGCTTTTTCAACAAACATATGGCGAATTTACCAAGAAGAATGTTATTCGTTTCTTGGCCTTTGATACAACCAATCCTAATTCTATTTGTTCCTGCCTCTTTGCCGCACGGGAAAATGCACGTACAGTGCGAGAAATTATCCCTAGCGAAATGTGGATGCAGGTCAATGAAATGTATTTATCGGCGAGAAACGCTGTTAAATATGAAGAATCAAATCAGAAATTCTTAATACAGTTCTTCCGTGATATCAAACAAGGAAGCCATGTCTTCTCCGGCATCATGGATGCCACATTCTCACGTGCGGAAGGATGGCATTTTGGTAATATTGGGCGTTTTTTAGAGAGGGCAGATAAGACAGATCGCATCATTGATATGAAATATTATTATCTTTTACCCAATCCCGACTACGTCGGTACACCATTAGATCTTATGCAATGGTCCGCCTTGCTTAAATCCGCGAGCGCTTTTGAAATGTATCGAAAGGCATTTGGTAAGCTCGATGTGGCCAGTATAATTAAGTTTTTAGTACTCGACCGCGAATTCCCCCGTGCTATGCGCTACTGTTTGATTCAAGTTGAAGAATCATTGCATGCCATTGTTGGTCGAGAAAAGTTAACGTTTGAAACAAAAGCAGAAAAAGAAATCGGTAAAATGCGTGCAGAATTAGATTATACCGACGTGAATGACATCTTTACGTATGGTTTGCACGAATATTTAGATCAATTTCAATTAAAGCTCAATACTGTGGGGGCTGCTGTGGCCCAGACATTTTTTGCAGATACGCCTGTTGAAAAACTTGTTTAATGTAAGAAAGGAAATTTATGACATTTTGTTTAGCAATGAAAGTTCAAGATGGTTTGGTGGCAATTGCGGATACGCGTGTGACAAGTGGCAAAGAATGTATGACTGCCAAGAAAGTGACCATCCATCAGAATTCCGGGCGTCATGCCGCGTTTATCATGACCTCAGGCTTGCGTTCATTGCGCGACAAAGCGGTGACCTATTTTCAAGAAGTTATTGATACCCAGGATAAATCATTTAATAAATTGTATAAGATGGTTAATGCCTTTGGCGAGCAGGTTAAACGGGTGGCTTTAGAAGACAGGCAGTCCTTAGAAGAGCATGGGTTGTCGTTTAATCTCTATGCCTTGGTAGCAGGCCAGCTTGAAGATGATAAAGAGCCAATGCTCTATATGCTCTATCCCGAGGGAAACTGGGTCGAGGTAGGTGAAAGTTCACCCTATTTTATTATTGGCAATACCGGCCATGGCCGGCCTTTATTAGATCGTGCTTTAAAATATGAATCGACCATGGAATTTGCGCTTAAGGTGGGCTTCTTATCATTTAATGCCACACGCGTGAGTGCTAATGATGTGGAATATCCCATTGATGTGGTGATGTGTAAGAAGAATGATTTTCACATCGTCGAGAAACGCTTTGACCGCGATGACATGCACCGCTATTCCGTGTGGTGGCAGGAGCGCATTGTGCAATCGATTAAAGAAATGCCTGACAATTGGATCGCAACGGTATTTGATCAAAATGCAGAGCTTAAAGGATAACCATGTATTTAGCCATTCGGCATACAACCAATTATTCTTATGATCAGCTGGTTCTCTTAGAACCTCACATGATCCGTTTAACACCGCGCGCAGATTCTTATCAACGTCTTATCGAACGCACTTTAACAATTATTCCTGAGCCCGACGGTGTAACAGTCAATTTAGACTATACAGGGTCATTAAGCCATTTAGTATGGTTTAACCGTCAGACCAATTCTTTAAGTGTCGTATCTCGTCTTATTCTAGAACTCAATGAAGGTAATCCATTTGGTTTTATTGTGCATCCGTCGGAATGCTTAAATCTTCCCATGGAATATCCCATGGATATGCTTAGCCAATTAAGACCATTCTTAGAATTTGAGCCCATGCCTGATATGGTCCGTGATTTTGCCTTAAGCATCATGGCAGAAAGTAAAAACAATGTCTTAAATTTCGCTACATTGCTTGCTCAGAAAATAAGCCAAGAATTTACCTATGAAATCAGAGATTTAGGAGAGCCTCATAGTCCGCAGAAAGTATTACAACGTCGTCGAGGGTCTTGCCGTGATTTATCAATTTTGTATATTGCCGCCGCGCGGGCTGTTGGTTTAGCGGCGCGTTTTGTTAGCGGCTATTTTTTCGATCAATCCCCTAAAAATCCTCAAATGCATGCCTGGGCAGAGGTGTATATTCCCGGTGGAGGCTGGAGGGGATATGATCCAACCATTGGTTTAGCCTGCTATGGTCATCATATTGCCTTGGCCGCAGGTTCTTTATCCGCGCAAGCCGCACCTGTTGAAGGCACATTCTTGGGCACACCTGAATCGCGCATGGAAGTACACATCGAATATGAATATTTAAAACAATTACCTCGCCCTGTAGAGTTTTAATTCTTTTGTGATATACTGCACAAAATGGAAATTTTAACTTTTCTATCTCCCATTATTCCTCTTTTTATCCTCATCACCGTTATTTTATTCGGATTTATTTACGCCCTCGACACTGTGTACAATCCCTTAAAAGAAGCGATGGCACAGCTTGGTGGAAAGATTAACTATAAAGGTGAGGCTGTATTCTCATTACAAGGCCGAGAGATATGTGTTAAATATTACCGAGGGTCGCGCCATAGCATGCCTTATATCAGAATGTATGTTCCGGGAAATTTTGCAGGGCGATTGCACATACGCTATGAGAATTCAATGGACCGTTTCTTTAAAAGCATTGGTTTAAACCGTGAATTGCAGGTTTCGGATCGAACGACGAATAGTAAACTTTATTTTGAAGGAGAAAATCAGGAATTTCTAAAACGCTTGTTTACTAATCCTGCTGCAAAAGAAAAAGTTTTCGAACTTGTTACAAATTCCTCATCGATCACAATCACTCCAAGTCGATGTCAGGTAAGAATGGTCTGTGCTTCTAAATTCACACCCATGGAAAAAGATTTAATGGTCATGGCGGCTAAACAATTAGTGAGTCTTGCCGCATTAATACCGAGCACGACGGATAGCCATCCTGATCAAGCTATCTTTATGATCAAAAGACTATGTCTTTATATGTCAGGGTCAATCGCATTAGTTGTTGGTATCTTTTCTTTGGGGAAAGGGATAATGTTTTACCCCATTGTTGATTACGGACATTTATGGATAATGTCATTCGCATGTAGCGTAGTCATCATTGTGGGTGTCGGAGCTGTGGTATTTTTATTCATTAGAGGATATTCAACATCATCGAAAGTATTTATCTACTTTTTATGTACATTTAGTATTGGCATCATACTTTGTGCAAGATATGGGACAGCCGTGATGAATGGCGCTCAGGATATTTCCCCAGTAAAGCAATTTGATCAGGTTGTCATGCGCAAATACATGACGACACATAAGAGATCAACCACCTATCATGTGGATATCAAACCGTGGCGTTCGAATAGATCAGCATGGTCATTTACGGTTAACTCAAATGAATATAATTCTATTAATCCAAACCAAACAGTCTATAGAATATCGACGCGTCAAGGAGCCTATGGATGGGAGTGGATTACTGCAACAATAAGGTTAGAGGATCAACCTTTGATTTCTTTAGATAGCTGGCCAGATAAGAATTACAAAGGGTGGTATCCTTTGCCCGTCAATGAACCTAATATTGATTATCAAGAAATGCAATATTGGAAAGCATGGGTTATGATTATAGAAGAGGGCATTACCAATCGCATGAATATGCACGATGTCATGAATGCCAATTATAAGGCGGGTAGCTATTCATCACTATTTAGCAAATATCAACAACTTCAAGAAGATGTACTTTATAAACTTTCTCAATTAGAAGTGCCTGAACGATTAAAACCATTCCATGCTTTTGTCATGAAAGCAGGGCCTGATCAAATTAGTTTTTATAGTCAATATGCTCAAATCAAAGAAAGTAATTTGGCGACTAGTTTTAATGATGTATCCGAGAATAACTATTTGAAAGTATCTGATAAAGCGCTTTGGGATGCGTATCATGATTTTCAAGCCCTTTATCCAAGTCGTAGCCAAGCATTTAATGATTCCATCGAAAAGCGATTATGCTGGTTTGATATTATTTAACATAGGGTAGTTATGACTCAAATTAAACAAATCACCACCAAGATCAAGAAATTCCGCGATGAACGTGATTGGGCACAGTTTCATAACCCTAAAGACGTGGCTTTATCACTTGTGCTGGAAGCAACCGAAGTCTTAGAGCATTTTCAATGGAAATCAGCGACGGAAGTTGAGCAATATGTCAAAACACATAAGGAAGATATTGCTGATGAACTAGCTGATGTGGCGATTTACTTATTTGAATTGTCGGACAATCTAGGTGTCGATTTGGCGAAAGCCATCACGACAAAAATGACAAAGAACGCGATAAAATACCCCGTGCATAAATCCAAGGGGAAGCACACGAAATATAATAAACTGACCTAATGAATATCAGTCTTAAAGTCATTCCTGGTGCGAAGAAGAATCTATTTAAAGAAGAAGATACAGGCATCAAAGTCTATTTAACAACCCCTCCCGTCGATGGTAAGGCGAATGACGCGCTCATCAAATTTCTAGCCAGCCACTATCACATTAAGCCCAATAAAATTGAAATTATCAAAGGATTGAAATCTCGCCATAAAGTTATTAGTATAGAAATGAATTAAAGCTTTATTTTCCAATCCTTTTCTTTGCAGGAGATACTATGAACATAAGCCGTATGGTGTTAGCTTTAGGATTATTAATAGCAACCAATGCTTTTGCCGAAGAACCAACAGTACCAACGGTTATGCCTAATGATGGATGGTCAGTCACGGCAGGTACAGCGTATGTCTACACACCTGCTTTCGTTGGGTCCAAAGATAAATACTCTCTCTTAATTCCTTTTATCCGTGTTAATTACAAAGATCAATTCTTTGCTTCTCGTGAAGAAGGGGTGGGGTATAACTTTATTAGTAATGAAAAATGGCGCATTGGCCCCATTGCCAAATGGGAAGCGGCACGTAGTGATAAAGATTCCGACGGAGATTTTCGCGTTGGGGGCAAGAAGTCAACCGCCCTTATTGGTTTAGATAAAGTCGATGGCACCTTAGAATTAGGTGGTTTTGCGGAATATACATTGATGGACCATGTGAAGCCTTATGTAGAACTTCGCCAAGGGGTTAATGGTCATGAAGGGTTACGTGCGGATGTGAAATTGAGTTATGAAAATCAAATTGGCTATGTCCGTTATAATTTTGGCCCACGCTTTAGTTGGACAAGCAGCAAATACAATGATGCCTATTTCACCATCGATAGCCCCGAGGCTAGTCGCAGTGGTTTAGCAACGTATGATGCGCATGCCGGTATTTTAACCTACGGTTTTGGTGGCCGCGTGATTGTCCCATTCTCCAAAGAAGTCGCAGCAGTTGTGATGGCAGGGTATGATCATTTAGGCGATGAACCTGGTGATTCCTCACTCGTCAAAGAACGCGGCTCTCGTCATCAAGTCACCAGTATTCTTGCGTTGGTCTATCGTAAGGCGTTTTAAATTACCACTTAAAACACACGCCTTTACGTTCGCAGCCTTGGCAAATAGGAATTGCACCGCGGCCTTGAGTGGCCATGGTGCGACGCATGGCTTGAGCTTGGGGGCCATTCCACACTTCTTTTAATTGGGTCTTTCCGGCTGTCATCGTCGTATAAGGTTTTAAATCACTCCAGACAACACCCTCGCAGCATTGCAAAATATCACCGTTATAATTAATTTGCATGCCTTGCCATAACCAATCACAGGACATTTTTAACGGCAAAGACTCAGGGCTTTGTTTAGGTTCGCTTTGTTCTAAACCACCTTTAGGATTACCTGCACGGAAACTTAACATTAATCCCAGCTCTTGGCAGAATTTTTCGATGAGAGGGATTTGATGGCGATTGTAATTGTAGGTGATCCAGTCGATGAGAATAAGGGTGTGATGATGACCTTGCTTTTTAAGTTCAGCTAGCATGCGAATATTATTCTTGAGGGTCTCGACTTGGCCATAACGGATTTGAATGCTGTAAATATCTTGAGTGAATCCGCCTAATTGAATTTTAATAAAGTCGATGCCAGATTCCAAAATGGCTTTGGCATTTTCGGGGGTAAATAAAAGGCCATTGGTCGATATCATCGAAAGCATTTTATTTTTGGTGGCATGCTGAATGACAGCAGGAAGTTCTTTGTAGAGTAAAGGTTCACCGTTGGTATAAAGCACAGCAATGAGGGCGTCATCTTTGAATTGACTGATAATATCACAGGCCATATCGACGGACATTTTGCCTTTGGAAATCCCATTAGCCATTTTACCTTGTGGATTAATATCATGAATCTCACCTTTGTCATTACGGTATTCGTAAGTGACGTATTGAAATGGCTTTTCAATCAGAAGTACTGTTGCTTTTGGAATTTTCTGAGCGAGTTTGCAGCCCGGAGGAAACTCGCAAAGTAAAATGC
>CAYZPQ010000066.1:8401-10535 GCA_964480185.1 uncultured Planctomycetales bacterium | reverse complement strand
CATCGACCGAATACAAAAAGCGTCATGCGGGAATTTGGTGATTTTCCCATTCTCAATATTTCAGTGACCTATGAAGGAGCTGCTCCTGAAGTCATTGAATCAGATCTTATTGATCAAATGGAACAGCGTTTACTGTCGATTGAAGGATTAAAAGAAATGAAATCCACTGTCCGTCAAGGACAGGGATCAATACGCCTTGATTTTGACATTAACCGAGATGTGGATGTGGCCTTGCAAGAAGTGCAGGCGGCTTTAAGTCAATTGCGTTTACCGTCGGAAGTACAGCCTCCTATTATCCGTAAGCAGAATCCCGAAGAATTTCCCATCATGTTTGTCTCCATTTATGCGGATAAACCTGTACGTGACGTGTTGTTGTATATGGACAATTTCTTTTTAGATCAATTACGTTTTGTCCCAGGTGTGGGGGAAGTCTCCATTGGAGGTTTCAGTGAACGCAATGTGCGCATTTGGCCTGATCCATTGAAATTGCAAGAAGCAGATTTAACGGTTTTAGATTTAGTTGATGCCTTGCAATCCCAACACATGGAAACGGCAGCAGGCCAATATGTGCAAGGCGAGCGAGAATTGCGCGTGCGTTTACTTGGCGAAGCAGCCAGTATTGATGAAATGAAAAATTTGCAAATATTAAAGCGTGGCGGCCAAATTATTCAGGACAAGATTTATCATTTAGGGGATTTGGCAACCGTTGAAGATAGTTTATCTGATATACGCCGCATGGCACGCACCGACGGGAAAGAAGCAGTGAGTGCTTCGATTAAGAAACAACGTGGTTCAAATGAAGTTGAAGTAGGGCGAGCCATTGAAAAGAAAATTGAAGAATTAAAGAAACAATTGCCCGAAGGCTATCAATGCCGTATCAATGCGAATTTTACCAAGCCCACCGAAGCTGTTGTTCATACAACTTACACCAAGTTAATCATGGCCAGTATTGTGACCATTGTTGTGTGTTTATTATTCTTAGGAAGCTGGCAAGCAGCCCTGAATATTTTATTTTCAATTCCCACATCCATTGTGGGGACATTCCTTATTATTTATTTTTCGGGGTTTACCTTAAACCTTTTCACCTTATTGGCATTGACCCTGGCGATTTCCATCGTTGTCGACGATGCGATCATGCTACTTGAAAATATCGTGCGCCATTATCGCCTGGGCAAGCCGCCTGTGCAGGCCGCGTATGATGGGGCTATTGAAATTCTTCCCGCAGCCACTGCGGCGAGCTTCGCAGTTGTTGCTGTATTTTTACCGGTGGTGTTTATGGATGGCATTATCGGTAAGTTCTTCTATCAGTTTGGTGTCACCATGTCAGCCGCGGTTTTATTATCATTACTGGAAGCGGTGACGATTACCCCTATGCGCACTGCCGCATTATTGCGCGCAGCACCGAAGACGTCACGATTTGAGCATGCACTCGAGGATCTTTTTCATGGCTTTGCCCAAGGGTATCAACGTTTATTAAGACGCGTTACTAAAATCCCTGTCATTATTGTGATTGTATCCGCCATCCTGTTTGGTATATCCATGATCGTGATTAAACATGTAAAGCAGGAATTTGTCCCTGCCCAAGATCAAAATATTATTTCTGTTACCGCACAAACACCCCCGGGAACTTCCCTCGAACAAACTGTATTAAAAGCCAAAGCTATCGAAGAGATACTGAGCAAGAGGCCAGAAATTGAAGGATTCTTAGTATCTGTTGGCGGAGGGGGAGGAGCGTCGGAAGTCAATCAAATGTCCATCCCTATTACCTTAAAAGACCGTAAGTACAGAACAAAAACTCACGTGCAAATCATGGATGAATTACGTCCGCAATTTAAAGCGATCAAAGGCGTTAAAGTATCCATGCGGGATATTTCATCACGCAATTTAACCAGTGGCCGACTTTTCCCCGTCTCATTTAATCTCATGGGCCCTGATTTAACAGTGCTGCAAGATAAATCCCAAGAGCTAATCAAACGATTGACCGATGAAGGGTATGCCCAAGACCTTGATACAGATTTTAAAACAGGTTTGCCTGAATTAATCATTCGCCCCAACCGTGCAAAAATGGCGGCTCAGGGTGTATCCACCGAATCGGTCGCAACCACATTAAACGTGGCCATTGCAGGGATGCGCC
>CAYZPQ010000066.1:7776-8391 GCA_964480185.1 uncultured Planctomycetales bacterium | reverse complement strand
AACCGCTATACTGCTGATGCTCGTCGTTATGATGTGCGCATTAAGATTCCTGAGCAATATGTCACTTCCGCGAAAGATATCGATAGTATTTTTGTGCGCAATCAATTTGGTAATAGTGTGCCTTTAGGTCAGCTCGTTGATATTCAAGAATCATCGGCGTATCAATCGATCACACGTATTAATCGGCAACGCGCCATTGGTATTTTTGGTAGTCTTGCCGGTAAACATTCCCAAGGAGAAGTGGCAAGCCGTGCTCAGGTCATCGCACGCGAGATTCTTCCCGATGGATATCGATTAGATTTGGAAGGATCTTCTGCGGGATTGAATGAGAGTTTCAAAAGTCTTCAAGGGGCATTGATCATGGGGATATTAGTCGCGTACATGATCTTGGCGATACAATTTAATTCATTCATTCACCCCATCACTGTCTTAGTCGCACTGCCATTTAGTTTAACGGGTGCCTTATTAACATTATGGATCACGGGGGTTTCTTTAAATCTATTTAGTTTTATCGGTATTATCGTGTTGATGGGTATTGCGAAAAAGAATTCAATTCTCATGGTTGAATTTACCAACCAAGTTCGTGAACATACTAAAAAACCAGTGAAAGAATCT
>CAYZPQ010000066.1:4340-7766 GCA_964480185.1 uncultured Planctomycetales bacterium | reverse complement strand
CCGATAAAACCATTAAAGAAGCGCTCATTGAGGCATGCCCTGTACGGTTAAGACCAATTCTCATGACATCGGCCGCGACGGTGGCTGCGGCTGTGCCGTTAATTGTGGGTAATAGCATTGGCCAAGAAACACGTACTCCCATGGGCCTTGCGATTATTGGTGGGACTATTGTATCGACGGCGTTCACCTTATTTGTGGTGCCCTGCGTTTATATGCTATTAAGCCGTTTTGAAATAAAAAAGTGAGGTCAGTATGGATCAAATTCAATATGAAATGAAATCCCCCATTGGGCCATTGTATGTGGTGGCATCGGCGAAAGGATTAGATGGGATTTTCTTTAAGAAGCAAACGTCCCCCAGTGTTAAAAATGTAGGGGGTAGCACACCCCCAGAAAAAATATTGAGTAAAACAGTGGCGCAATTAAACGCGTACTTTGCAGGACAGCGTCAGCAATTTGATGTACCATTAAATCTTCAGGGCACAACTTTTCAAATGCAAGTCTGGAAAGAATTAGCTAAGATACCTTATGGGCAAACAGTAGCGTACCGTGATATTGCCAAACGCATTAAGAATCCCAAAGCCGTCAGAGCGGTTGGGTCAGCTAATGGCAAGAATCCTGTCTGTATTATTATTCCATGTCATCGTGTGATTGCTGCAGATGGTACAATCGGTGGGTATGGAGGAGGGCTAGCGAAGAAGCGTCAGCTTCTCAGTTTGGAGCAACATTAATAAAGAGGGTTGTATTAAACAGTCAAAGATTTATTACCCATTCCTCGATGGTTTTCGTGCGATCGCACTGTTAATCATCTTTAGTCATCATGCCCGACGTGCATTTAATCTTGATTACTTACTTGCACAAGACCCCCCTATCTTAAGTTGGATTTATTTTCAAGCGCATCGCATTGGCATTGATTTGACAGATGCCTACTTTCACATGCAATGGGCTATTCGTCATTTCAAAGGCGTACTTGGCGTTGAAATGTTTTTGGTCATCAGTGGTTTTTTGATTACTGGCATCATGTTAAGGCATGAGCAGTCCATCGGCGAATTTTACAAACGGCGTTTTTGGAGAATAGTCCCCAGCTATGCCATTCTTGTTATTGTCAGTCTGTCAATCTATGCATGGCATAGTCATGCGTCCATTGCTGATACCGTTCTAACAGGCTTTCAGTATTTATTCTTTCTGCAGAATTATTTCACCCGCAATCAATTCTTAGAACATACCTGGACCTTGGTTGTCTTAGAACAATTCTATGTATGTTGCCCATTGGTGATCTTCCTCGTTTATAAATTCATTAAAGATGCGCCGATGCGTCGGCATGTCTTAATGGGGCTATGTCTTTTATTATTAATTGTTGCACCCTTGATTCGCCTGTATTACATGAATATGAAGGAGCCTATTTTAGCATGGCCCTTTAAAGCACCGTTTCCTTATAAAACAACCATGTATCATTTTGATGCGCTTGCTTTTGGTTGTTTATTATCTTTAGCGGAACCGTATTGGTCGACGTGGAAGAAAAGCAAAATATTGGGGCTCCTGGCGTGGGTTACCGGCATGGTTACATTTTATATTTTATTCTTTAGAATTGATTGGAGTTATTATTGGGGGGAGTGGTATTTGTACACCCTGGGTTATCTTGCCTGCGGGTTATTAATTTTTGCTGCGTATCAAGGGGTGTCTGTATTCTCTCGTTTAAAATTCTTACAGTGGATAGGTCGTTATTCCTATGGGATTTATTTATGGCATTATTTAATATTATTATGTTGGAAGAATTTCTTAGGTCCCGTATCACCATCCATTATGGTGGTAGGATTTTTTCTCACCAGTATTGCCGCAGGGGTTTTAAGCACGCACACCATTGAAAAGTATTTCCTCTCCTTTCGAGATCAAAAGCCCCAATAATGGGATCCCTTGATTAAAAGCGCTTGACAAAACCCTTTTAATAGTTTAATATTGAACTATATGGGAACGCACTTTAAAGGACAAGAACAGCAACGCGTAGCACTCGATACCATGATCAAATTGGTGAGGGCTACAGAAACGGTATTAGCAGCCACCAAAAAGGTCTACAGCGATGCGGACTTAAGTGAAAGCCAATTTGGTGTTTTAGAAGCCTTATGGCATTTAGGTCCCATGTCCCAGAATCAATTGGCCAAGAAAATCCTCAAATCCAAGGGAAATATGACGCTGGTCATTGATAATCTGAAGAAAAGAAAGTTGATTATCTGTACACCCCAGGTTGGGGATAAACGTTTTTTACTAATTCAGTTAAGCAAAGAAGGTAAGGCGTTGATTCAACAGCTATTTCCAGCCCATGCGATGATCGTTACAAAAACGTTATCCACTTTGTCAGTTGAGGAACAAACGAGTTTAGGGGCTTTATGTAAGAAATTAGGTTTAAGTAATCAGTAAATTTTTTTCTCTTATTAGTTTAACATCAAACAGTTAAGGAGGCGGTTATGAACGTTAATAATGCGAATGGTGTCATCAAAGTCAGAAGATCCAATGAACGTGGCCATGCCAATCACGGCTGGTTAGACAGTTATCACACATTCTCTTTTGGAGAGTATTTTGATCGCAATCACATGGCGTTTCGTTCATTGCGTGTGATTAATGAAGATTGGGTTGAAGGAGGAGAGGGCTTTGGCCGTCATCCTCATCAAGACATGGAAATTTTTACCTATATTGTTGAAGGTGGATTAAAGCATGAAGACAGTATGGGCCATCAATCAACCATTAAAGCCGGTGATGTTCAAAAAATCACCGCGGGTACAGGTATTTATCATAGTGAATTCAATGCCTCGGCAAAAGACCAGGTGCATTTATTACAAATCTGGATTATGCCAGAGCGTAAAGGATTAAAACCCTCGTATCAAGAATTCACATTAGCTCCCCAAGGAGCCGAACCCTTAACTTTAATCGGTTCCCCACAAGGTGGTAATAATATTGTGCAGTTCAATCAAGATGTCTATATTTACCGAGGGATTTTACCTAAGGGTAAAGATATTGGTATTGACATTAAACCTGAGCGCGGTGTATGGTTACAGGTAGTCAAAGGTAAGGTAGAATTAAATGGACATCTTTTATCGAATGGCGATGCGATTTCTATAGAGAATAGCAATAAAGTGTTCATTCAATCGAAAGATGATGCAGAATTCTTAGTATTTGATTTAGCGTAAGAGCTTTATGACTTAATGAGAGATCAATTAACGTGAGATTAAAATATTTTAAACTAACGCAAGTGATGACAGCCGCATTTGTTATTCTTGCGTTAGTTATTCTTGCTGCCGGATTGGTGGGGTTCCATTATTTGGAACGCGTGCGCATGTCCCAAGCTCAATTTGCAGATGAGTGGGAAGAGTATCGACACATGGTGTTGGCAGAAGATGCGTTGAAGGATATATCGAAAGCCATCAGTGCCTGGC
>CAYZPQ010000066.1:1702-4330 GCA_964480185.1 uncultured Planctomycetales bacterium | reverse complement strand
TGGCAAGCAGGGATATTGCCTGTTGAAACATTAAAATTAAATGCGAAAGAGAGCGTTATTCAATTATCTGCATGGGCAAAAGAGGAGAATGAGAGCAAGGGCAGCAATTCTTTAATTGTTCATGAACAACAGGAAGACCGTTTATTGAATTCGGCACGCGACGCTTTCTTAGAACTCATTAAAATTATTGATACATTACCTTCTCATCCAACCCCGGTAGTGAGTGCGGCATTAATTACATCATTAGAAAAGCTTCAAAGTACCAGTTATCCATTAAGACAATTTTATTTTGACAGCATGCAGTTATCTTTATCAAAATCAAAGAACTTGCGTGATAAGGCTTGGCATGACAGCATTTATTTTATGACAATTCTCTTTTTGCTTATTTTAGGTATTAGTAGTTATAGTATTAGAATTTTACGAGGACAAACACAGTTATTACTTGAGCAGGAGAGGCAGTTAGCCTCTGTCACCTTGGTGCAACAGCTAGCACACGAAATTAGAAATCCTTTAGGAATTATGAAAAGTGCCGCTGGAGTGATCAGGCAACGATCATCAGGAGAAATTTCCACATTAGCGCAGGATATTAGTTTAGAAGTTGAGCGTGTTGATGGGTTATTGACAGACTTGCTTCATTTACGACAAGGTTATACGAAACCCAAAGAATTGGCTGATATTTCACTTATTGTGGGGAAGGTTGTGGATTTATTTTTTTCTAAAGTGCGTGAGTCTGATCTAAGAATTGATGTGCAGCATAAAGCAGCCGGCATATTATGTTTGTGTCATCCAGAAGCAATTAAACAAGTGATGATGAATCTTATATTAAACGCCATTGAAGCCTCGGAGCCTAAAAATACGATCCATATTTCTACTGATGTTGTTGGGAGTAATTATATAGTGCAAGTGCGGGACTATGGCAGTGGTATTAAGACGGCTAATAAAGATAAAATCTTTGATTTATTGTTTACGACGAAGCCATATGGTTTTGGTATTGGGCTGACGGTGGTTAAGCGTATTATCGATGACCATGGGGGTTCTATTGAGGTCACGAGCCCTGAGCCTCGTGGGACTGCATTTACAATTTATTTACCATTAAAGGGATAATATGTCTGTCATGTTAATTGTCGATGATGAGCCAAGGCTGTTAAGGGTCTTAAGGCTTGGTTTACCAGATCATGGCTTTGAGGTATTGACTGCTGCCAATGGTCAGGAAGCATTGAAAATTTTGTTTGATAAACATGTTGATGTCGTTATTACCGATGTGCGTATGCCTGTCATGGATGGGGTTGAGTTTATTTATGAAATGGAACGTTTAGGAATTAAAATCCCTATTATTGTCACCACAGCGCATGCCGATGTGGATACGGCCGTTAAAACATTAAAACATGGAGCATGTGATTATATCCGTAAACCATTTAGCATTGATGAATTAGTGCAATGTGCCACGACAGCCATTGAGCGTGTTGCTAAGGATATAAAATCTGTTACAGGACTTGATTTGCAAACACAGGTTGATAGCGCTGAAAAAGACGCGATAGTCAAAGCGCTCCATGCCGCGCATGATGTGAAAGCCGAAGCTGCTCGTTTATTAGGAATTTCAGAGCGTAATTTATGGTATAAGCTTAAAAAATATGGCCTGTAAATAAACCCTGCACTATATTGCAGGGTTTTTGTCTTTTTCTGCAATGTTCTTCATGAAATCTCCCTCCACCGTTAGTGATTTGTATTCATTGCGTCTTTCTTGATTGTTATATTAGTCGTAACACATTAATCGAGAGGGACATTTATGAATCGTATGATCACGTTTGTAGTATTCACCTGCCTGGCCTGCTGTTCTTCCTATGGGTATGCCTCTCAACAATGGTCACTCGTTCCTGAACAAAGCAAAATTACTTTTACGCTTAAATCAACATTGCATGATGTAGAGGGTTATGCACGGACAATATCATCTCAATTTCAAGAAGATAGTGGAATCGCGCAAGGATCATTTAACGTGGATGTTGCTGGATTAACAACGGATCATTTTAAACGTGATAAGAATATGTACACCATGTTCGATCTAGAAAAGTATACCCAAATACACTTTGATTTTGATCACGTAGATTTTAAGGAGGCATTGACCTCAGGCCACGGCCCAGTTCTATTTAATGGGGTGATGACAATCCATCATATGTCAAAACCTCTGTCTGTAACGGCCACTGCTCATCTGGTAGATGGAGTATTGGTCATCGAAGGAGAATTTCCTATTAATTTGAACGATTATCAACTTAAACCTCCCAGTGTCATGGGGATTATTCGTGTGAATAAGATCGTGAATGTTAAGTACTCTATTGTTCTGACGACAAAGGAATAATTCAATGAATACCGTTGATGCGTTAATTATTGGTGCAGGTCCAGCTGGTTCATCGTGTGCGTTGCATCTGGTCGAACATGGATGGCGTGTGGCCATGATTGATAAGTCGACATTCCCACGGATTAAGACATGTGGAGGATTTATTGGCCCGGAAAATAAAGCTCTCTTATCAGACTGGGGAATTTGGTCAAAGTTAAAAGAGCAGGGAGCGGGAATTGTTGAGCAATCTGTGATTACAGCATCGCATGGCGCCTCAACGATCATTCCTATTCACT
>CAYZPQ010000066.1:0-1692 GCA_964480185.1 uncultured Planctomycetales bacterium | reverse complement strand
TATGTTATTACTGGAGCGTGTTAAAGATCTTGGAGTCAGCGTATATGAAGGAGCTCAAGCACGGCAAATCAATTATCACGAGCATGCTTCAGAAGTGCATATTGATCATTACGCCAATGATAGTCAATTTAAAATCAATGCACGCCATGTGATTGATGCCAGTGGGCATCGTCCCGCATTAACTAATGGATCCAATGTGCAATTAGGTATTTTTGCTTTATACGAAAATATGCCCAAGGCCTTAGGACAAGTCATGCTGCATTGTTGTACGGGTGGGCATGTAGGAATTAATCCATTTGAAGCAAAGAAAATAAATCTGTGTTATGTCGTTGAAGCAAATTATTTTGAGGCCCATGGGCGTGATCCTCAACGGGTGTTGGATTCTTGGATTAAGGAGAATTTACATTTATCGACGGTAATGCAAGGGGCAAGACGCGTGACGGCATGGAAAGCTGTTTATATCCCTAAACGTAAACCAATTGTCTTTTATCATGAAGGATTATGGAGAGTGGGTGATTCGGCGGCTTTTATTGATACAGCTATTGGCGGAGGTATAAGCGTTGCCTTAATCAGTGGGCAATTACTCGCGCAGTCATTAGTGCACCATCACACTCATTCCAAACAACTTGAGGCATATAGACACGCCTATGTAAAGAATCTATCGGGCCAGCGTCGCCTCGCTGCGTTGTTTGGTAATTTAATTCATCAACCACATCTGGCACAAGGCATTATCAGTTTATTAAATATCAGCAGTTCAATCAGAGGATTGGCATTGAATTATTCAAGGCCAGCACTTCATTTAAATACAACATAGGAGAATGTTATGGAATCGAGAATAACATGTATTAAAACCGCAAATCCATCAATGCGCATGAGTCAGCAAGAAGTGCTCGATGTGGTATTGACTCAGGATTTTTCAGCGCGTAGTAAAAAGTTTTATACCAAGTTTTTATCAGATCCAGGTGTGCATACGCGTACATTTGGTATTGATAGTGTGGCACTTGCTGTGACAGAAAGTGGCGATGCTTCAGCCAAACGTTTTGAAGATGTGGCAAGTCAATTGGCCATTGATGCAGGCCAGCAATGCTTAAAAGCCGCTAATCTTAAACCCGAAGATATTGACGGATTAATTATAGCGACGTGCACAGGATATTTATGTCCGGGACTAACATCGTATGTCTCTCAAGGATTAGGCATGAAGTCAGAGATGTTTATTTTAGATTTAACGGGGCATGGGTGTGGCGCGGCATTGCCTGGACTACGTATTGCCGATCAATTTTTAAACAATAAGAAAAATGGTAAGGTGATGTTTATTGCCGTGGAGGTGTGTTCCGCAACATTTTTTCATGGGGAGAGTGTTGATCTTTTAATTTCTAATTCCATCTTTGGAGATGGTGCAGCGGCGTGCATTGTGAGTTCTGGGGAAGAATCTGGATGGGTTATGACACAACACGAAGGCTTGTTATTTCCTGAATACCGAGAGCAGCTACGTTATAAGACGGTTAATTCACGTTTATGTAATGTACTTAGCAAAGAGGTGCCTCAATTAGTTGCCAAAGGGGTCAACGAATTATTACGTAAGATGAATATTCAACATTTACCTGAATTCTTAGCGTTACATCCCGGGGGACGCGTTATCCTAGATACGCTTCAAGAGGAATTCAACATCTCCCCGGTATCACTAGAACCTAG
>CAYZPQ010000065.1:0-10671 GCA_964480185.1 uncultured Planctomycetales bacterium | reverse complement strand
TCAATTAAGAAATAGCGTCTGTGGTATTGGGGTAATGGCTGCGATGATGATTGGAGTGGCAGGTGTGCAATTCATTCGCACAACATTATTTTCAAAATTGGAAGGGGCACGATTAATGGGGCATTATGGCATCAATAATTTCCCATTATTTGGCGATAACTCATCAGGGTTTACGTTAATGGATTTATGGAATTTATTTTTTGTTGAGCGTCAACGCATGAGTGCACTATTTGTTATTTCTTTAGGATTATTTGTGGCGATGGCCGCTTTAGTTAGACTTCGTCACATTCCGTTACTGTATGTGCAATGGGCTGTTGTCATGCTTGGGGCATTGGCAGTCTATGTATTAATTCCACACATCTGTTGGTACCTGAGCAGCCTTTTACCATGGTTGCAGGGGATGTTTAAACCATTAACATTATTTACGTTTCGCTATGGCGCTCACATCATTGATTTTATGATAATCATCGTGTTCATCTTGATGATCGGTTTTAAAGGGCCAGCAGTGTTTGTCCAATCCGATAATAAGTATAAGAACATGGTTGGATATATCGTCGATACCTTGATTTGTGCGGTATTAGCTTGCGTTGTGATTGTTATTTCTATTTTTGTGGGGGATGATTCCTTACGTCCTATCTTATGGGTGTGGGTTTTTCATGCCGCAGAGAAGTTTTATTTCATTGGGTCATTCTTAGCAGGTGCAATTTTAATAGGGTTACATGCAGGGTATGGTCGATTTTATTGGGGTAAATGGCTCGCGATTTTCTTATTAATAACGATCGGTTTTGTTTCAATGTGGCGATGCTATAACTTTAATGAAAAAGGCAAGACCGGGGATTTGCAATTATATGGCATAGGAACCCCTGAATTCAATTTTTATTCAAAAGCCTCTGGACAATACTTTATTCCTTTCGATCATTGTCGATCCATGCATCATAATTTTCCCTTAGGGTATGGGGTTTATAGCACCGACGCGTTTTTACCTGTCCCAGCCTATCGATTTAGTAAATTTTTAAGCACCTATCATAGCGACAAATTTTATACATCGACGAAGTGGGCTGCACCACAGTTGATGCTAAGGCAGCCAGCATCCGCTATCGCAACACGTTTTCCCGTTGACTTTACCGTGATTTTCAAAGATCAACCTTTAGGATGGAAGAATTTTGATAAAACTATTTCCGGGGAATATTGTGATGTATGGCAACGTAATACAGCAACACCACATTTGAGATTTGCCCATTCCGTGATAAGTTTGCCCTATGACCATTTAATTGAACAATTCGATAAACCATTTCAAGGCGATCTATTTATTGATGCGGATGATGTGATCAAGTTCAATGTGTCGGATTATCTTGGCGAAAATCCAAAGAATAGTGACGCACGCTATGTTAATTGGAAACAAGAATCATTGGGACATTTGCGCGTCGATATAGAAACACCTCAGGATGTTTTTGTAATTTTCCCTTATATGTTTCAGCAAGGGTGGTCACTTACCATCAATGGTAAGCCTGGGAAAATATTCCCTGCGGAATATATATTCATCGGCTTTAAAGTCCCTGCAGGATCGCATCATATTGTATTGAAATTTGTTCCACCAGGGCTCTATGTAGGGTTGATATTAATGCTGTTAAGTTGGATAGGATTGTTTAAATTATATTTTAAGAAGGCAGCGTAGTCCATGGCTCGGCATATTCAGATTATTATTGGAAGTATTGTTGTTTCCTTTCTTTTGATAAGACTATTGGCTATTGATTTTCAAAGCACCTTATTTGCCACAGCCGATAGTATTAGGCCTGTGGAAGTAGGCCAATTGATCGATCAAAACAATGGGAGCGCGGCGTTAAGTCATTCTTCGTCGCAGAAAATCTTACGGTATTTGAAAGTATTATCAATGGCATTGCCTAAAGACGGGCATATTCAGGCCATGCTAGGGTTTTGTTATTACCATCTTAAGGACTATCCTAAAGCCTTGCATTACTACAAACGAGCGGCAGATTTATCACCCGCAGTTTTTTGGTATCATTATGGTGTCGCCACGGTGTATTTATTGATGAATAATGCGGTATTAGCACAGCAGCACATGGCCCGCGCCTTAACATGCCAGCCCCAGGCCACGATTCAAGAGATGATGACAAGCAAAATGTACGGCAGTCTTTTTATTAATCTCAAGGAGTTTCAATGGCTTGGGCAGCATTTGAATCAAGGATATTTAGTAGCGCAGGCTACCGTTGCCAAGCGTCTTTTAGACGTAAAACAATTGCCATATCCTCTCTACCTATTTTAATTTTTCTAAGAAATATTTTTTGTTTATTTCTTATTTTTTTGTCATAATAATTCATTCATTTAACCATGTATTAATGCGTCAACGGTAAGGAGTAATAATGTCGATATTTTTAGATAGCAGTAAGATTGACGATATAAAGAAATATAAAGCTATGGGGATTATCCGTGGCGTGACAACTAATCCTACGATCCTGTTAAAAGAAGGGGTTGTGGGGGGGATGAAAGGCGTTAAAGCGCGCATTATTGAGATTGCGAAATTAGTAGATCCTTTGCCAGTGTCGTGCGAAGTGACAACCAATGATAAGCAAGGCATGTTAGATCAGGCGTTGGATATTGCGTCGTGGGCTAAGAATATTAATGTTAAAATTACAATTCATGGGCCTCAGGGAGAATTAGATAATTTGTCGGTCGTTCATGAGTTAGAAACAAAACATAATATTAGAGTGAATGTGACCGCGATGATGAGTGCTCAACAATGTTATTTGGCCGCATTAGCCGGAGCTACCTATGTATCAATTCTATCAGGCCGCGTCAATAACATGGGTTATGATTCGGTTGAAGAAATTCGCACATTAAGAAAGCTATTAGATGATAATCATTTAAAGAGTCAAATTATCGCGGCTTCCACACGCGAAGTATTAAATATTTTACAGTGGTTAAAGGCAGGGGCCCATATTGTGACGGTGATGCCTCAATTTATTGATGGCATGATTGTTCATCCTTACACGAAAGAAACGGTGCAAATGTTTCTTAATGATGCGGCGAAGGCCTCCACATGACATTCAATGAAATTCTTGCACGTCGAGTACAATTAAAAGAAAAGTTAAGAGATCGACGTAAGGTCTTTGCGGGATGGACGTCTTTTGGACATCCTGGCCCAACAGAAATATTCACACGGGCTGGTTTCGATTTTATCGGAATTGACATTGAACACAGCACCATTGATCAATATGAATCACAGCGTATTATTGCCGCTTGTCATGCGCATGGGACAGTATGTTTGCCTCGTGTTGCCTCCCATGATGTGCAAATGATCCGTCGTTTATTAGATTCAGGGGCTGATGGGGTTATTGTCCCGATGGTGAATTCGGCCGATCAGGCAAGGGCCATGGTACAGGCGTGTAAATACCCTCCTCAGGGAAGCAGGGGATATGGTGTTGCCCGTGCGCAAGGATATGGTTTTGATTTTGATGCGTATGCCAATTCTTGGAATTCATCATCAATTCTGATTATTCAAATTGAACATATTGACGCGGTGAATACCATTAACGATATTTTATCAATACCCGGTGTTGATGGCGTAATGGTAGGGCCTTATGATATTTCTGGGTCATTGCATGTGCCAGGCCAGTTGACACATCCAGAAGTCATTAATGCCAGTAATGTCGTCGTCAGCGCGTGTCGTCAATCACAACGCAGCTGTGGGACGCACATTATTGAACCAGATGCGGCAAAAATTTCCCGTGCCTTTGAGGACGGATATAATTTTGTTGTATTGGCATCGGATGTTTTTGTGCTGGGCCAATGGGTGAAACGTATTAAACAAGATATCAAAATAAACGCGGATCAATAATGCCTCAGTTGAAAGCGGTATTGCTCGATTTTGATGGAGTCTTGGTAGAGTCTAATGGGGTAAAAGATAAAGCATTTGCGCATATTTTTTCTCAATATCCCCAATTTCTTCCTGAAATTCTTGCCTATCATCGTGTGAGTGATGTTATTCGCTTTGAGAAATTCAAATATATTTATTCAACAATTCTAAAGTTGCCTTACAGTAAAGCAATTGAAGATGCATTGGGCAAGGCCTTTGCAGAGTATTGCATCAAAGAAGTGGTCGTAGCGCCTCAGGTGAAGGGGGCCCATGATTTATTAGCCTACTTTTATGAGCGTTTACCAATTTACTTAGTATCAATTAATCCGCCAGACGATTTGCATATTATTCTTAAAGAACGGGGCATTCATCATTATTTCAAAGGAATTTATTCTGTCGTTGGGGAAAAATCGTCGGCGATCAAAGATATTTTAGCGAAGGAACATATTCAACCGCAAGAAACAGTTTTTATTGGAGATTCTAAAGGAGATTTAGTTTCTGCCAAAGATGTTGGAGTGCCTTTTATTGGGAGATTAGATCGGTACCCATTTGATAAAGACATTATTGCTTTTAAAGACCTAGGTGAAATTCTGACATATTTAAAGAAAATGCTATGACACTCTTTACTCAATTGACGAAGAATTGCTTAAATCTTTCACCACTAGTGTATGTGGATGTGGGCGCTATGGGAGGTGTTTCAGCGTATTGGCGGCAGTTAAATGACCTTGTGCATGTGATTGCATTTGAACCGGATGAGCGCGAATATGCTCTTTTAAAGTCGTTGAAACACATCACTTATCTTCCGTATGCGCTTTATCATAGTGAGCAAGAATTGATATTTTATATTTCTCACGAATCAGGCAAATCCTCAATTTATAAACCAAATCACGATGTTGTTAAGTATTTTCCTTTCGCAGAGCGCATGAATATTGTGCGTGAGGTCGTCATTCCACGAGAGAAAGTTAAAACATTAGATTCCGCATTACATACGGCGCAATTAAAGCATGTTGATTTTATTAAGTTAGATACTCAGGGCAGTGAATTAGATATTCTTAAGGGTGGGCAATTAAGTTTAAGGAATTTATATGGCGTTGAGATTGAGGTAGAATTTATCCAATTGTATCGAGGACAACCGCTGTTTCGTGATTGCGATGCATTCTTAGATGCACATGGATTTGAGTTAGTTGATTTAAGACGGGCGTTTTGGAAGAAAAAGACGTTCAATGATTTTATAGGGCGTGGTCAGTTAGTGTTTGGTGATGCCTTATACTTAAAACGTGATGATATTTTTTTAGATGGCCTTGCAGGGTTGAATGCTCAACATGTGAATGAACGATTGCTTCATGCAGTGATGATATGCATGGTATATGGATTACCTGATCGGGCCATGATGTTAATGGAGAAAGCATTAGAGAGAGGTTTAGGGCAAAAAGAACATGTCGTCGAATGGAAAAAAGTGATTACGGATCATGTCATGAACTCAGGTTTTCCATGGTTGCCGGGAAGACCGTTCATTGCCAAAGCCTTTAATCGCTTGGCAGAAATTATTAGACCTCAATCGCATTTAAAGAGTTTTGATGGGGATCGATTTATCGGGAATGTGCGTAATCAATAAGTCTATTATTCGTTGAAGGAAATATTATGAAAAGCTATTTAGAGAAATCGTTTAATTTGAAAGGCAAGGTAGCTGTTGTTATTGGCGGTGGGGGGCATTTGTGCAGTGCCATGGCGGAAGGATTATTACGGGCAGGAGTTAAGGTTGTGATTGCGGATAAACATGATCAGAATCGTCAGAACATTGTGAAGCGATTAAGTCGTATTGATAAGAATATTGTTGGCATCTCAATTGATGCTACCAGCAAGCAATCTCATGCGGACGTCTTAGCATTTACATTAAAGAAATTTAAACGTGTTGATATTCTCATTAATGGGGCAGGGATTAATGCCCCAACCCCTGTGCTGGATATAAGTGTTGAGGAATTAAGAAGTATCGTAGATAGTCACGTCACAGCAACATTATTAGGTTGTCAAGTTTTTGGAAAACACATGTTAGGTCGTCGACAAGGTTCAATCATTAACATGTCATCGGCATCCTCTGGCCCGCCACTTTCCAAAGCATTTTCTTATTCACTGGCCAAAGCAGGTGTTAAAAATTTAACACAAAATATTGCCCGGGAGTGGGCTCCTTTGAATGTGCGGGTGAATGCATTAAGGCCTGGCTTCTTTCCAACACAATGGAGTATGACACATTTTATTGATAGTAAACGCAAGGCCGCTATTTTGGGGCATACACCGATGGGAAGATTTGGGAAGCCGGAAGAATTGGTGGGGGCTGTCTTGTGGTTAGCCTCTGATGCGTCATTATTTGTAACAGGTTCTGAGGTTCATGTTGACGGAGGTTTTACATGCATGACCATTTAAAGACTGTTGTTATTACCGGTGGCACACGAGGAATTGGTTTTGCTATTGCCACAACATTCATTAAAGCAGGCTATAGAGTTATTGCCTTATCGAGAACACGTAGCGTTCAATTTAATTCTTTAGGACAACGGGCCGTCTGGGTAAAGTGTGATGTGAGTGCTCCGAGTGATGTTAAAAAAGTTTTTAATACTTTAACAAAAAAAATCGGTAAAATTCATGTCCTCATTAATGGGGCAGGGCAATCTCAGTGGCGTCCTTTAGAAAAAGTGGACAGTGTTTTTTTAGAAAAGATGATCGCTGTTAATTTGAAAAGTGTTTTTTATACGACCCAAGCTGCTTTAACGCATTTAGCCAAGGGATCAAGTATTATTAACATAGCGAGTATTGCCGGCAAGCGTGGGAGTATGCATAATAGTGTTTATTGTGCGGCGAAGTTTGCGGTGGTCGGGCTCACCCAAAGTTTAGCCAAAGAGCTTGGGCCCCAAGGCATACGCGTTAATGGTGTTTGCCCTGTCTACGTCGTGACCGACGGTCTTCGTGAGGCATTAAAAGACAAATGGTCTCCTGCACAAGGAAAATCAGTAGACGCTTATCTCACAAGTTTCACGCAAACACAGACGGCATTAAACCGATTACCTCGGGCAGAGGAAGTGGCAGCTATTTGTTTATTTTTAGCAAGTGACGAGTCCGCTGCCATTACAGGTCAAAATATAAATGTTGATTGTGGAGTTTTTCCTCAATAGAAATGATGGCTATGACTAAACAACGTGTTGTTGCTGTAATTCCAGCTCGGATGGCGGCATCGAGATTTCCCGGAAAACCTTTAGCAAAGATCTTAAATATTTCACTGATTGAGCATGTGCGTCGACGTGCTTTATTGTGCAAGGTGTTAGATGATGTTGTTGTGGCAACCTGTGATCAGGTGATTGTTGATGAAGTTGTGCGTTGTGGCGGTAAAGCCGTGATGACCAAAGATACGCATGTGCGCTGTACGGACCGCGTTGAAGAAGCAATGACTAAAATTAAAGATGCGGATATTGTCGTTATTTTACAAGGTGATGAGCCGCTTTTTGATGGGGCCATCATCGACGCATTACTCAAACCACTTTTGGATAATCCAAATGCCGTGTGTTCAAATATTTTAACACCTATCACTGATGCTGCTGATTTAAAAGATCCGGATATTGTGAAAGCGGTGATGAATATTCACGGACAAGTTTTATATTTTTCCAGGGCCAATGTTCCGTATCAACGTGTATCGGGGAATTTTCCTGTATTTCGTCAAACCGGCTTATCTGCGTTTAGAGCTACGTTTCTTAAAGAATTCTCAGCCTTATCTCCAACGCCATTAGAGATTATTGAATCAGTTGATTTTATGCGTATTTTAGAACATCGCTATGCGATCGAAGGGGTTGTGGCTCAGGCGCGTTCAATTGGTGTTGATCGTCCGGATGATGTGGCGATCGTTGAGAAAATTCTTCAAGATGATGTTCAACAACAGCAGATTTATCAACGCATCGCGGTGTCCCTATGAGTAAAAAAGTCTATGTAGCATTATCGACGTTTGCTAAAGAAGGGCCAGCTCCTCTCGACTTGCTTGTTCAGAGCGCTTTGTCTTTTGATGTCAATCGTTCTGGACAACGTTTGTCAAAAGATGAGGTGATTAAAGAGTTAGCAGGATATGAAGGTGTTGTTGCAGGGTTAGAACCTTATGATAAAGATGTGCTTAACCAATTGCCTCATTTGAAATGCATTAGTCGTTGTGGGGTAGGCATTGATAATGTGGATATGGATGTTGCCAAATCAAAAGGCATTGTCGTCTTGAATACGCCTCAGGTTGTGATCACTCCTGTTGCGGAAATGACATTGGCGTTAATTTTTGATTGCTTACGACATGTTACAGCTCAGACGGTATTGATGCGTTCAGGAAAGTGGGAACGTAAGGTAGGTAGTCAATTGGCAGGTAAGACAGTCGGTATTATTGGTTTAGGTAGAATAGGCAAGAGAGTGGCTGTACTGTTAAAGCATTTAGGGGCGCATGTGGTGGGCGTGGATATGCATTGGGACGATGCGTGGGCTTCATCCAATGCCATTGAACATGTTGCTCTCGAGGAATTATTTAAACGTTCTGATATTATTTCACTTCATCTGTCAGGGGGATCGTTCTGTTTGACCATAACAGAGATGAACATGATGAAGCGAGGCGTTATGATTGTTAATACGTCCAGAGGCCAATTTATTAATGAACAGGATTTGCAACAATCACTTGTCAGCGGGCAAGTGGGTGCTGCCGCATTAGATGTATTTAACCAGGAGCCTTATCAAGGGCCACTGATTCAATTCCCAAATGTCATTCTAACTCCACACTGTTCGACGCTCACAACAGAGTCTCGCTTGGAAATGGAAATAGAATCCGTCACTAACATCATCACTTTCTTTAAAAACAATCATTGAAAATCGTATGAGTCATATTTCCGTCACAGTTCTCATGGCCGTTTATAATGGAGGGGACTACCTCGCCATGGCTGTTGATAGCGTTTTAAGACAGGACTATCAAGGTTTTGAGTTATTAATTATTGATGACTGCAGTACGGATGGGCAGATTGATAAATTAGCACAGCGGCATGACCCCCGTCTACGCGTTTACCGCAATCCAACGAATATAGGTCAAACTGCATCATTGCATTTAGGTTTACAGATGGCGAAAGGAGATGTGGTGGCCCGCATGGATGCGGATGATATGGCATACCCTCGGTGGTTATCGAACGGCATGTCCTATTTATCGGCTCATCCAGACATCGTGATTGCCACATGTCAAGCGGTGGTCATGGATAGCGAGAGTAAAGTTCAAAAGAAGCTCTATTGTCCGATGATCATGTCACAGATGTTGCTAAGAAGTCTCTATTCAACACCATTAAATCACGTTGGATGCTTAATGAGAAAGACAATTGTCTTGTCACATCAAGGATTTGATGTGGCTTACCCTATTGCTGCTGATTTTGCATTATGGTCGAGATTACTTCGTGCAGGATACAAATTTGCCATGGTTGAGGAAGTTGGAGTGGTGATACGTAGTCATCGCAGGTCCATTACCGCCATGAATAAAGGCAGGGCAGATGTCGAGGAGCTTTGTAGGATTTTAGATGATAATATTCAACATTTTTGTCATTTAACATTAACGAAAGATCAACGGTATTTGTGGTGGATAGGTGCATATACGCCTGAATTATTAGACTATGCACAGATTGAAGAATTAATAGATCTTATAACAACAATTTATAATGCATTTGAGATTGAACGCTATCACATTTCTTCTGATGAGCGACATGTGTTTTATCAGCGCCTTGTACGTAAAGTTTTTATTAAAGCGAGTTTTGGTTTAGCTAATCGAGCAAAATATGAAGAGGTTATTCGATTATCTCAACGTATGGTGCATAAATTTGGTTGGGCTTCTTTTTATGGGATATGGTCACTTTGCACAGTACAGGGGCGATTGATTAGAATAATTCAATTAGCTTATGGCAAATATGAATTATTAATTGGATGGATGCATCGCATCAAAGGTGAATATGGGATTTAATGGTAGTTTAATAAAGAGAGATATTATTGATGCTGTCGCATTGATAGCAATAGGCACGTATATCGCTGGATGCGTATTAGGAGGTTCCAATTTCTCCGAAAGACATATTACGTTAAGCTTTTTAAATTTTCCTATATTCCTTGGCGAACTATTAATTCTTTTTTGTGCGGTTTTAGTCGGGATTAAAGCAAAGTTGGCATTGATTGTATGGGAGAAGTGGCATGCCTTGCTGGGGCTATTTTTAGGCATTATTATGGTGTTGGCCATTAAAGATTATCTTTATTTAGGGCCACTATCGTTTCGTAATGCGGCGATGTATTATTACGTGATCTTTTTAGTCTTTGGTCATATTTTTTATAATAAGAAGATCTTAACTTATTTGAGCATGGGGGCGATTCTTCCCTTGATGTTCATGGTATCAAGATTTCATGATGCAAATTATTTTTTCCTTTCCTGTTTTATTCTATTGCTGATTATTATTTTAAGAATTAATTCTAGTTTACTTAAGTGGGGCTTATTGATAGTTCTCGCATTGGTTTGCAATTATAGCTTGCTCTTTGGTGGGAGTCGAACGAACATGATCTCGTCGATCGTTGTTATTTTTGCTCTGATATTCATTTATGTAAGACATTTTCTAGTGGTGGAGGAACGTGTTAAGAAAATCCTGTTAATGAGCATGATAGGATTGCTTATTGGGGGCGTATTGATCGGTGGAGATAGAAACGGTCTGAAATCATTGTGTGAATTAGGTACGATTGCAGATATTTATAAAGAAAATAATGAACTTATTAAAAAC
>CAYZPQ010000064.1:10672-10976 GCA_964480185.1 uncultured Planctomycetales bacterium | reverse complement strand
CCTGTGACAGCCCCATAAAGGACAACGTTTCCGACGATGATATTCTCTTCGGCTTTAAATTCCGACTTACGTGGTGGGAAAATGGCAATGCGTCCACCGGACAACCCTTTGCCCACATAGTCATTGCCTTCACCTTCAAGATTCACATTAATCCCGTGTGCTAAAAATGCACTAAAGCTCTGCCCAGCCGCACCGGTAAAATTAATCGTAATGGTATCTTTGGGTAAACCCGCAATCCCATAACGACGGGCAACTTCCGACGACAACATTGTCCCGACGGTACGATTGACATTCGTAATGGGTG
>CAYZPQ010000064.1:9753-10615 GCA_964480185.1 uncultured Planctomycetales bacterium | reverse complement strand
ATTGAATCACAACCGGTTGTTTCGTCTCAATTGCCTGACGGGCTTTGGTAATCAATTCATTATCCAATGCTTTTTCTAAGGCATGATCTTGTGTGCTTTGATGACGAATGGCCACACCACTTGGAACATCAGGCTTATGTAAAATATTGGTCAAATCCAAGCCCTTGGCTTTCCAATGCTCAATGGCATCTTTTGTCTCGAGCATATCGACACGACCCACCATGTCTTCAAATTTACGGAATCCAAGTTCAGCCATGATTTCACGGACTTCTTGGGCAATATAGGTAAAATAATTTGTCACATGTTCCGGCTTACCGTCGAACTTCTTACGGAGTTCTGGATCTTGGGTTGCCACACCGACGGAGCATGTATTTAAATGGCATTTGCGTAATAAAATACAGCCCATGGTCACCAGTGCTGTTGTTGCAAAACCAAATTCATCAGCACCAAGCATTGCCGCAATCGCCACATCACGCCCGGTTTTTAATTGACCATCGGTTTGCACACGGATACGCCCACGCAAATCATTCATGACTAAGACTTGCTGTGTTTCCGCAATCCCTAATTCCATGGGAAGACCGGCATATTTGATTGATGTTTGTGGACTAGCACCGGTGCCACCTTCGAATCCAGAAATAAGCACATGATCGGCTTTTCCTTTAGAAACGCCCGCGGCAATCGTTCCAACACCGACTTCGGATACTAATTTAACAGACACCATCGCACGTGGATTCGCATTTTTTAAATCATGAATCAATTGCGCTAAATCCTCGATGGAATAAATATCATGATGCGGTGGTGGAGAAATTAAACCAACACCGGGTGTTGTATTACGTGTCGCAGCAATTTCTTTAGACACTTT
>CAYZPQ010000064.1:3422-9743 GCA_964480185.1 uncultured Planctomycetales bacterium | reverse complement strand
CTACCAAACGAGCTCGCTGTCCCATCAACATACCAATTTCTTTAGACACTTTATGCCCAGGTAATTGACCACCTTCGCCGGGTTTTGCCCCCTGCGCCATTTTAATTTGCAATTGATCCGCATTCACTAAATAATCAATGGTCACACCAAAACGACCTTGAGCGATTTGTTTAATACGGCTACGCTTGCTATCACCATTAGCTTCTGGTTTAAAACGTACCGCATCTTCACCACCCTCGCCGGTATTTGAAAAACCACCTAAACGATTCATGGCAATAGCTAATGTTTCATGAGCTTCTTTGGAAATAGACCCATAACTCATCGCCCCTGTGGCAAAACGTTTGACAATTTCTGTCACAGGCTCAACTTCATCGATCGAAATAGGATGGCCTTGCTTGAATTTCAATAAACCGCGTATATTTGCAATCTGTGTGCTGTTTTCATTCACTGCCTTTGAATAATTTTTGAAAATGCGGTAATCCCCCGACCTGACGGAATGTTGCAATAAAGCAATTGTCGTCGGATTCAATTGATGGAATTCTGCCTCTTTACGCCAGGCATATTCCCCGCCTTCTTCAAGCATGTCATCATTGGAAGGAAATACAGGATAGCCAACCGCATGACGCTGCAAGCATTCTTCAGCGACGGTATCTAATTTAATCCCACCAATACGCGACGGGGTTGCGGTAAAATATTTCTCAATCAATTCATCGCTTAACCCCACGGCTTCAAAAATCTGAGCACCGCAATACGATTGAATGGTTGAAATACCCATTTTCGAAATGATCTTATATAAACCTTTATGACATGCTTTTAAGAAATTCTTTTGCGCATCTTTAAAGGTAATGTCGGTTTCAATAATCTTATTGTTAAGCATCGCTTCAATTGTTTCAAAAGCCAAATAAGGATTTACGGCATTGGCCCCATAACCGATCGCGACGGCAAAATGATGCATTTCACGGATTTCACCAGACTCAAGCACAATACTCGCCTTGGTGCGTGTGCCTTGACGGATTAAATGATGATGCAATCCAGCCACGGCTAATAATGATGGAATCGCCACATACTTAGACGACATCGCACGGTCTGATAAGATCAAAATACTTGATCCTTCTTTCATGGCCGCGTCAGCTTTAGCACATAATTCTTCAACAGCTTTTTCTAAACCTTTAGCCCCATCTTCTTTTTTAAAGACGATTGAGAGCGTCACAGATTTTAAAGCGCCTAGATTAATATGAGCTACTTGTTCCAATTCTTCATTGGTTAAAATCGGGCGTTGTATCCATAAACGATGGGCGTGGGCTGGAGATTCACTTAATAAATTACCTTCAGGCCCAAGCATCATATCTTCCGCCATGATAATTTCTTCACGGATAGCGTCGATGGGTGGATTGGTCACCTGTGCAAATAATTGCTTGAAATAATCGTACAAGAGCTTTGGCTTCGTCGACAACACAGCTAATGGGGTATCTGCCCCCATAGAACCAGTTGCTTCTTCGCCTAAAGCCATTGGCGCTAACACAATTTTCAAATCTTCGAGGGTATAACCAAAAGCACGTTGACGTTCAAGCAAGGTCTTTTCATTCAAGCCCTTGGCATGTTTTGCTTTTGGTAATGTGCGTAAATCAACGATATTATCTTTTAACCATTTATCATAAGGCTGCTTCGTTGAGAAGCTGTCTTTAATTTCTTTATCGTCGATAATACGACCTTCAACGGTATCAATTAAAAACATTTTGCCAGGTTGCAAACGATTCTTCGAGACAACATTTTCAGGAGCAACAGGTAAGGTCCCTGCTTCAGAGGCCATGATGACTAAATCATCTTTAGTAATGACATAGCGTGAAGGACGTAACCCATTACGGTCAAGTAAAGCACCCATATAACGCCCGTCGGTAAATGCCATGGCAGCTGGACCATCCCAGGGTTCCATAAAACAAGAATGGAATTCATAGAATGAACGCTTCACCGGATCCATGTCTTGATGACCACTCCATGCTTCAGGGATCATCATCATCATGGCATGCGGTAAAGAACGGCCAGAAAGAACAAGCATTTCCAACACATTGTCAAATGTCGCGGTGTCAGAACCATGTGGGACGACAATAGGTAAAATTTTCTTTAAATCATCGCCGAATAATTCGCTGGCAAATTGTTTTTCACGGGCATGCATCCAATTGATGTTGCCACGTAAGGTGTTGATTTCCCCGTTATGCGCAACATAACGATACGGGTGAGCTAATGCCCAGCTTGGGAATGTATTGGTTGAATAACGTGAGTGCACTAAAGCAATCGCTGAGGTTAAATCAGTATTGGATAAATCAGGAAAGAATTTGTCCACTTGCTCGCTCATCAATTGTCCTTTATAGACGATGGTGTGCGTATTTAATGAACAAAAATAATAAAAGTTCTTTTGGCCTAAGGTTGAATGATACACCTTATTCCATAAGCGCTTGCGGATCACAAATAATTTGCGGTTAAAATCTTCGGGCTTAGTATTCTTGCCGCGGGCAATGAATAATTGTTTGAATGAAGGGATAACCGAACGGGCAACATAGCCGACGCGCATAGGCTCATGTGGCACATCACGCCAGCCTAATAATTTTTGGCCTTCTTCATGAATAATGTGTTCGGTCCACTCTTCAATGCGATTGCGATCGTCTAATGACGTCGGTAAAAATACAATCCCGGCGGCATAATCACCTTCTTTAGGTAAGGTAATATCTTTCTTCGCCATTTCCTTACGGAAAAATGCATCAGGCATTTGAATCATGATCCCTGCCCCATCACCGGTTTCAGGGTCACACCCGCACGCCCCGCGATGAGTCAAGTTCTCTAAAATTTGTATCCCTTGACGCACAATCGCGTGAGATTTTTGTCCTTTAATATGGGCGATAAAGCCAACCCCGCACGCATCATGCTCAAATTGGGGATCATACAGGCCTTGTTTTGGTGGCAAACTCATTTCATGTCCTTAAGTTAAAGTGGTACATATTAAATCACTCATAAAACTTCATGCCTTAACGTATTATGTAGAGACAAAACTCCAGCCACGCCTTAGACTTATAAGAAGTCTGGTGCTATGAAGGCATGGGTTTCCCTTGACGGCAAGAAGACCGTGTATTCTATTATTTTTGAGAGGAAAATGCAACTGGAAATTCGTATGAACAGACAGGTCAAGGCGTCGTTAAAACAGGGGCATTCTTCGTGTGAAATGACACATTAGTTATGGAACTAATATCGCTTTAATCGGCTGATGGGTGGTTTGCCAAACCTTAGCATAGGGTGTATCATTCACACGCACATCAGGTGCATCAGCATATTCTGTGATAATAAGACATGGGTTAAATGCCCCTAAAGGATAGGCTAATTGACGTGATTCATTAAACATTGTCACTGATTCAAGGTGAATGGGCCCGACTGTCGTTTGAATTTGCCGCCACAATGGATATTGCCAACTATCCCCACCCATAATAACCCCTACATCCCGGCATCGACTCATGAAGACAGCTTGACTAATGGCCTTATCGGCAACAAATTCATTTAAGCCCTTTTTATAATACATTTGCACTTCAGGAGGATTTTGAAAAATGCTGCGCCCACCCGTCCACGGATGTTGATTATTAAATACCATTGTCATGGCCGCCATCACAATCAATACGCCGATGACGATCCAGCGGATAATCCCATTAATGTGATATAAACCAATCGCAATCAAGGGAGATGCTAATAACCACAGGCTTAACTGAAAACGCATATGCCATGGTTGAAAACGCACGATGAGACAAAATAAGAGAAAGGCCATTATCCCCAAGACGCCATACGTCACTATTTTCTTTCTTAACGGAGGTGCTAATAAAAATAATCCTCCGATCGCAACAATGCTTGCCAGCACATGACCAAAACTTCCAGCATAGTCTTCATCAAAAGGAATCACGAGGACTTGAAAAGGTTCACTGGAATAACTCGCCCCAGGATAATTCAAATTAATCCCAAGCCAATGACTTAACGTATACAGCGCATCGGTAGCCCATTGGGAGACATAAGGAACATCCATATTCAACGCTACATTGCGAAGAACATTCACTAAAAAACTTTCCACATTAAATTGCGCATTAATCACAGAGGCAACAGGCTTCCATTCATGCGTTTGGCTAATCGTGCGATAGAGATAACCGCCATTGAGAAGGCCAAAAATAATGATAAAACCAAAAAGTGTGATCAGAAATTTATCCCTATGCCGACGGAAAATCTCAACTAAGCCCCATAGCAGAAAAGGGGCCATGAATATCCAATTCACTTCTTTACTTAAAATCCCTAAACCAAGGGCTAAGCCTGCCACCAGCCCATCCCCTCGACGAGGCGAGTACACATAGACCATCCAAAAACGGATAAAGATAATGAGCCACAATGCCGACACATAATGATTCTGTGTGCTCACCGATTGTAAAATCCCCATCGGAATTGTTAAGGCAATTAATGCTGCCATTAATTGCACCCGTCGATTAAAACCTAAATCTTTGACAATGAGACTGATACCCAACACACTTCCCATCATCGCCATCCATTGCACAATTCCTGCTTTATCTAAATTCCCCGTCAATAAACCCCACTGCATGACTAAATAGGATGCGCCGGGGGCAAGAGTTAATTGACGTATATTATGTGTGGGATAAAAATCGACTGTGTGATTTTGCATCCAATGCATGACCCGCGGTAAATGATACGTCATGGCATCCCACGAATTGGACATGCTGATTATCACGATCACCAAAGAAGCAATCATCGTCGACGCAATAAAGATGGCTTGAATGATTTCACTAAAACTCAATGAAGGGGTAAAAGGATTGGCGATGCCGCTTATTTTAAGACGACACACACTAACGGTGATCGCACAAAATACAAGCCAGGCAATTAAAACAGGAAGAAAATACAAGGCATGAAAGAAACTTAAAACTTCGGTAGTAAATACCGCCCAGGTGCTCCCTGCAGTAATACCAATTAATGCTAAGACACGAAAATCAAGATGCTTTGATGTGGTCATGAGGAACGGGTGAATCGATAGTGAATAATTGGCCAGAACATTTCTAAAGCGGTGGACCAGCGGATTTTCTTCCCCGCTTCACGGGAACGCGCCTGATACCCAATAGGCACATCGACGATCTTTTCACCTTTGCGTAATAATTTAATGGTAAGCTCCGTCTCAAACGCAAATCCTTTGCTGACAATATCAATGCCTTGAAAGGCCTCTTTGGTAAATACTTTATAGCATGTATTGATATCGGTCATGGGGACGCGATACAGCAAACGAAATGTCCAATTGGAAATGAGATTTGCCAGACGATTAATGAGCTGCATATTCTCAATATGTCCTAAAAAACGTGATCCATAGACGACATTGGTTTCACCTTTTAAAATAGGCTCTAATAAATGCGGGTATTGTTTAGGATCATATTCCAAATCAGCATCTTGAACTAAGAGAATATCTCCCATGGCTTGACGAAATCCCGTCAACAAAGCCCCGGTCTTTCCTGCATTCGCTTGGCGAATGAGGATAACATCGGCCGCTATTTTGCTTGTTACTTTTGTGGCCGTAGCATCAGTTGAACCATCATCAACGACGATGATTTGACGCTTTAATCCTTGGGGTAATTCGACGGCACGTACGCGATCAATAATAGATTCAATGGTATTTTCTTCATTATAGGCGGGGATAATAATGGATACGGTTGAATAGGCCATCAAATAAGCTACCCTTCCATCTTATATTTATTTGTTAAAGGAAGTCTCCAGTCACGACCAAAAGCACGCAAACTCACCTTGATCCCCGGAGGCGCTTGACGACGCTTGTATTCATTGCGATCAACCATGTTAATCATTTTCGCCGCATAAAGGCGTGCGGATTTTGTTGCGGCAAGACCAGACATATCCGCATGATTCTCGACGTACGAGGCTAACACACTATCAAGGTCTTCATAAGAACCTAGACTCTGTTCATCGGTTTGATTAGGGCGTAATTCTGCCGACGGCGCGCGTAGAATAATACTTTTAGGAATAGCCTGGGCATTATCTCGATTATTACGCCAACGGGCCAAGGCATACACCTGGGTCTTAAATAAATCTTTAATCACCGCAAATCCACCGGACATATCGCCATAAAGCGTGCAATACCCAACCGCCATTTCACTTTTATTTCCCGTCGTCAAGACGAGCCAACCAAATTTATTCGAGAAAGCCATTAATAAATTCCCGCGAATACGGGCTTGAATGTTTTCTTCAGCAGCATTGGGTGTGGTTGAAGCAAAATACTTATGTAATGTC
>CAYZPQ010000064.1:0-3412 GCA_964480185.1 uncultured Planctomycetales bacterium | reverse complement strand
ACTCAATGCCTAAATTTTTAGCTAAGAGGGCTGCATCTGATTTAGTAGCCTTTGAATTAAATTGGCTTGGCATGGAAATACCGACGACATTGCTACTGCCTAAAGCATCCACGGCAATGGCGGCAACCAGTGCTGAATCAATACCCCCGCTTAACCCAATGGCTACTTTACTAAAACCATTCTTGCGCACATAGTCTCGGGTGCCACAGACAAGGGCTTCGTATACTTCGGCGTTGCTATCTAAGATAGGGCTAATGTTGCGCTCATCCGTCGCTGCTAAATTAACAATCAAGAGTTGTTCTTGGAATTGATTGGCGCGGGCTATCATTTTGCCCTTAGGATCAATCACCATGCTTCCTCCGTCAAAGACAAGTTCATCTTGCCCACCGACGGCATTCACATACACCACATGTGTTTTTGTTTCTAACGCTCTTTTAATTAATAACTGCTGACGGGAATTGATTTTATTAATTTCATAAGGAGATGACGACAAATTAATCAAGACCTTGGCTTTCGCCAATGTTTCTTGAAAATACACGCTATTATCTACCCAAATATCTTCGCAAATATTAATGCCACATTTAATGCCTTTGATCGTCACAAATCCACGCTTAGTTCCACTGGTGAAATACCGCTTTTCATCAAAAACACCATAATTGGGCAATTCATGCTTGTAATACACATCCATAATTTTGCCATCGCTAATAATGGCAACCGCATTATAAATATTTCCCTTAGAATCAGCGTCGACAAAACCAACAATAGCTGTAATATCATGTGTTTTTTTGGCTAATGTGCTTAGTGCTTTGATATTGGCATCAATGAAATGTTTCTTATGGAGCAAATCTTCAGGGGGATAACCGCATACACTCAATTCAGGGAAAACAATCAGATCAGCCTTGGCTTTGACAGCCCGGTTAATCGATTGACTAATCAAGGAAACATTCCCGGACAAATCTCCGACGATGGGATTAATTTGAGCTAAAGCGATATTAAGCATGCGGGTATTTTACACGATTCAATGAAAAAAAGCAGTGTTAATTATATCAACTTGGCCAGACGACAGAAGTTGGTGTAAATGATGCGTGCTTGGGTATTAAAACGATCTTTGAGCTTGTAATACTCATCAACCATATCCTTCGCATGTTCCCGACGACCTGGTAGATCACGCTCCACATATTCAGCACACCATTCTTTAATGCTCACATCCGTGACTTCAACATGAAATTGAACGCCATAGGCGTTGTCGCCCACCTTCAAGGCTTGATGCGGACATCCCTTGGCTGTGGCTAATAATTTCCCATTGGAAGGAATCTCAAACATATCCCCATGCCAATGATAAATAGGCTCGGTATCACTAAAGCCTTGAAACAAAGGATCTTGCTTTCCCTCGTCGGTCAATTGCACGGTGTACCAACCAATTTCTTTCACCGGTGATTGTCCTACACGTGCACCTGCCGCCTTGGCTAATAATTGGGAGCCTAAGCAAATGCCTAAATAAGGAATATTCGCTTTTAATACGTTCTGGATAAATTCATTTTCAGGTTTTAAGAAAGGATACAGATGTTCTTCATCAACATTCATCGGTCCACCGAGGACAATCACCGCTTTGTAGGCGCTTAAGTCCTTTGGCAATGCTTCCCCCGCACCTAATTCCACAATGCGATAAGGAATTTTCTTTTCATCTAAAAAAGCCCCAAACGTCCCCGGCCCCTCGATATCGATGTGTTTAACAATTAAAATCATAAGGCTTATCTTAAATTAAACATGCCGCAATCGCAAATAAAAAAGCGCGGCAAGAATAAATCTCGCCGCGCTTTATAAAAAACTGAAAAAACTGGGACACACTAAGTTTTTGAAAACTTAGTGTGTCCCAGTTTTTAAGAAATTACTTCCATCTCCAATCGCCACCTTGACCAATATACACTTCACCCGTCGAGTACACATTCTCAACTTTAGAATGAGGCCATTCATTGCGACCAACAATAGGTCCAATATTGATGGCTGGTCTTAACCCGTCAATGAATTGAATTTTACCTGAAAAAGAACTGTCTTTAATGGTAGCGCGATTAAGACCAACGACACCACCCACACGGTCATGCCCAATCACCCGTGCGTCGACGGAACAATGACTAATCACGGTGTCGTCTGAACTTGACCCCACCAATCCACCTAAGTTCACAATTGTCAAATACCCACGGCTAATGCTTGAGCCAATAACAGTCCCTTTGTTGGAACGACTGACGATGTGGACATTATCAATCTTTGTATTCTTCGCATTACCCACTAAACCACCCACATCCACAACCCCGCCATTGGTATAAATATCTTCAAGGGTTATATTTTTAATGGTCGCCCCATTGGTCGAACCAAATACACCTTTGGTACTAAATTCAGTAATATCATAAATCTTAATCCATCCCGCGTGATAAAGACCCTTAATGGTATGGCCTTGTCCATCTAACACACCTGAAAATGGTTTAGACGTTGAGCCGCTGCCAATAGGCAAAAATCCAGCCCCTTTATTCCATGTCAATGTAGCGGTGCAATCAATGTCATTGACGATTTTATAGGTGGCATCTAAATTCAAGACAATATCTTGTAAATCTTGGCAATTCTTAATCTCTCTAGCACTATCAGCCGCTGAGGCTGTTGACACTGTAAGACCAAAACTGACAATTAATGCGGCAATGACTAAATACTTACGATTCATAATAGCTCTCCAATTATTTTAAGGGATCTCAAAGTGCTTTAAATATCGTGAAAGTATATACGGAGATTTTGTCATTTGCAAGTCAGCGGCTTAAACCCCTTAAAATAGGCATAAAAAAACTGGGACACGCTAAGTTGTTTCAACAACTTAGTGTGTCCCAGTTTTTCTAACTATCTTAGGCGTTCATCAATAGCATTTCCGCATAAGAAGGAACTGGCCAATAGCTGGCTGGAGTTAAAGCTTCCAAGCCATCGATGGATTCGCGTAACTTTAACATTAAGGCTAATGTTTTTGTTGCATCATGTTTTGTTAATGATGTTTCTAATGCATCAGCTGTTGTTAAAGCGGCATCGATTAAGCCACTGACTTCTTTTAATAATTTCTTTTGCGCAACAGTTTTGCCAGAAGCGCCGACGATCTTGACGGTTTCGGCTAATTGTTGTTGATATTCAATCGCAGCTGGGATTAATTCAGTGCGTGCGAGTGTTAACGCGCATTCACCTTCTAAAGCAACAACTGTTTGATACGCATGTTTGTTGATTTCATAACGGGATTCAATTTCTTTGACCGTTAACACACCATGCTTGACCATGACATCAATATTCTTTTTGACCATGATCGCTTCAAGCGCTTCGGGTGTTGTTTTGAAATTTGGTAAACCACGCTTCTTGGCTTCAGCATGCCAGGCCGCGCTATACC
>CAYZPQ010000063.1:8094-11016 GCA_964480185.1 uncultured Planctomycetales bacterium | reverse complement strand
TCCCAAGCGATCATGGGCTTGGCCTTTAATGTGCTTGAGAAAAAAGCATTGGGTAAAGATGATGGCACCTATGATTATCAAGTGAAACGCGCTCAGTTTAGAGCGCTCATGTTGGTGGCATCTTCTGCAGTGGCTGGTGGTTTGGTGTATGCGAAAGAAAAATTAGGCGGGAAGATTTTAGCGAATAATGAAGCAACAGGCTTAACGGGGATGATGCCAAAGCCAGTAGGTGCTATTAATCAAGAATCAGACATACAAAAATTTGGTAATGGTGCATTGCCTGTAATGAAAAATATGGAAGATATTAATGGCAATGGATTTTTACGTAGCATTTTGAGTGATGCGAGTTTAGTTGGTGGGGCTCAAGGTATTAAAGAGTTTGTGGATTGGTCAGACAATGCAGGGCAGGCATCAGGATTTACACCGCAATATGTGATTGCCGCGGATCGCATGAAAAAAGATTTAGAGTTAACCAATGCCGCTGGCAATTTAACGGTTGGTGGCTTCCTATATAATACGCCATCGCGTCGTTTAGGGAATGTGTATTCAAGCGGTCAACCTTTAGATGACAGTGTGGTGAATGATTTATTTAAGATTCAATTATGGCGCACGCATTTAATCCATCCTGGTTTAGTTTCCAATAGTCATATTATTTCTACCCTTCAATCTCCAGTTGTGAATGGATTGAAGACGGCTTTATTAGAAGAGCCGATGTCTATGCTCGTGTCAACGCCTGAAGGTGTTGAGTTGATGAATAATTTTGGCCTTAACTATGTGGGCGGGAAACATTATTTAAAGACAAGTAGTTTAGATGGGACGACTAAAGATAAATTTGTCTTGGCCCGCATTGGAAAGAATATTGATGGGACATTTACCTCTAATGAAATTGGTTGGTTGCGTAATGATAATCCAACCAATGAAGGGGCGACGAATATTTACGGTGTTGTTACGCAAAAGGATCCTGTTACAGGTAAGAAGGTAAGCGGGTTGAAATTAATTGAAGCGAATATGCAAATGGGTGATGCTAGTGGCGTGTTGGGGGCATTGCAGTTAGTGGGTGCGGATGGCAAAGCTGTTGATGGATCAAAGCAAGCAAAGGTCGTTAATCAAATTGGTCCGATGAATGGATTATTACGCAATGCATGGATTACGGAAGCGGCTCAACAAGGGGCTTTGGAATATGGCGGTAAGGATTATGGTCGAATTAATTATAGAACAAAAGGCGTTCAATATTCCGCCTCAGACTATAATCAAAAAGTTGGCACATGGAATTATTTATTCTCTCCGCAAGAGAATATTAAGATCTCGGGGAATTTAGTTAATGGTAAGTATGAGATTGCTCGTCAAATTGGATTGATGATTAATAAAGACAGTTTGGATTTAACTACGACAGCTTCGCTTGATCCAAAAGAAAAAGGACAAAATGCAGTATTAGAAGCTGTGGGGATTTATGGCAATGGGGTTTTAATGACTGACCCTGAAACGCGTGAGAAAGCATTAAAGGCTTTATCGCCAGAAGCTCAGCGTGCTTTCGCTGATGTATTGCCAACAGCGTTGGATGGTAAGGGTGGGGCGTTTACGGAAGCGGCAACAGCTCAATTGAAAGAAGCACATGATTTATCAGCGATGCTTGAAGGCACGGGGGTTGCTGTTAACCGTCATTTATTAGTATCTGGTAAAGTCGGGGATCAACAACCTGTTCCTTACTTAACACAAGGCGGGCTGTTTCAAGATAAGAGTGTTAAAGGGTTTAACATTTTTGGTCAAGATTCTAAAGACAATCTTGTGCCGATTAGTTATTACGGAAATCCATTACAGAATACTCAACTTGTCGACGGTAAGTATGTTCCTGTGCAACAAGCCGATCAAACAAAAGAAAGCCAAGTTCTTCAGGCGAAAATTAATCAAGGGGCTGCTGAGATTGAAGGATTAAGAGCCGAAGGATTTAATCCGACGGAGTTTTATATCAAGACATTTGCGATGGGTAATGCTGATACGAGAATTGAAGGATCGTCTTTCGATGAAGAAAAAAATCAATTCTCTAAAACATTAACAAATAATTTAAACACCTACGGCACCGTGCTCGTCGCCCGCGATAGCAAAACAGGTGAAGAGCGTGAAATTAAATCAACTGTTGGTCAAGGTACTGTGCCAACATCGAAGACGGAATTGGTGATGGATAGCCGAGGGATTGTCCAAAGCGTTTCCGCCAGCGGTAAGGTGGTCTTTAGTGGCGCTCCTGGGTTGATTTCAATTCCAACTCTTAAAGAACAGACATCACCATTACCTAATCCAGTTAAGACGCCCGCCGATCAAACCACCCAAGCCGCCTTTGGTGAATTGCCAAATAATTTATCGATGATGTTCACGGGTAAAAGTGTTTTACTAGCGGGTCAGGGTGATAATTTAGCATTTACCGACGGTGTTGCATCTACACCATGGAATTTATATACGGCGAAAGATAAACAAGGTAATGCGATTGGTGGGTTTAATCCATATTCAGCTTCGAAAAAAGAGAATGGTGTTTATATTCCTGGGGATTATGTCGCTTTAGACGGTCGCGTGACTGGCATTGCGGATAAAGACGGGCAATTTGGTGGATATAAATATGCGGTTGGGACGAAGTTGGGCATTGCTTTACTTGACGCACAGATGACAAAAGCTACAGATTTAATCAAGCAAGATGCATCGACGACATTGGTTATGCTTCCGGGGCAATATTTGCAGATTAATGAGGGGACTAATACTTTAGTTGGTCAGAATGTAGATAAGAATAAGCCGTTTGATTATAGCAGTGGGTCAATTGCTCAAAGTGTTGTTGAAGGTAAAAATATCCAAAATGATAAAATTGCACCGCTTGACATCACAGCGAAGATCGATGACAAGGGGCGTATCATTTGGGAAAGTGGTGACAAAGGAAAA
>CAYZPQ010000063.1:1735-8084 GCA_964480185.1 uncultured Planctomycetales bacterium | reverse complement strand
GTTCCAGCACTTACGGATGATTCTGGTGGTTCTGCCACATCGACGGGTGATGGTATTAAAACACAAACTAAGGTCACCGCAGAAGCACTCCCTTATCTTAATTTTGAAGGCAGCTCTGTTGTTCCTTCATCTGTTAATCTTTTAACAGGTCACACTGAATATGCAGATATTTCGAACGATGGACAACGTAATCTTAATTCATTAGCGATTAGCGAAGGAGCTAAGTGGGCATTAGGAACAAAGATGTCGACATGGGTGCCTGTTGGCAACGCACGCTTACTTGTTAGTCCAACCACTAATCTAACGGGGATCAATTCTTCCCCCACAATCACATTTACGAATAATGGCATTACAGCAGAAGAGAATGGGCAAAAGTTAACCACATTAAATGCGGACATTGTTCATGCTAGAGGTAAGGGTATTGTTGATGGGACCAATAAATTAGTTACATTCGACAGTGAGTTTACAGCCGCTGGTAACATTGCATTTAATTTAGATACAGGCGTATTCGATTTAAGTGGTGCTAAGTTATCAACGAATAATACAAATGTCGCTGATAAATCAAGTCCAGAAACGCTTGATAGCTTAGGTATTACATATGGCAATAATTATACGACCGTTTTTCAATCACCGACGGGGCTTCAAGTAGAAGGGATCAAGTTTACAGGAATTAATTCAGCAACAGGTCGATTAGTTGGTAATGATGGAAGTTTCTTCGGTCCTTCTTATGGAACGATTCAACGTCATGATGCGACAACCATGCCGCAGCCGGGTAGCAATACTGAGCCATCTACATTGGAAACCTTGGTTAATCAAAACGCGCCAGATGGACAAAAGCCTTGGATTAATTCATTGTTTGCTAATGAAAGAACAGATACTCCTGCCGTTAACAAATACAGCGTCGGACCAGAAGTGGATGACAAGATTCAATCTGGATTAATGAGCGAAGGGTTAAAGGGCTTTGTTAATTCTCCTTATAGTGGAGTCAAAAGCCACACTGAATTTGTGGCAAGTATTAGTGGAGTTACCCCTCAATTAACCGGTCCTGATGTTGCGACAGCAATTCTAGAACAAGGCCGAACCATTACTGTCGGGGATGAATATTATAATGGAAATCCAGCTGTTGGTAACCCGTCACTACGAGAAGCCAAGTATCGCGATATTACTACGCTAAGTCCGTTGACAATCTTTGATGGAAATCAACAAGTTGGTTATGGGCAAACTATTCAGAATTTATATGGGAAAGCAAATAATGCGCCTACCTATATTATGACGGGCCAACAAGGTTTGCCTGTGAATGCGACGTATGAATATGGCAATGTCTTGCAAGGTACTTATTTTGATGGAGAGAAATGGGCTTTCACAGGTTTTGATACAAATAACTCATTTGCTATGGGTGAGATTACGTCGAGATTAGGTGATTTATCCAGTGATAAGTATAAGATCACCGGGATTGGTCAATCTAATCAAGGATTGACTTGGACCTTGTCGGGTACGGGAAGCGAAATGCCTTCCCTGCCTGGTGATGGTAAAGGTGAACAAGGCGTATTAGACCCACGTAATAAAAGCAATGTCTTATTATCTCAAGAATATATTCGTGATGGTTTGGGCATGCCAGAGATGGTGAATCGCATTGATGCCTCACGCGCTGATCAACAATACAATTTATTGTCGGGCATTGAGAAACCTGGCTTATCGACACTAGGTTCTACATTAACATTTGTGGGCACACGCATTGAAGTCAATGCAGTGAAGATTGCGAAGAAAGAAACTAATCCTAATATTCCTGAAAAACAATCCCCTGAAGAATACCTTAAAGAAAAATCAAAGAAAGATATGGCTCTTGTAATTGCGAAGAAGTTAATGCAATTAAAAGCCAATGATACGAAAAATGAATATTCAGATATAAGCCCAGTAGAAGAAGCAATGCGTTTGGTTGACAGTGGTATTGGAAAAAATACAGATAAAGGTCAACTGGCCTATCGTTTATCAAATGGTAAAACTGTTGAATTTAATCCAGGCGAATTACCGCAAGAAGCGCTGGCTCCAAACTTACAGGCTGAAGATGTCATCACTCAAAGTTTAAAAGCCCAAGGGGAATCAAGCTCTCCTGTGGATCGCATTGTCAAAGGTTCGAAAATAACACGAGAAAATGGTAGAGATATTTTGGAAGTTAGTGTTTCTTGGCTTGTTGATAGTGAAATGGGTGTAACGCCTGAGCGTGCGGTGCGTATTGAATTGAATGATAGTAATCGTGTGGCATTAAAAGATGTTATCGATCAAGCTGTTCAACAAACACCAGTGGTTGCTAATAATAACAATGCACCGGTGGCCGTTTCTAACACTGAGTTAAATGTTAACTTTACTAATGAAGAACACCGTGTTCAAGAAGGGGTTAGTCCTTTACAAAACGCCATTATTGATGCTGTTATTAAATCAGAATATAGAGATGTCACAGAAGACCGTACGCGTTCTGTTCATACCGATTCAGTTCCTTTCGATACTGAATCTAATATTGTTAATTTAGGTCGCAATTTGATGTTAGCTGTTCAAAATGGAAATTTCCGTGCTTTGCATAGCGATGCCGACGGGGATTTAGTTGTTCAGGTTACAGAGAATGGTAAGGCCTATACGCTGACGGTTCCTGCCACCGAGAAAAATAAACAAGCTTTATTAACGGCCAAAGATCCTCTCGGTAATCCTATCCAAGGTCTTGGTTTTACCCCTGAAGAAAAAGCTTATCGTGCGCTTCAATCTAAAGGTGGGGAACCGACAGTAACGATTGTAACAACAATTACTCCAGAAGGTCCTAAATATGCAGCTCAATTCAATGGCCAAGGGTCTGCGAATGTAACATTACCTGGTCTTGTTTTTGACAATGATAAGGGAGAAAAGACATTTGGTATTACAGGAGATTATGCGAGAGTCAATGCTCAATCAACCAATTTAGGTGCTATTGATGGCAATGTTACCGTGAAGGCTTATGTCGTCGGTGATGCAGCGAAAGGATTTGGTTTATATAGTGATGGATCTAATGCGCAGATGACCAAAAATGGCCAGGTTATAGACGGGGTTGTTGCGCCTAATGCTTATGGTCAAAGTGTCTTCTATAGTAATGGGACGGAAAATATTAGTTTTGTGAATCGTTATGATGGATCCGTGCGTATGGATCCGACGTTCGTTGGACCACCAACAGCCACACAATTTAGCGAAACAATGGAAATGGATGTTTATGGCGGCAAATTGGTTAATGCTCGCCTTGTTGCCGTCAATGGTAAGAAATTATCAGATCTTGGTATCGTTCCCGTTGGTAATCGCATTGGCCAATATCTAATTGCTGATCAAGTTACTTCCGAAGGGCGTAAACGATTAATTTTTGATTTAGGTGAAGATAAGCAATTAAATGCACCTAAGGTTGTTGATCATGCGGTGACATTATTTCAAACCGTTGGGGATGATAAAGCTCGAGTTAATTGGAAAATTGATACACATGGCAATCCAACACGCGATTCTCTTGATATTCAAGAAGCTCCAGGGGTATGGCGTCATGTCATCGTGGAAGAAGATACAGGTACCTATGTTAAGACGCGCGATCCCAATCAGGATAGCATGATAGCAGGTTTATATTCCATTGCCTCCATTATTGATGATGTTGCGACAGTTGGGGTTAATCATGACTTTTATCGTAATGCCAATTTGTATAGCCAACAACGCTCTTATCAAGTCTATAAAATTAATGAAGATTCTATCACGCCCGTTTATAACACAATCGCTGAGAATGGTTATGTGGTGACCCCAACCCAATTCACGACCAAGTCAACATTCATGGATAAAGTTGATCCAAGTTATTGGGGCAATAATAATGATTCTCCAATGTATGCAGCTTTACGCGGGCTTGGTTTAGGTAGAACAGCAGCGAAAGCATTGGATATTGGTAATCCACATGCGTCCACGATTATTACAGCACCATTATATTTTGTCGGTGCTGGTGAAGTATTAGGGTCTATACGTGCTGGGGTTGGCGCTGTCAGAATTGGGAATGTAGGGAATGTGGGGAGCAGATTTATTACCGGCTATAGAGGCTATAACATGGCCCGTGCTGGTGTGATTCAATTGGAATTAATTAAACAAGCTCCATATTTGAAGAATATGTTGAGCGGTGTTGTTATAGCTAATCGTGCTGAAAAAGCAGGACGCGTATTGATTCAAGGATGGACGGTGGGGGCTGCTATTGGTGGTGGTGTCACTGCTGGCGTTCAATGGATTGATCCAAATCAACGCGTTTCATTGTCAGATGTTGTAGGTAATGCAGTACAAGGTGGACGTTCCAATGCATTATTTAGCGTAGGCTTATATGGCTTAGGTGCTGGTGTTAGCGCACTTGCTCCTTTAATGAATGACATCAAAGCAGCTGATCGTATTTCAGGAGCGACTAAGTTAGCGAGCGTAACAGGCGCGATGGAAAAAGTTGTTTACCACCCTGTCTTTAATCAAATGGCGCAAGGGGCTTTGGTCAATGGGGCGGTAGGCTATGCCGCAACCAAATTAGATGGGCGTGAATATGAAGGTATTGGTCAATTTGCGAAAGATGCGGCTATCGGTGCTGGGCTTGCGGGGATCGCCGGGATATTGAAAGTTGCTTACTTAAAAGCATGGAACAAGGCTGGCGCAGAGAATTTAACTTTCAAAGATTTTGTGTATGGTAAGGGTGGTAGTTTAACAACGTTTAAATCTAACGACGCAAGTTTATTCTTAAAGAGAACTGTGAAAGATGGGGTCATAACCGGATCAAGAGCGGTTGATACACGTCTTTTAAATACAGTGTACGATGTGGCAAGTATGGGCGCTGTTAGTGTCGTTGGACAACGTATCTCTAATCAAGATTCGAGCGCTTGGAGCAGCAAGGATACAGCGAATTTGGTGATGGGTGGTGTTGGTGGTTGGGCGACAACTGGTTTACCAATTTGGACACGTCGTGTTACGACGGGTATTCCTGGTGAATTGCCAAAAACTGCGGGGGATGCACAAGCTAATTTAATTACGATTGCAAAACAAGAAGTTAAAACCATTCGTAACTATACTGCTGTTGGTTTAGGTGCTGGTATTACTGCAGCTACCATTGATAAATTGGCTCATGGGAATGATTTTGATTTATCTTTAGTTATTGGTGGCGCTGCAATCGGCGCAGGTATTGCCTTAGCCAAATCAACAAATCGCATCTTCACAGCCGGAACAGATAATTTCTTAGCGTCAACTAGTAGAAAAACCGTCTTTGGTATGCAACGTCAAACAGCAGCGCATTTAGCGGGCAGCGTCGCAGGCACCTCATTAGGCGGTGCTTTGGCTGGTGCAGGTTTAGGCTATATCGATTACAAAACGAATAATGGAACAAAACCATTTAATTGGTCTTATGTTGGCTTGGGTCTTGCCTATGGTGCTGGCTTAGGTGCATTTAGAGTTGCCCAGGGTAAGCTTATGAATAGCATGACCAACGGCGAACGCATCACCTTAACAACCATTGCCGAAAAACCACAGTTAATTGCCCAGATGTCCGCCTTAGGTGCGGCTGATTTCGCGTTTGTTATGCCAGCCTGGGAAGGCTTTACCGTTCCTGCTCAATATGTTTCCAATAAAGTTGTCTATGGCATGAACAAAGATCAAGCCTTAGAAAAAGCCTTCCATCATAGCTTTATGCCTCAGCAAGTCGTCGGTATTGATGCGCATGGCCGTGAAGTTAAACAAGATGTAGGTTTTGGATTTAACTTAGGTGCAACAAAAATGCTCAATGGTGCTCCTGGTGGTTTAGCCATGGGCCCAGCGCTTGGGATTTTCCAATTGCCATTAGCCGCCGTAGCGTCCCGTGCCGGTAAGAATACAATTGGTGAATATTTAGGAAGCCGTGCGGTATTACATAGCATGCCTTCTACCGTCGGACAATTAGCTGTTGTCGAAGCCATGTCCGATCAAATGTTAAAAAATTCTGCCTGGGGCATTGATCAAAGCTGGCTTGGTTATTCCCAAGGACAACGTCAAGGTTTAGGCGGCGATCAACTTTCCAAACATGCTGCTGAATATCAACATCAAGCCACAGCTGCTGTTGCGCAGCAAATTGGTTTCTATAGCTTGATTCTTAAGCCAAGTGCGCATGTTGGGAAGGAAGTGGCGGCGCCAAAAGTAGATTTATCACAAAAGGGGCCTGCATCACCAGCTTATGGTGACCCAGGAAATAATTATAAAGGGCATGGTAGTGAAGGAGATTGGTGGAAAGGTAATGAACAACGATTAGCGGGGGATATTGCGCAGGAACTGAAATTAGATTTAAAACCACGTATTGTGTTAGATGAGGCAC
>CAYZPQ010000063.1:0-1725 GCA_964480185.1 uncultured Planctomycetales bacterium | reverse complement strand
CCATTGCCTCAAAGTCAACCGTTAACAGCATCGTTAACAACACAGCCTAATGCCCCCCCCAGGGGTATTTTAGGACAGGCCGGCGTTAAGAATGTTGTTGTGTACCATAGCTGGACTCTCTTTACAGGTGGCGTTTCAACATTTATGAGATCCATTGTAGAAGGGTTAGCGCGATCAAATCCAGATGTTGTCATTCATTTACTTTATTTTAATGGATCAGATAAAGATTATTCAGCCCAATCCTTAATAGATGCACATGGTAAGACACGTGTCATTTTGCATGGCGTGCCGAGTGGGAGTAAGTTTGAGAGAACTGATCAAGAGATCAAAGATAGAATTAACACCACGCTTAATAAAATTCAATCCCAACAACCTATCGATTTAATCATTAATAATGACGTTGAGCGTGCGGATGTCGTTTCTAATTTGATTGATTTTGCAAATGGAAATGATGTCCCAATTCATTCCTATTATCATGGGGGCGCTATCACAAGCGACATGATATCATTGCTTTCCCGTTCTACGGCCGTAGCTACTAATAGTAAGGCGATGTCTGAAGTGTTTGCCGAACATGGTATTAAAACCATGCAAATTCTTTATCCTACGCCAGATATGTCTTACTACAATCCTGCTGCATTGACCCCACAAGATCATCAAGAAATTGCTTCCATGAAATCTGCATATGGATTGGAAGGGAAAACAACATTACTTCATATTGGTCGTGTTGATGCTCAAAAAGGGCAAGTCGACTCAATTGATGCGCTTAAGATCCTTAAAGATAAGCCCGGTAATGAGAATACTGTTTTAGTGATAGTAGGACCTGACAACATTGATGGTGAGATAGGGAGACTTAAATTTAGAGCAAAGAGCTTAGGACTTGTTGAAGGAAAAGATGTTGTGTTTGTAGGAAACCAATCGCGCGAACAGGTTAGACGTTGGGGGCAGATCGCAGATATAGGTCTTTACCCAAGCCGTTGGTTTGAACCATTTGGGCTTTCTCCAGTTGAATTACAGGCGATGAGAACCCCTGTGGTTGTTTCCAATATGGGTGGTTTACCTGAAACAATCCAAAATGGAAAAACAGGTTTTGCTGTAGATAGAATTAATCCCCAAGAGCTTGCGGATAAGTTGCAGTTATTAATTTCAAACAGAGATTTGCGTGAAGAAATGGCTGGCAATGCAGCACAGTTTGTAAAAGAATTTTTTGATCCTGCAGATCAAATGCAAAAGTATGAACGTGCTTATGCAGAAACGGTGGCGTTGCACAGGGATCAACGATGGATGAATGATTATCTTGATTTACAAGGATCTGACAAGCTCTTTGATCCCGAAGCGGGTATTCATTGGCGTCAGCGAGGATATGATTTTGATGCAGAGCCTGGTATTACGGGAGCAATTAAAGAAGAAGCCATTCAACGTGGTTATGGCAATACATCTTCTTTGGGCGAATCATTATCAAGAAGCGAAACTGTTAATGCAAATCCTGCTACTGAAACAACACGTCCTAGAGAAGTAGTCCATATTGATGAAGTGCATTATGAAGTGAATCCAGAAACAGGTGCTATTGACGTAAAACTTTCCGAAGGGCGTGATCTAGGCCAGTTGGTTAAAGACCGCACCTTTAGTGAACCATCTGGGAAAGAAACCAACCGTCCTACAGAATCGTTCAATGAACTCCGTACTAAAATGTTGGAAGGTTTGCGTGATACATCTGCCGGTGCTGAG
>CAYZPQ010000062.1:0-11044 GCA_964480185.1 uncultured Planctomycetales bacterium | reverse complement strand
GGGCGTCCTGATAGTTTCATGTTAAAGTCCATTATGCGTACGCGCCTTGAACGATTCATGCATGTAGAACAAGTGCGTTGCCAACAGGTACAATCCATTGCCTATATTGAACGCAAATTTACCGACCGTATTGAATTACCGGCAGGCCCTATGACATTGACGTATCGTGTTGATCGCGTTGATCAACTCAATGATAAGAGCATGTGCATTATCGATTATAAAACAGGTAGTTCAGATGTGATGCCTTATGGAATGGACAATGTGGAGGCCATGAAATCATTTCAAATGCCTTTGTATATTGATTATTTATCTCGTCTTTATCCCGATGTTCAAGTCAATGCAGCTTTGTATCATTTAAGAACAAGTGAATTTGAAATGTTTCTCAATGCGAAACGCAATTGGCCTGTCAGTGAAGTTGTCACTTTAAATAGAATGCTGTTAAATCAGATGATGGAAGAGTTGCTAGATATTAATGTTCCTTTTATCAATCGTCCCCAAGGGACAAGTTAACTATGTTAAAGAATATCCAGATCTTCGTCCTATTAGTAGGAATAATCTTAAGCCCCTCAGTTAATGCGCAATCCGACGTCAAACATGTCATACTCATCAGTGTTGACGGATTAAAGTCTCAGGCTTTAACAAGTCTTCCCTCAGATCAGTTGCCTAATTTCAATCGATTGATCAAAGAGGGGTCGAGTACATTCAATGCACGCACAGATCCCGACTATACTCTTACATTACCAAACCATACCAGCATGTTGACATCGCGGCTAGTTCAAGTAGAGCAAGGCCATTCCATTACCTTTAATGATGTAGCTAAGACAACAATACACAAGGTTCATGGGAGCTATGTGTCGAGCATCTTTGATCGTCTTCGAGAGAATCACATGGTGTCCGTGATGGCGAGTTCAAAGGAGAAGTTTAGTCTTTATGCTGATTCTTACCCCATTGATCAGGTTTTAGTTTCGGATGGCAATGATCAAGCGATTATGCAATTTAGTAAGCGGGCCCTTCAAGATTTTAATCCTTCATTTGTGTTTTTGCATATTGGAGGTTTGGATAGGGCAGGGCATAAATATGGCTGGGATTTAAATGTAAACTCACCTTATTTAGAGGAGCTTCGTCGCATTGACCGTGATATGGGTGATTTATTAAACGTTATTGAGTCGTCGCGTCATAATTTAAATGACACTGTCATTATCGTAACATCAGACCATGGAGGGACTGGTCGACATCATCAAGATAATGCGAATAAAGAAAACTATATTATCCCCATGATAATATGGGGAAAAAGCATTGCAGCAGGTGGCGATTTGTATAAAATGAATTTAGGTCAAAGGTTAGACCCTGGTGATCAGCAATTCGCGATGGGTGACGCAAAGACCCAGCCAATTCGTAATGGTGAGTCTGCCAATATAGCACTTCAGTTATTGGGTTTACCGTGTGTGAAGGATTCAACGCTTGGATGTGAGCCTTCTTTAAATGTGCATAAGGAAGAATAATGGCTTCAAAAACACTTTTGATCGTCGATGATGAGCCGGTCATTACAGAAATATCCAAGCGTAAGTTAGAGAATCTTGGATATAAGGTGGTCACGGCTGCCAATGGTGAAGAAGCATTGCATGCCTTGGGGGTACATTCTTTTGACTTAATTGTACTTGATATAGAAATGCCCAAGATGAATGGGTATTCGTTCTTGATTGAAAAATCCAAAAACATGATTTGGAAAGACATTCCATTAATTGTCCTAACAGCCTATAATGAAATGGAACCAATCTTTCGTCGACATCGAGTGGTTGATTATATCCTGAAGCCATTTCATTTAGAATATTTGATTGTTAAAATTGTTCAAGCTGTAGGGCCTGGAAAAGATTCCATTCAAGCGAAAGAGGGGGAGAAGTAATGCCAAAAACAATTTTAGTTGTTGATGACGACCGCATGTCTTTGGAATTAGTGAGACGTAAATTAACTGACAATGGCTATGCCGTCACGGTGGCAACAGATGGGGTCATGGCTTTAGGCAAATTACAAGAACCCCCACCAGACTTAATTGTACTCGATGTTGAAATGCCAGAAATGAACGGCTATACCTTTATCTCCGAAATGAAAAAACTTCCTGCGTTTAAGTCCATCCCAGTTATTATGCTCACCGCCCATGAAGAAACCGAACCTTTATTTAAGCGTCATGGGGTTCGTGGTTACCTCATTAAGCCTTTGGATATTCAGAAGTTATTGGATAAAATTGCAGAAGTCCTTAAATAGGCTATCCCATTGTCATTCTCCTCAAGCAGAAAATTTTTAAAGTTTACAAAATAAATACTTGACATGTCAACTATATGTGTTATCCTTGTGTTAGATAAGGAGAGGGTATGGATTACTTCAAGTCATTTGGTGTTGAAATTGGTCAGGAAAAATATCATGAAGAGGCTGTTTATGGGATAGCATTGCTTTATACTGCTTTGTTTAATGACATTTCAAATCTCTTGGCGAAACATGCCTTAACTCCAGCGAAAATGAATGTGTTAATGATTGTCAAACATCATGGAAAGAATGTGGGAATTAGCCAGGGAGATATTGGTAAGAAACTCATGGTCACAGCCTCGAATATGACACGTCTTTTAGAGAAACTAGCGCGGGAGGGGCTGATTACGCGTGGGTCATTAGATACAGATAAGAGGGTTAAAGTTATACGTATCACGCCTAAAGGCTCAAAGGTATTAGATGAAGCCTGGCCTGGTTATACGGCACGTATTAAAGAATTGGCTGGAAAATTAGTTTTGAAAGATCAAAAGGAAATATCATCATTGATTCAGCGTTGGCTTGGAGGATTGGTTAATTAAATCTTCTATTTTTTTAACCATATAGTTGATATGTCAACTATATAGAGAAAGGTTAAGGTTATGCATATAGATAAAGAAAGATTATGTTGCACGGTGTTCATGTTCTTTGTTGGTGTTTCCCTGACAGGGTTTGTTGTGATGGGGGGGAATATGATTAAAGAAACACGTCAATATGCCACAGGATTTATCTATGAGCAAACAACACTAGGGCATTACATTTGGTAATTCACTATACAAGGAGAAGGTTATGCAAAGAAAAAGTGTGTTCGGTTTGGTCTTAGGCATTGTGATTATTTTATCTGGTTGTGAAACTACAGGCTTATCTGTGCGTGAAGAGGGAAATAATTCATTTAGTTCTGTCCTTTACACATTGCTTGATAATGCCAGTGAAGGAGCTGTGCAGAACTCGACGATTAAAAAACCAATTAAAGTGGCTGTTGCTCAAGTCGGAGAAGCGAGCCCGAATACTTTATTAACGAAAGAATTTGAGTCTTCCGAATACATCAATGAAATGATAATTCTACCTGCTGATTTTGAAGGCCATACAAAATATGGGCCTAATGCTATAAGTCCTGAACAGCTTCAAAAGCGTATTATTAAGATGCAACAATTGGCTGTAAATCTGGGAGCTGATTATTTATTTGTATTCGGTGGAAGCATTGATACGGATAGTCAATATCAGTGGAGCAGTTTTCTTGACCTGACGATTATAGGAGGATTTATTCTCCCTAATCAACGTATTTACATGGAGGGTAAAGGGGTAGGGGCTTTACTTGATGCGCGTACAGGGAAACCCTATTTGATCGTCGATAGTAATAGTTCTCGAGAATTTGCAGCGCCATCATTTGTGTCAGCAGGCAATGTGTCAAAAGCAAGTGTGGTTATGCGTGATGAATTAGTCAAAGAATTAGCAAAAGAATTTATTCAACAACTCGCTAAACGGTAAGAAAGATATGCTACAATCCCATTTAATGACATTAGTGCAAGATAAACAGTGGCGTGCTTTATTGACGGCTGATTTTTTAGGGGCATTTAATGATAATGCTTTTAAAATGCTTGTCACCTTTGTCGTCTTAGATAAAAGCCTTAATCATCCCTTAGGCAGTTTACTTTTGTCCTTATGTGGGATTGTATTTGTCCTTCCTTTTTTAATTTTCGCCACCTATGCCGGTTTTATCGCCGATCGATTTAGCAAAAATAAATTAATCATTGTGATTAAGTTTACAGAAATACTGATTATGGGTTTTGCTGTATTTGCTTTAACAACAGGCCATTTAGAAAGTCTTTTGATTTTATTGTTTTGCATGGGCACCCATAGTGCATTTTATGGCCCACCCAAATATGGCATTATTCCCGAGGTGGTGCAGCATGAGCAATTATCCCAAGCTAATGGGATGGTGCAAATGGTCACTTACGCGGCGATTATCTTAGGTCAAGCCGCCGGAGGGTTTTTAACCTCACATCCTCAAGCTTATGCTATTAGTCCGATCGTTTTTATTTCAGTGGCTTTATTAGGATTAGTGTTTGCTTTTCAAGTGAAGAAGGTAGCTCCTGCTGGCATTGAGCGTCCTTTTAATATTAACCCCATTAAAGAAATGGTATCCAGTTGGCGTCTTATTCAGGCGGACAACGGAATTAAATTGTCGGTGTTGGGTTTAGCCTACTTTAGTTTCTTGGGGGCCTTATTCCAATTGAATATCATGGTCTATGCCAAGGAACATTTAAGTTTAGACAGCATGGGGGCAAGTTTACTCATGATTGTCTTAGCCATGGGTATAGGATTAGGCGGTTTGTTCTCAGGAAAAGTATCGGATCAAAAAATTGAATTAGGTTTAGTCCCGCTAGGCGCCTGCGGGCTTGGGGTCATGGCATTAATTTTAGGGATGTCATCGACGCAATTATCAATTGTGATTGCGGCATTATTTTGTTTAGGGTTTTCCGCAGGGTTTTATACTGTCCCGATTAATGCGTTTATTCAATACTACAGCAATCCTCAACAGCGCGGGCAAATGTTGGCCGCAAATAATTTTCTATCCTTCTCCGCTGTTTTACTTGGCTCATGTGCCTTCTATGTGTTTAAAGGTTTATTGCATTTATCACCCGCTGGTATTTTTATTGTTTGCGGTGTGTTGACTTTAGCTGGGGCTATATATGCGATTAAAATTCTTCCATATAATTTAGTCCGTTTACTGGTGTGGACAGCAGCTCACACGTTTTATAAAGTACGGTTCATTCATCAGGAAGGCATTCCACTTAAAGGTGGGGCTTTATTAATTGCGAATCATACAAGTTTTATCGATGCTGTATTTATGACTATTTCGACCGAGCGCCCGATTCGTTTTATGATGAGCCGAGATATGTACCATTGGAAACCTATTCAATGGTTATGCCGTTTGGCACGCGTTATTCCTATTCAAAAAGATGATAATCCAAAAGATATTGTCCGTGCCTTGCATGTAGCGCGTGAGGCTATTATCAATGGCGAGTTGGTTTGTATTTTTCCCGAGGGGCAATTAACCCGCACAGGAAATATGCTGAAATTTAATAAAGGCTTTGAGCATATTGTGAAAGGCTTAGATGTGCCGATTATTCCTGTTCATTTAGACAGAATGTGGGGGAGTGTATTTAGTTTTAGCGATGGGAGATTATTGAGCAGTTGGCCTAAGATTATTCCTTATCCTGTGACAGTGTCTGTGGGTAATCCCATGCCCGCTTCAAGCGCTGCTTATGATGTGCGTCAGGAAATCATGGAGCTGGGAGCGGAGTCATTTAATCATCGCCTCGAAGATAAAATGACATTGTCAGAATCATTCTTTCAGGAAATGCGTCGTCGGCCTTTTGCATTCTGTGTGGCAGATTCATCAGGAAAGCAATTAAATCAACTGCTGACATTTAGTTTAAGTTTAGCCGTATCGAAGCGATTAAAGCTTGTTTTAGTAGATCAGGATAAGGTTGGCATTTTATTGCCCCCATCAATTGCCGGTGTGCTGGCGAATGTAGCTTTAGGCATTTTAGATAAAGTGCCCGTGAATATTAATTATACGGCATCGAAAGAGTCAATGGCGTCAATTGTCAGTCAATGCCAGATGACAACATGCATTACCTCACGTCAATTCTTAGAAAAAGCAGGGATTAGCTTGTCCTGCGAGTGTATTTATATTGAGGATGTGATTAAGAATTTGAATGCATTAGATTATGCGAAAGCTATCACGACAACATTGATCATTCCCCGTCGACTAGCGCATTGGTTTATTTTTGGGACATTTAAATCCCGTGACCATCAAGGATTAGCGACCATCATGTTTACGAGTGGGAGTACCGGTATCCCTAAAGGTGTGATGTTAACGCATGCGAATGTGACTTCTAATTTAGAGGGCTTGTATCAATTATTGCGATTGAACGACGAGGATAGGATGTTGGGGGTTTTGCCATTCTTTCATTCGTTTGGTTTTACGGGCACATTATGGTTTCCGTTAATAAGCGGGATGGGCGCTGTGTACCATTACAATCCTTTGGATGCCAAAATGGTTGGTCAATTGGTTGAGAAGCATCAAGTAACGATATTAATGGCCACACCAACATTCTTAAGTACATACATGCGTCGCTGTGAGCCAGAACAATTTAAATCATTGCGTTTAGTTGTTGTTGGCGCTGAGAAGTTAAAAGAACCTTTGGCACGTGCATTTCAAGAGAAGTACGGCGTGCTTCCGATGGAAGGATACGGCTGTACCGAATTATCTCCGATTGCCTGTGTGAATTTGCCTGACTATGAAAACAAGGGTGTCCATCAACAAGCGTCTCGCATGGGAACCATTGGTTTGCCATTACCGGGCATTGCCTTACGTATTGTTAATCCTGAGACGGGAGAAACGCTTAAGTGTAATGAACAAGGCTTGCTCTTAGTCAAAGGCCCCAATGTCATGAAGGGTTATTTAAATCAACCTGAAAAAACCAGTGAAGTAATTCAAGATGGTTGGTATAAAACCGGCGACATTGCCCGCATGGATGAGGATGGTTTTGTGACGATCACCGATCGCTTAAGTCGTTTTAGTAAAATCGCTGGTGAGATGGTACCGCATATTAAGATCGAAGAAGCATTGCAACAGGCCTTTGGCGAGGAAATTCCTGTATGTGCGGTAACGGCGGTTGAAGATGATAAGAAAGGTGAGCGATTAGCTGTGATTTATACCAAAGAAACAGATATCGATGGAATTATTGATAGTTTACGCAAAGCAGGTTTACCTAATCTATGGATTCCATCCAAAGATATGTTCTATAAAGTGGATAGCCTGCCATTATTAGGGACGGGTAAGTTGGATCTTGCTCAAGTAAAGAAAACTGTAAATCAATTTAGAAATGATTAAGAAAATTGTGACGTGTATTTAATAGGGGCATTTAACCCAAAGCGCTCCGAGGAGAAGATGATATGTTTATAATAATTTTAAATATTCTACTTTTGATTTTGAGTTTTCTTTCTTTGAAGCTTGATCCTCCGTCAGGAAATCCTATGTTTCCTTCAAATTTTATAATGGCATTTTATTTCTTATTCCAAGCGGGCATTAATCTTATCGCAGCAATTGCGATTTACCTAAGAAAACAGACAGACCGCTCAGAAGCAAGAATATTTTTTATAAGTGCATTGCTAGTGGCTTTTATTGGTTTAATGATGAGTTGTTCTTTAATAGGAAAATGAGTATTAGAAAAATGATTTTGCTAGAAATAAAATGAAGCAACTTTATACAATCCTATTGCTAGTCACTCTCACTCCAGGGTGTGCCATAAATCAACAACAGATAATACTTGATTTAAAGGTTAAAAGCGTGCAAAAAACAATTGTAACGATGGACAAAGAGAAAATTGCGTGGCAATTGTATGCATCGAATCATACAAAGCTGATTATTATTGCTCACGGGTTCTATAACAGTAAAGAAGCCTTGCTGCTTAAAGAATTAGCACAAGAACTAACACCGACATATGATGTCGCGGTCATTGATTTTCGAGGACATGGGAAAAGTAGCGGATTATTTCAATGGACATCCAAGGAGTATATTGATTTATTGGCTGTCATTGATGAAGTTAAAGATAGATATGAAGCGATTGGTGTGATCGGATTTTCTTTAGGTGCAGCGACGAGTTTAATTACAGCGAGTAAAACAGATTTAATTAAAAGTATCGTCGCTGTTAGTCCTCCGAGCGAATTTGAAAAGATTGAATACCGTTTATGGGAATTGGACATGAACTTGGATGTCAAGTATAGCTTATTTGGTGAAGGGCGTATTGGTAAAGGGGTGAGACCTGGTCCTTGGTGGCAGGCCAAAGAAAAACCGATTGATATTGTCGCCAAGTTAAAACAGCCAGTATATTATATTCATGGCACCAAAGACTGGATCATCAAGCCGTGGCATTCTCAGGCGCTTTTTGATAAGACTAATTCAGTAAAGAAAATTGATATTATTCAAGATGGCCCACATGCCGAATATTTAATGTTAACGCATAGAAAAATACTATGTAATGGGATTAAAGAGTGGTTTTTAAAGACGCTTCGTTGAGAGGATTAATATGATCGAGCAACTGATTAATAGAAAAATATTCTTTTTAACAAAAGTCTTAATAAGTATAGGAATAATAGGAGTTTTTTTGAATGGCTGCACCTATGAACCTGCACGATTACACGCATCAGTAGTTGAATTGAAACAAATGAAAAATTTTTCAAGCGATTATATTATTTTGGTTGAGAGGTATAAATCTCATTATCCAACAGGTCATACTCAAATAGTAAGATGGGGTACTCCTAAATATACAAATTTGAGTTTGGATATTTATGTCTATAAGGCAAAGACGTTAAGAAAAGTTGGGTCAATTGGAGGGTATTTTGGGCATAAAGCTAAGATTCTCAATTGGGATGATCAGGCAATCTTTATCCAGATAGGAGAAAGTGTAAACGCCACTGAAACGCAATATAAAACCCATAAAGTTGCTTGGAATCTAAACGGAAAAGAACACAATAATCTGCATGCGATAGAAACAAAAAAGATGGGAGAAATGGGGCGGGGTATATTGCCTGTAAGTGATTACCGTGAACTTGGTTTAAGTTTTGATGCTCAAGGGAATTTGCAAATTAAGTAAGAAGGGTCATTGATATGAAGAAAATCGTACTTATAGTGTCGCAGCTTGTGTTGACATTATTTTTATATGCCTTAGGGGCCCTCGTCATCGGTATTGCCTTGTGGCCTGCGGCGAGCATTTTTGTTAGCCTCATTGATTATGGGGTGACACAGGAGTGGGTAGTTAAGAAATTTGTTTTAATTGGTTGTATCACGCTTGCGGGATGTTATTTTTTATTTGGTCTCACATTAGCGTGTGTGATTGGTTTATTAAACTGTATATTAAGACTGCGTTTAAAAGAAGGCACGTACACTGTTGGTCATCCTGAAACATTGAAGTGGTTCTTTGTGAATGCCTTATTTTTATGTCTGCGTACCGTTTTTATGGATTTCTTATTACTAACACCCTTTTGCTCAATATTTTATCGACTTATGGGTGCAAAATTAGGAGTAGGTGTGCAAATTAATTCCAAGAACGTCGCTGATTTATCATTACTTGAAATAGGTGAGGGAAGTGTAATCGGCGGTAATGCTACAGTTATTGGTCATATTTTTGAGCCTAAAGGCATTAAACTGATGAAAGTCAAAATTGGCAAGAAAGTTGTCGTTGGTCTTAATTCCGTCATCATGCCTGGTGTTGAAATAGGTGATGGGTCTGTTATCGCCGCAGGAGCTATTGTCCCCAAGAACACCCATATTCCCGCCCATACAATTTATTTTTCACCCGATAAACAGGTAACACGAACACCTGTTTCCAGCAATTCAACAAACTCCCCTGACAACCATTGAATTTCCCACCCATTTGTGCTACCGTAACGGGGTTATTTTTAATTTTCCACTGACGGAGTTATCATGATTTCTGAAAATGTCGTGAAGGTGAAAGCCCTCATTGATGAGGCATGCCGTAAGGCAGGGCGTCAATCAGGGGATGTTGTTTTGGTGGGTGTGACAAAATTTGCACCCGAGTGGGCCATTGAACAAGCCATCGACGCTGGTGTTGGGTATATTGCGGAAAATCGCGTACAAGAAGCACAACGTAAATTCCCAGCGCTTAAAGCCAAATATCCAACAGTCATGACCAATTTAATTGGTCATTTGCAAAGCAATAAAGCCAAAGATGCGCTGGATGTCTGTTCCTTAATTCAGTCCGTTGATAGCCTTAAATTAGCTCAAGAAATTCAAAAACAAGCCTTAAAACGTAACGCTTCCGCCGATATTTTAGTTCAATTCAATACCGGACGCGAAGATCAAAAGTTTGGTGCTAATCCCGATGAGGCTTTAAGTTTATTAGAGCAAATTGGCGGTTTATCTCATGTGAAGGTTAAAGGTCTGATGGCCATGGCGCCTTTAACTGAGGATGAAGGTTTAATACGCAAAGCCTTTGGTGATTTACGTCTGATTAAAGAACAAGCGATTAAACAATTTGCGGGGCATGCGAATTTATCATTTAATATTGTCTCGATGGGCATGAGTGGTGACTTGCAAATTGCCGTCGAGGAAGGTTCAACCATGGTGCGTATTGGATCCGCCATTTTTAAAGAGGCCTATGAAGAACAACATTAAACAGACAATTGCACTTATCGGTGGTGGGAACATGGGCGAGGCCTTTATCAAAGGTCTTCACACGCGTGCTGCCATTTATGTTGTTGAAGCAGACAGTAAAAGGTGTGCGTATCTTAAAAAAACGTACCGTGTCACTATTGCCACAATCAGCGACGCCATCGCCAAAGCGTCGATCGTGCTTTTAGCCGTGAAGCCGCAAGATATGTTGACGGCTATTGCTTCTATTAATGAAGCCCGCGGATTGAAGGATAATCATCCTTTATATATTTCCATTGCAGCAGGCTTGACGATTAAATTCTTTGAAACCAATTTAGGTAATAAACCCCGCGTCATTCGCACTATGCCCAATATGCCAGCTTTAATTGGCGAGGGAATTACGGGTGTAGCCAAAGGCCGTTTTGCAAAGTCAACAGACTTAAAGTTAGCTAATGATGTTTTATCGTCGATAGGTCAGACTGTTATTGTTCAAGAATCACAATTAGATGCCATCACTGCCGTCTCAGGAAGCGGTCCTGCTTACTTATTTTTATTTGCTGA
>CAYZPQ010000061.1:0-11135 GCA_964480185.1 uncultured Planctomycetales bacterium | reverse complement strand
GAAAACACGGCGTGCAGGCCCCGTGGGCGAAAAAATATATCGCCGAAGGTTTGCTGAATTCTATTGAGATTATTCAAGGGCGTATCAAGGAAGGTTCATTAAAGCTTGCCAGAGTGACTATTACGCCCAAGCAGGATGAGTTGCTTGTTTTGCTTAGGAAACATAGCGCTCTGGGGGCAGCTCAGATATGTCAGTTGATGAATATTAATCGAGCGAGGGTAAATCAGTTAATTGCTCCCCTTGTCCGCGCAGGCATAGTGCACAAAGAGGGTGCAGCGCGGGCTGTTAGATATAGGTTAAACATACAATAGGTTCTGTATATATGGAGGCAAATCATGGCAACAATAAATCCACATATTAATTTCAACGGGAATGCCGAAGAGGCATTTACATTTTATAAATCAGTGTTCGGTGGAGAATTTGCAAAAGTGATGCGTTTCAAAGACTTGGAAAGCCCGGAATTTCCTGTCGCAGAAAAGGAAAAAAATAAGATTATGCACATTGCTTTGCCGATCGGTAAAAGTAATGTGTTAATGGCAAATGATGTGCCGGAATTTATGGGACGAACAAACGAAAATGAACATAGAAGTAAGATTGCAATCAGCGCAGAAAGCAAAGAAGAGGCTGATCGATTATTTAATGGCCTTTCATCCGGTGGCAACATAGAGATGCCTATGAGTGATAGTCCGTGGGGTTCATACTTTGGTATGTTCAGAGATAAATATGGTATTGAATGGATGGTAGACTTTGAATCAAGACGTAAGTAGCAAGCAACGCTTTTGATCAAAAGATTACTTCTCGTTGTGGTAGGTAGTCCTTGTTAAATAGAATTTCTTAAAATATAATGCCCACATCCAATAGTGGAAATTTTGTGTGGAGGAGTAAAATGAAAAAACAAGAAATTCTACACCCTTTGTGCAACATTAATACTGTCAAGGACGGGCGGGGAGGTATTTTTACGTGGATCCCCGAGGATGCCATTGTAGAATTTAATATGCTTTATTTTACTCCTGGGACAACCCGTGGAGATCATTATCATCCGGAATTCAATGAATATTTTTTGGTTGTTGAAGGCTCAGGGATCATGGTCAGTAAAGATGCAAAACAAGGAAACGAAGAGCAAAAAATCATTCATATGAGCAGAGGGTCTTGTGTTATGACGCCCAGTGGTGTGGTGCATACTTTTTACGCGATCGTTCCTGTGACCGCTGTCGCTTTATTGTCCAAGAAATGGGATGATTGCAACCCACCAATTGTACAAGTACCCCCTGTTTTTAAATAATATGGTTTCTGTGGCTGTGATTGGAGCAAATGGATATGTGGGCAGTGGCCTCTGTGCCGCATTACGTGATAAGTCGTTTGTCGATCTTATTGAAGTCACACGACATTCCGATCCCGCGCTAAGCCTGCGGGAATATGATGTGCTCATCAACTGTGCGACTGGTTCTAAACGTTTTTGGGCCAGTCAAAATCAAGAACAGCATTTTAAAGAGACGGTGCAAACCACCGAACATTTAATCACGCAGTGGAAATATAAGAAATTTATTCATATCAGCACAGTGTCTGCCCGTTGTGAGCTTGAATCCGTGTATGGTCAACATAAGTTAATCGCAGAACAACGCTGTGAATTAGTGGACAATCATTTAATTGTCCGTTTGACAGCGACATATGGGCCAAGTCTTACTAAAGGTGTTTTAATTGATATATTAAATGGCAAAGTATACGTTAGTGGTAAAAGCCGCTATGCGTTTTCGCCGCTTCATTTTGTGAGCAACTGGATTGCGGATCATCTCGACCGTCGAGGTTTGGTGGAAGTAGGGGCCAAGAATACAATTAGTCTTGAAGAAATTGCTGATCGTTTAAATTTAAAAGTAGAGTTTGGAATACGGGTTGAGAATCAGGAAATCATGGACCCCGAACATAATTTTTCAGATGCGGCAGATGTGATCTCTTTTATGAATGAACGACGACAGAAGAATAACTAAAACATGAATACTTCTAAATGTTTTGCCTGTGGCAACACCAACCTCGTCACATGCTTAGACATCGGAGAGCAGTATCTTTCTTCCATTTTTCCGGATTCATTAGATTACCGGGACAAATTCAACAAATATCCTCTAGAGCTTAAATTGTGTCAGAAGGATGCTTCCGACCGGTATTGCGGATTAGTACAGCTTGCCTCCCGCGTTGATTTAAGCCACATGTATCAATCTTACCCCTACACGAGTTCCTCGAGCGAATCCATGAAGAAAGTATTGGAAGATGTTGCTCAAAGTGGAGCAGACGTAGCCTTGTTAAAAGAAGGTGATCTCATTTTAGATATTGGTGGCAATGACGGCACCTTGCTTTCTTTTTTCAAAGAAAAACCATATCAGTTCTTAGTCATCGACGCTGCTCAAAATGTGGAGCCAGTTGTTTCTGGCCCAAATTTTAATTTTGTGCACGATTTTTTTAGCGCAGATGTATTTAATAAAGTCTCTTCGAAAAAAGCCCGGCTTATTTTTAGCGTTGCCATGTTTTATCATTTGTCTGACCCTGTTGATTTTTGCCGCAATGTTCCGTCGTGTATGGAAGATGATGGTGTGTGGATTATTCAAATGGCGTATCTTCCGGCGATGATCAAAACCAATATGTACGATAATATTGTGCATGAGCATAATGGGTATTATGGTATCGCGACGATGCAGTGGATTATGGATAAGGTGGGCCTTGAGATTTTTGATGTATCTTTAAATGATGTTTATGGTGGTAGTTTCCGTATGTTTATTAAGAAAAAAGGATGTTCTAAGTTTAAGTCGACACAGCGGCTGGCGCTCCTTCTCAAAGAGGAACAAGATTCTCGAATATTTGATATAGAAACTTACCGTTCTTTTGATGCGCGTATTAAGAAAACCAGGGAAGACCTGATTAAACTGTTAGAGGAATTAAAAGCTAAAGGAAAGACAGTATGGATCTACGGGGCTTCTACCAAAGGCAATACGATACTCCAATATTGTCATGTCGACCATACGCATGTGAAAGCCGCGGCAGATTCTAATCCTTTTAAATTCGGGAAATATATTATCGGAGCCGATGTCCCTATCGTCGATGAAGATGTGATGCGTCGTGAAAAGCCAGAGTACCTTCTCGCTTTACCTTACAGTTTCGTAAAGAATTTCTTGGTGCGAGAAAAGGAATTAGTGGCGCAGGGGACTAAATTCATCGTACCCTTACCTGAGGTGGCTGTTTTATGAAGAACTTAAGTAGTCAAGAATATTGGGAAAAGAACATCAAAGGCTTTAGCGGATTTTACGAAAAATGTTCACAAGAGCTTATCCAGGCTTCGCCCATGTTTACGACTGTTTATAAAGCATTAGTTTTCCCTTTGGAAAAGAAAGTTATGGAGCGGCGTTTTGAAATGGTATCGGCGTTCATTGCCAAGAATGTCTGTCCAGGTATTCGTGCCGCAGACATCGGATGCGGCGGTGGAGTGTATACACAACAAATGGCTGCGCGCGGAGCACAGGTCCATGCGTCTGATTTTGCCAATGCGGCGATTCAATTGACCAAAGAGCGCTTGAGCGTGGATGAATCTAAGAATGTTGTATTTATCCAGATGGACATTATGTCTCAGCCGATTGTGACGGTGGATGTTGCCATTTCCATTGGTGTTGTTCCTTATATTGATCGCATTGATCAATTTTTTGACAATATTTTGCCGTATACAAATTTATTTTTATTTAATTTCTTGGATAAGAACTCCTGGATCAACAGCTTACGCCATACGTTGAAGGTGCTTGATGTTAGGGGTTATAGTTATTATTCTAAAGAAGAAATTGATAAGAAATTGGAAGCGAGGGGTTTTGAAGTATTGCGCATGGAAAAATTGGGTACAGGATTTATGGTGCACGCCAAAAGGATAAAATGAACCAGCCGCGCATTTCAGTGATTATCCCTACCTTCAATGAGAAGGATAATATCCTTTTATTGATTGATGAGGTCCATGCTCAACTGCGTCACATTACTCATGAAATTATCGTCGTCGATGATAACAGTCCAGATGGGACTTATCGTGTGGTATGTGGGCATGGATACAATTTTGTCAAACCTCTATTGCGTACCCAGAATCCCAGCTTGGCTGCATCCATCCGTGTGGGCTTAGAACATGCCACAGGAGATATTTTTGTCGTGATGGACAGTGACTTTAATCACCAACCAAAATACATCCCCCAGATGATTCAAAATTTGGAATATTATGATGCGGTTGTTGGATCTCGTTTCCTTTATGGGGGCGCGATGGACAGCCGCGTGAGGCATATTTTAAGCTGGCTATTCAACATTTTCATCCGTTGCGTGATGAGAAAACACGTAACCGACAGCTTATATGGGTTTTATGCGATACATCGCACCGTCATGCAAAAGGTCAATTATGACAACATATTTTGGGGGTATGGGGATTATTGCATACGGCTTATGTATTATTTGCAAGAATTGGAAATCTCGATCCTGCAAATACCAGTGGTCAACTGCCGCAGATCACGCGGCCAGGCCAATACGCGTTTCTTAACAATATTTTTTCAATATACCGCCGAGACCTTTAAGTTATTATTGAGAGAACGGATAGGATTAAAATGGTTAAAATAAAATATCCTTGGACTAAGCCGGTTTTTATGGGACGTGAAGAAGAGTATCTTCACGATGCACTATCATCCACTTGGATATCCGGGGGTGCCTATGTGCAAAAATTCGAGAAAGAATTCAGTTTAGCCATCAATTCTCCCTATGTGCTCACAACATCCAATGGGACAACAGCCCTCTATTTAGCGATGCTAGCTTTAAACATTGGCCCTGGCGATGAAGTCATTTTGCCTGGATTCACATTTGTTGCCGCTATTAATATGGTGATTGCAACAGGAGCAACACCCGTGTTTGTTGATATCGACCAAGATACGTGGTGCATTGATCCAGTTCGCGTGCAAGAGGCGATTACATCTAAGACGAAAGCCGTTTGTGCTGTACATCTTTATGGAAACATGTGTGACATGGATGTCCTGAAGGCGATTTGCCGTAAGCATAGACTTTTTTTAATTGAAGACGCTGCCGAAGCTGTTTTTTCTTATTATAAGGGGAAGGCTGCTGGGACATTTGCCGATGCTGGGACTTTTAGTTTCCAGGCGACAAAAACCATGGTAATGGGTGAAGGGGGATGTGTTGCTGTGCGCAGTAAAAAATTATTTGATCGCATGACCCTTATCCGTAATCACGGCATGGAACGTAAGCCACCTTATTGGCATAAGGTCATTGGGCATAATTTTCGTTTGACCAATTTGCAGGCTGCACTTGGGTTAGCTCAATTGGAGCAAAGCCACACCATCATCGAGCTTAAAAAAAATATTTATAAAGCCTACAGGAAATATCTTGAAAATATTCCTGGGGTCATCATGCAGGAGTTCAAGAAAGAGGTCGATCCTCTTGTTTGGGCAGTGGCTTTAAGAATTGATCCAAGGGTGTTCGGTCAGAACCGTGATCATGTCATGGCCCAATTGTCCCTCGCTGGTATTGAAACGCGGCCTGGCTTTTATCCTGTGCAATCAATGCCAGTATATAAACGCTACATTCGCACAAAACTTCCTGTTGCGGCTAAAATCAGTTTGAATGTGTTGAGCCTGCCTTCTTTTTCAACCTTGACGGAAAGTCAGATCAAGTGGATCTGCGGAAAATTAAATAAAGCACGACGATAAGATCAATAAAAGCCAAAAGCACTGAGGCTAAGATGATCCAGCGTAAGGGTGTGTTTGGCCAATAGGTTAGTTCAATGGTATGTTCTCCTGCAGATAGAGGGGCTGCCAAAAAGCTTTTGTTCGCCCGCCGTAATTGCGTTTCTTTACCATCCACCCGTAAACTCCATTTCACATCATAAGGATAGTGGAACACAATCCAGCCGGGCTTGTCTGTTTTAAGATTAAACTTAAGATCGTCGCTGGTGTATTTAATTATTTTTGTAATGCCTGGCGGCAATGAACGAGGATAGGATAATGTTAATTGTGCCGTGTCAAGAGTTTGAGGTGGGAGGCCAAGTACAATCCATCCATCTCGTACATTATTCACATCAAAGGTGTAAGGTAAAATCACCTGGCCTTGTACCGGTGAGAAACCCGGCAAAATAAGTGTGGCGCTGTCTGCGGTCAGATACGTGCTGGCTATATATTTTGGAAAATCTGGGGGAAGTTTGCAGTGAAAGGCCTCAATATCTTTTCCGGTGCGGCGTTCACAATCCTTGAGCGTAAAATTCCACGACGTTAATGGTGGAGCATCATGCTTAACATCGACGGCAGGGACATTAGGCAATAACACATCTTGTCCTGATTCGATCATGACCACATCCTGGCTTAAACCTGATTCAATGATTTTTCGGAAATTCACATCCGTGGCCTTAACTGCATAAGGGGCAAGAAATATTTGGGAACGTTGGGCATGGATGTAATGCCACATCAAGGGATCTTCCTGCCAGTTGGCATAGGAAATATGGCGGGGCATGTAATTATTGGTCCAATAGAATTGCCGTATCATATTGTTATAACGGAAATAAATACCAGGCACATTCATGGGTATGTTGAGTAAGTAAGAGTTCTCGGGGTGATAATTGAACACATCATAAAACGCACGATAGGGAAGGATGCGCGGATTTTGAAAATTGACGCCGACGTTCTTAAGTTCCGGCTTTCCGACGATCTCCACGGGCTCGATACGGGTATTACGATTACTTTCAATGTACAAAGACATTAAAATAGTATCGCCGATAAATAAACCACTGATGAGGACGATCGCAGTAGTGTTCCATACCGGTCCTTGTTTTTTTAACATGGCTATCATCAACACCAGCCCGAGTACACTCCCTGCGATTAACAGGTAAGGGATAATCACAGGACGTTGTACGGCAGCGACAACACATAAAACCACGAGCATAATGATGATAATTTTCCATTGAAAGGTTTTGTGATGCGCATCCTTTCCAGTTTTAATTGCTTCCCACAAGGCCTGCACGCCCATCATCATGAGTGGCACTAAGAGATAGGGTAAAACTGCAACGCTGGCAATATGCATGGTGCGGGGAATGAAATTAAAAGGATTAGTCAGTGCATTGATCCAATGGGCCAGCATGCCGAAGGGGAAACTGTCTTTGGCATGATTGAGGCACCAAATCAGAAAAATAGCGACCGTAAAAATATGCCGACGTGGATCACGGCCCAGTACAGCCCCGACCACAGCAAAAGCAAACGCAGCAAATCCTACGAATAACCAACGCGCGCCCCAATCATACGCGTTTGAAAAATCAAGGCCCTTCCACAAGAATTCATTGGGGTCACAAAAAGCATGGGGTCGGTTAAAATAATGGGGAATGCTCCAGATTTTATCAATACGGCTGTCGGCGAATCCAAATGAATAATCCTTCAGATTGTATTTCACCATGTAAAGGTCTGGGGCCATGATGAGTGTTGAACAGAGTAAACTTAAAAAGATCATGCCCCACGGAAGGTTGCGCAGAGTTTGCCGCCAATGACGTCCCAGTTCACGCAAGCGCTGCTGATGCGTCATCCAGGACCATATCAATGCCGGCATGATGAACATATGTACGCCCTGATACATATACCCACCTTGAAGCATTCCGTAACTTAAGCATACGGCGAAATAGACAATCAACAAGAGCAGGTCTTTTATTTTAAATTCTTCTAAGACTTTTAGGACTAAATGTAAAAACAGCGGATAAAAACTTTGAAAGGTCAATCCCGAGAGAAAATATAAAGGACTTAAGGTAATGCTTGCGTAAATCGTGATTAAGATCAAGAGCCAGCGATTGCGGCAGAAGCGTTGCAAAAATAAATAGTATCCTATGACACGAAGGAGAAGCAGGGAGAGGAAATGGACGGCAGCAAAAACATGTGTAAATAATTTGGCCGGATCGTCGGAAAATGGTGAAAGAAGCGCATAGGTAATGGCGGTTAGGGCATTAGGGAGTTTGTAAACGCCATACGTTAGGCAAAAATACGCATGTGGCATTTGGTCAAAATTGTCCCAGAGCTGCACATTGCCCTGGTAAATAAAATTAGTCAGCAGAAAAGAGCCCAGGAAATCAATATAGAAGTCGGTATTAAAATAACTGATGTTAGGAAATAACCAGCGGTCCGAATAACAGATCGCGGCTAGGACAATTGCGCCCACAAAACATAGCGCAATGTCAAACAGCAGAGAAGATTTACGGAGAATGGCCATGAACTCGAATTTATACCATTAATTCCTGCATAAAGCAAGGATGCCGGGCTTTTACTTAGCCCTCCATCCCCAAGTGGCACTATCTAGATACATAGTTTATACTTCTTCTATATTATGCAAAGATACATATCTATATTAATACTCCTATCCTTTGTGATTACAGGACAGATAGGGCAATGCCCTGTCTATGCCCAGGATCTTGTTTTGCCTGCGCCTGGCACAATGGTTCATTTAAGCCCTGTATTTAATCCTCCAACACTCAAAGGCATTAAAGTCCATCCTGACAATCCGTTCCAATTTGATTTCATCTTAGATAAAGGCGATTCTGTTTTAACTGATCAATCGCTTAAAGATGAATCAGCAAAATTGATCAAGTATTTCTTAGCATCATTAACTGTTCCTGAAAAAGACTTATGGGTCAATTTGTCGCCGTATGAGAAAGACCGTATTGTTCCTGAATCATTTGGTCAAACTGAAATGGGTCGGGATCTTCTGGCGCAAGACTATCTGCTTAAACAAATAACTGCATCTTTAATTTATCCAGAAGACGAAGTAGGTAAGAAGTTTTGGAAACGTATCTATGAAGAAGCGCAAAAGAAGTTTGGAACAACGAACATTCCTGTGAACACGTTTAATAAAGTTTGGATTGTCCCACAAAAGGCTGTTGTCTATGAGAACGCTAAGGCTCATGTAGCTTATGTTGTTGAATCTAAACTTAAAGTTATGCTTGAACAAGACTACTTATCAGCAGAAAAGCATGAGGGTAGTCTTAGAAAAGAGACTAATCAAATAGGAAGTCAGATTGTCAGGGAAGTTGTCATTCCTGAGCTAACCAAAGAAATCAACGAAGGTAAGAATTTCAACCAATTACGCCAAGTGTACAATTCTCTTATCCTCGCTACCTGGTACAAGAAAAAAATCAAAGATAGTATTTTGTCTCAGGTTTATGCGGATAAAAACAAAGTCCAGGGCATTAATTTACAGGACATCAACAACACCGAGGCTATTTATCAACAATACCTGCAGGCGTTTAAAAAGGGGGCGTATAACTTAATCAAAGAAGAAAAAGACCCAATTACTCAAGAGACTATCCCAAGGAAGTATTTCTCCGGCGGATTTAGCAGCACTGCAATGATTGCTAAATTAGAGACCACGAGGGTTGAGCCTAGCTATTTGCCTGATCATGCCATGGCAGTGCAGGTTGACTTAGTTTTGCCTCATCCTGAAACGTTTATGAATGCAATGGAATTCCCAAGCGTTGATCCTGATGGATATTATCAGATTCGACGTGCTGTATTATTAGCAGATTCCAGCAAATCAGTGTTAGTAACCGGAAAATCTTCACGAAGATTTTTATTGGGACGAGTAAAGCAAGGGCAATCAACGACGGCCATTAATGCTGTTGAGAGTTTTGATGAAGAATATTATAAACTTAAAATTATTTATGGTCGTGATGTCAAAGAAACAGGCGAAGTTGTAATTAGTAATAATCAAATCACAGCATTCTTTCCGTACTCGATTGCGCAAGATGATTTGGATGGTTCAGGTGTCGCAGACATTGTTATTAAATATTTATTTACAGCCAGTATTACTGCGGGCCGTAGCCTTGCTTCTGATGGACAAACTAATTTTGGAGCCATACGTTCATATTTGCGACAAGCATTAGTGTATCAACATCCATGGCCTCAATTTATTGCTTTCAAAGATCTTCAACAGCATCTGAGCAAATGGCATTCGGTGCAGGATAGAGACATTATACAAACATTATTTGATTTAAAGAATTTGGGATATGTTTGTATCGGGGGCAAGAAATGGTCCCGTCTTAGTTTAAGCGGTTTAGGAAATAATTTATATAGAGTGGATCAGGTTCTTGATCAAGATAGTGAATTTAGAGTGGGAGATGTCTTAGAAATTTCAGCACATGATTTTAATGTATTTGTAGATAAGAAACGTGTAGGTAAAGTGTTGATTGCTGAGAATAAAATAATGGTAAGAGGAGCTTATCCTCCTGCAAAAATAGAGCATTCCTCTACAAATACTACAGAAGCTATTGCTGGTGCCATTGCTGGATCTGGTAGCTTAGAATATCGTTTTCAGCAGTACTTAGCTAGATTTGGCATTTCGTTGCAAGAAGTTAATAAAAATATCAGAAGGGGCTATAAAGGAAGTAGGAGTGTTTCCATTAGAACATCAAGGAATCCAGATTCTTGGACAGAGTTAGAAAAGCTTGGTGGAGGATCACTTAACTCAGTTTTCTCTTTATCGGACGATATGGTTCTTAGATCAAGAATCTTTTATGATCCACCTATTCGACGAGAGGTATTAGATTTGCTTAATCTATTAGCAAGTAAGAAGATTTGTCCTAGGGTTTATTCACCAGGATGGGGAATTCTTATTGCTGATAGAGTCTGGGGCCAAAATTATGGAGAGTCATCAAGGCGATTGCAGGTCAGTGGATCCAATAGGCCCCTTGAAGAGCTAAAAGATCTTTTTAGAAGAGTGATTAATAATAAGATTATTCTTGTAGATATAAAGTCCGCTAATTTTATGTTTGGCAAGATGAAGGGTGATTTAGAAGAGCATGCTTATTTTATCGATTTGGATACTGAGAGATCTATTATTAATAAATCAGAGCTTAGTTTAGCCGCAGTGGCCCAGTTTTATAAAAGATGGCTGACGACTCTGTACACTCGTAGTGGTGGAGGATGGGAGAAAAGTTATTTTGACGCTTTGATAAAGTTGTTTGATGAGTTTGCAACACAAACAGACGGGCTAGCATTGCCAGAAAATTTTGAATTAATAGAGAATCTCAATACATTCTCTGATTCTGCGATGGCTAACCTTGATTCCATGAAATGGGAGTGGAGCAATCAGGCCACTGTTCA
>CAYZPQ010000060.1:6843-11173 GCA_964480185.1 uncultured Planctomycetales bacterium | reverse complement strand
GACAAACGGGTGGGGCCATGGCTGATTTATCCGATCTTACCTTAAAAGCAGCATCTACGAAAACCGCGCGTATTCAAGAATCACATTTGGTGATGTTTCATTCTATTTGCGAATTAGTGGAAAATGCTTTAACGGCTTAAAACCCATGATTAACGATAAAATCCTCAGTCTTAACAGTCTTCTTAAGAAGCTGCCGGCTTTGCGTAAGTCACGCAAGGTTATTGCTTTTACCAATGGATGCTTTGACCTGATGCATAAAGGGCATGTGTCTTATTTAGAAAAAGCGAAATACGGCAAAAAGGGTGAGCAGAGGATTTTAATTGTTGGTTTAAATAGCGATAAAAGTGTCACCACAATTAAAGATCCAGGTCGCCCGATTTGCGATCAACAATCCCGCGCCGCTGTCATGGCAGCTCTCGCCTGTGTTGATTTCATTGTTCTTTTTAATGAAGATACTCCTTACAGGTTGATTAAAGCGATCAAACCTGATGTCCTCATCAAAGGTGCCGATTACAAAGGCAAAGAAGTTGTTGGCTCCGACATTGCCGGCAAAGTTGAATTAATTAAATTCATCGACGGCTATTCCACTACCAATATCATCAATAAAATAGTCAAATACTATGGCAAATAAACTAGGGACAGAGCCCGGTTTTTCTAAAAAAACAAAAAAACCGGGCTCTGTCCCTAGTTTATTTCGTATGATTGATGCGAACTTCAATCGGGCTAAAGAGGGGTTGAGGGTGTGTGAAGATGTGTGCCGGTATATTTGGGATGAAAAGGTTTTAACCCGCGATTATAAAAATTTACGCCATCAGCTTACCGAATCAGTTATTAAATTAAACCCAAAACAATTATTAGCATCACGCGATATTCACGCGGACGTAGGTAAAAGTACGACAGCGACAGAGCTTAAGCGTGCGGATATTCAGTCTTTATTCTGGGCTAATAATCAAAGAGCCAAAGAATCTCTACGTGTTTTAGAGGAAGCCGCTAAGTTAATTGATCCTTCGGTCAGTCTTTTCATTAAAAAGTTACGTTATAATTTATATGCCATCGAAACTAAAGCGCTTAAACACCGCTAAGACATATGTGATTCTTGATACGCAAGTTTTACCTTATGCTCAATTATTAGCTGTGTTACGGATTATTGTCAAAGCAGGTGTTGATATTGTTCAATTGCGTGATAAACACGGCTTGGCCAAAGACATGGTATCGTTTTGCAAGCAAGCAAAACGCATCACACAACAGCGCACATTATTGATCATGAATGACAGGGTAGATGTGGCATTGGCTGCAGGAGTGGATGGGGTGCATATTGGCCAAGAAGATTTGGCTATTGAAGACGTTAAACGTTTAGTTTCTAAAGATATGCTCATTGGTTTATCATGCCAAAACTTGCTTCAAGCCCGTCGAGCCCAAGCCTTAGGAGCGCATTACATTGGTTTTGGTTCAGTCTTCAAAACAAAAACGAAGCCGGAACGAAAGCCTATGGATTTAAAGCTGTTGCAAAAAGTTCATAAAGAGATTAAAATTCCTATCTTCGCTATTGGAGGCATTAATCGCAACAATGTTAAGAACATATTAAGTTCTGGTGTTCAACGTATTGCTGTATGCCGGGAAGTATTGTTGGCCAAAAGTCCAGATCAGGTTGTGTCAGATTTTAGGCGTATTTTGTCATAGGGGTTTTATTTGCGGGGGTCATACAGTGGTAGTATATTTGCTTCCCAAGCAAATTGCGAGGGTTCGATTCCCTTCCCCCGCTTTATGTGAGTTAATAGGGTCCTTTTGGAACCAGAAAATATATAAACGAGTGTATGTCGTCTAACTATAACCTGAACCATCACATTAAATCCGTAGCACTAGCCATTAGTGTTATCGTCATGCCTTTATTATTATCTAGTTGTGCCACAACTGAATATCCTTCTTATCCCACAACAACGGACACGGCACCTAAACCACCTGTTAAAAAAGATGGGGTTTATCATAAAGTTCAAAAAGGGGAGACCTTGTGGCGCATTGCAAAAGCCTATGGTGTGGATATCGACGGAGTTATTAGTTCTAATCAAATTCCAAATGCCGGTGCTATTGAAGTGAATCAATTGATTCTCATCCCTGGTGCCAAACAAGTCATTGATATTCCACCCGTACCAACACCTGCAGCGACGTCACCCACAACGTCAACACCATCCACCATATCGAAAATTGAAGATTTAAACAAAGACGAATTTATTTGGCCCATTAAAGGCCGACTTGCGAGTTATTTCAGTGACCGTAAAGGGGATGCTGTTAATAAAGGTATTGATATAGAAGTAAGCAGCTCTGATAATATTAGAGCTGCCCGTGAGGGAAAAGTTATTTTAAGTGATTATGTAGGTTCATGGGGTTATACCGTGATGGTTGATCATCAAGATGGCTTTATTTCAGTTTATTCTCAACTCGATCAAAGTGGTACACGTTTAGGCGACAGGGTCTCTAAAGGTGATGTGCTGGGGCAAATGATTGTTACCGGCTCAAGAAAACTATTTCATTTTCAAATTCGTCGAGGGCAAGTAGCGGTTAATCCGCTCTATTATTTACCACAATGAACACGATTGACATGAACTTAAATTTTTACGGACGGGCCATTACATTAGATGTGTTAAATAAACGCATCAAAGGGTTAACCGATGGATTCCGTCAAAATGTGGCATTGCTTGGCAGCCGTTATATTGGCAAAACAGCCTTGCTGCGTCAAGTCATGGCCCAGGTTGATGATCACAATGTGATTTTAGTGTATGTTGATTTAGAAAATCGTGACCTGCCATACCTCGCGCAACAATTGAATAAAAGCCTTCTCTATCATTATTTAAAAAAATTAGGCAATCCTGTCCAAGATGATTTAGCCGTTTTATGTGCTTCGGCACGCGCTCATGTCCCGCAAACGGTGGGTCTGATTGAGGCGGTGCAATCCTTAGCCCAAGAAGATAAAATTCGGGAAGCCTATCATGCATTATTGACGGTGCCGGAAATATTTTCCCAAGAAACAGGGCAGAAGGTTGTCTTGATTTTAGATGAGTTTCACATATTGGGTGATTTTGGTATTGATGAAGTGTTTTCGGATTTAGGCAAGCGGTTAATGACCCAGAAAAATACCTTAAATATTTTTGCCAGCTCTCAGCCGACCTTAGCCCGTGAGATTTTTAATGAAAAGTTATCCTTATTATTTGGTAATTTCGAAATCTTAGATATTGGGCCATTGACGTTTAATGAAGCGATAGGCTTAATTGACCATAATTTGCAGGGATTAAATATTGGATTACAGCTTAAGAATTTCATCGTCGACTTCACTGGTTCTCATCCTTTGTATATTAATTTATTATGCCAAGAATTGATCGCTGTGGCAGCCATTTATCGTCAGCAAGAAATTTATGCCCCCGCCTTAACTCAAGCCATTGAGAATTTGATTTTTAATCCGTGGGGTGTTATTAATCGTCATTTTGAATTGCATATCAATGCGATTACTAAACATAAATCTGGCGGTTTAACCGTGCAGGTATTGTGTGCATTAGCCGCTGGTTTTCATAAAATTTCCGATATTATTGAGCATTTGTCTGTGAAGCCTAATCAATTGAATAACCGTGTGAGTATGCTCTTAGGCGCGGATATTGTAGGGAAGAATGGGAATTATCATCACATTAAAGATAAGTTATTTACGTATTGGCTGAAGTATGTCTTAAGCCGTCGTTTGCAAAGTGTGGAGCTCGAGCATGGCCGCATGCGTCGACAATTTAAAGATGAATTAAATCGGGCCATCAATGAATTTGCTGTAACATCCCGTAAAGATCTCACCACACGCTTTAGTGAATTAATCCATAAGTTTGATAATGAAGCCTTTACTTTAAATGGCCGTCGCTATAAATTAAATCGATTTACCGATATTAAACCCATGCGTTTGCGTACAACGGCTGGGCATGTCTATGAAGCGATGACCGCGCAAGCTGATGATGAAAATTGGCTTGTGATTTTAAAGAAAGATCCGCTCTGGGAGCATGAGCTGAATCTATTAAATGAGCAAATTAAAAATCTTGAACCAAAGCCTAGTCGATGTGTGGTGGTGGCATTAAATGGCCTGGAAGACAATGCCCGTGTGCGTGCGTTGGCACAAAAAATGTGGGTATGGGAAGAAGGCGATATTAATGCCTTAATGCATTTATTCGACGAACCGGCACTAGTTAAATGAAAATTGGCGTAATCTCCGACACACATTCTTTGTTTATCCCATCCCAAGTCAGTACTATTTTTGCGGGTGTAGATTTGATCATTCATGCCGGCGATATTTGTGATGCGAATG
>CAYZPQ010000060.1:0-6833 GCA_964480185.1 uncultured Planctomycetales bacterium | reverse complement strand
CCTTGATGCGGTTTTAAGGTTTGATTTGCAAGGTGTTATTAAAAGTTTGCAACGCATTGCTCCGGTTAAAGCCGTGCAAGGCAATATGGATGAGGGTGCTTTAAAAGCCAAACTTCCCATTAAAGAAATCATTGTTGCGGATCAAATTCAAATTGGGGTAACCCATGGGCATTTAGGTCCTAAAGATGCGTTGACGAATGCCAGGGCTCAATTTAAAGATACGCCGGTGAATGTCATTGTCTATGGGCATTCTCATCATGCGTATAATGAGGTCATCGACGGGGTTTTATGTTTTAATCCTGGTAGCCCCAATGACATTGTAAAAGCAAAATTTTTTTCGTGCGGGATATTGAAGGTTCAGAATGGTAAAGTCTCAGGAGAAATTATCCACTTGTCCTAAATTATGAACAAACTCTGGGCCCCTTGGCGGGCTTCCTATATTACAAAATTAGATGATAAAAAAACGCGCTGTGTATTTTGTGCAATTTTAGCAGGGCGTCGTGATAAAGAAAATTTGATTTTCAAACGTGGCAAATTATGTTTTGCAGTTCTAAATTTATATCCCTACAGCAATGGCCATTGCCTCATTTTACCAAATCGTCATATCAATGATATTTCCAAATTAACGTTGGCTGAACAAGCAGAAATGATGGCGCTGACTATCGATGTAAAGCAATTATTGACCAAGGCGCTTAAGCCGTCAGGTTTTAATTTAGGAATGAATTTAGGACGTTTAGCCGGGGCAGGTATTCCAGGTCATGTGCACATGCATTGCGTGCCACGCTGGAGGGGGGATCATAATTTCATGCCCATTACCGCCGAGACCAAAGTCATTTCCCAATCCCTTCAAACAATTTATAAGGCCTTAATCAATGCGCAATCGTCGTGATATTGAGCAATTAGAAGATAAAATTTTAGCACCCTTTGCCATGAAATCAAAGGATGCCGGCGCTCGGGAATACCCTGAACCCGACCATGAAAAACGCACCAGTTTTCAACGGGACCGCGACCGCATTGTCCATGCCGAAGCATTTCGCAAATTAGAATACAAGACCCAGGTCTTTGTTATTTTCGAGGGCGATTATTACCGTACGCGTTTAACGCATACCATTGAAGTGGCGCAATTGGCGCGGACACTTGGCCGTAATTTAATGCTGAATGAAGATTTAATTGAAGCCATTGCCTTGGCCCATGATTTAGGTCATCCACCATTTGGGCATGCCGGGGAAGATGCAATCAATGAGGTTGTCAAGGAAGGGAATCCGAAAGGCTTTAACCATAATTTAAGATCTTTTGAAATTGTCACCAAATTTGAAAAGAAATACCCCGATTTTGTTGGCCTTAATTTGACCCGCGAAGTGTTGGTGGGTATTTTAAAACATCAAACCATTTATGATACACCTGGTGGCAAAGTGTACCGTCAGTATAAAGAAGGCCCAACACTCGAAGCACAAATTGTTGATATCGCGGATTCATTGGCCTATTTAAATCACGATGTCGACGATGGTTTGGCTTCAGGGTGTATTGTTGAAGAAGATTTGATGGAGAGTGTACTGTGGCAAAAAGCTATTTCAAAAGTCGGGCGCACCAAAGATCCCAATGATCATCAAATGCTGCGTTATCAGGTTGTCAAAGAGTTAATTGATATGCAGGTTAAAGATTTATTAGCAACGACATCCGCAAATTTAGAACGCATGAACTTTAAGAGTGCGGAGGATGTGAAAAATCACCGTGACTATGTGGTTGAGTTTTCCAAGACCATGAACAAAGAACGCGAGCAATTGCAGGCGATGTTAAATTCGAAATTGTATCATCACTGGCGTGTCGAACGCATGACATTTAAAGCCAAACGCATCCTCAAAGATTTGTTTAAAGTATACATTGATAATCCCAAGCAGTTGCCGTACAGTATTTACCCGAGGGATGTGAAGTTTACAACCGAACAAAAGTATGAACTCATCGGAAATTACATTGCCTCAATGACAGACCGTTTTGCCATTGATGAGCACAAACGCTTATTTGATCCTTATCAAAAAGTTTGATGACAAGAGCCGCTAAGACGCCAGATTCAACACCTATTAATTCTTCCAAACGTTACCGCTTGATTTTATCTGCGGTGCACATGGTTTACCGTTTGGTCAATTCTACTTTTACCGTCGAAGAATTGACATTACGGTTGACACGTTTATTATGTCAATTCATTCATGCTAAATCAGCCTCTATCTATGTGCTCGATGCTGACAAGCGTGTCATTATTTTGCATGCGTCGTTTGATAATCAAATTAATATTTTAAGAAATAAACGTAGCGAATTAAAAACCATCGACCCTCATGTTTTGCGGGTGGCGGGTGGCGATTCCATTTATGAAAAACATTGTTTAGGATTGCCATTAATTGCCGATGATTATGTCGGGGCATTGGTTGTTCAGCGTCAAAAAGGGGATGCAGCCTTTAATGATTTTGACCGTGAAATGCTTGCTGTCTCCATTCTCAGGTTATGGACATACGCCTGCTTATTTAGAAGTCGTCAAAGCAGTTGCTGTTTATTTGCGTTTTTCTCGTCAGGAATTAAAAAATTTAGAATATGCAAGTTTGCTTCACGACATTGGCATCGTCGACATTCCTGAAACAATTTTGTCAAAGAAGGGTTCGTTGACGAATGAAGAAATTGCCTTAATCCGTCGACACACCGCCAAGTCCGTCGATCTCATTCGTCCTGTTGATTTTCTTAAACCTGTCATGCCTATTATTTTACATCACCATGAACGTTATGATGGGACAGGTTATCCGTCGGGATTAAAGAAAGAAGAGATTCCTTTAGGTGCCCGATTGCTTTCTGTCGTCGACGCATTTGAGGCAATGATTCAAGCTCGCCCGTGGAGGCCTGCATTATCGATCGACCAAGCGCTCGAGGAACTTGTCCGTCAAAGTGGGATACAATTTGATCCTAAAATGATTGATGCATTTATTATTTTATCGCGGCAAAAAAATTTCAGAAAGATCTTGTCAGCATTAAATAAGTAGAACTATAATGATGCAACGGAATTAGAGACAACTGACACGAATGACCAGTTGTTGTAAAAATTTATAACTCAATATGTTAGGATTAATTTAAACCCGCTATGAATATTAATTACAAGCCTTCCCAAATCGAACTATTCCCTGCAAATGCTCAACCTTTTGATGATGTAAACAAGCCCAGATTCCTTTTTGCGAATTTGAGCCTCTCGATAGAAAGTCTTGTCATTTTGACAATTTTGGTTATAATGGTGACACTTTTTTCGTTCGCGATTGGCGTAGAACATGGCAAGCGCGCCGTGGCCCAAGCCTTAGATGAAAGGGTCGCTCAAGCCTGGAATGTTAAGCGTCCTGTTCAAAGCGTGAAAGCAGTGGTGCCTGTGGCACCTGCAATGATTGACACCAAGAATTTTGCCCAATCTGCTGGTAATAGAGGTTTTGTTGCCGCCAAGCAAAAGACCGTCGTGAAACAATCCACCGCTTTAACTGCAACGCCCGATAGAAAATTATCGAAAGAGTTAAAGACGGTAGCGAAAGCTACCCCGGTAGCTGCAGCCGCACGCGCCACATTGCAATTAGCGACCTATCGCAGCGAGAAATTTGCCCGTGATGAAGCAATGGTGCTTCGGGGTAAAGGCATAAAAACATTTTTGATCAAAAGCGGTGATTTTTGGTTGGTGTGTACAGGTCAATTCAAGTCTAAAGAAGAGGCCACAGGGTATATCCCGAAACTGCCAGCGAAATACCGTCAAGCTCAAGTAAGGAGATTTTAAGATGTCGTTGCATTCCTCATTAAAAATTGATAAAGCTGGTGTTCAACAACGTACAGTTCAAACACGTATTGAACGCATTAAAGAATTAATGAAAAAAGGTAAATTCGACAAAGATTCTAATGTCACAGGTTACCTAAAACAAAAATAGTTCGTCTCAAGGCGAAGAAAAAAGTTAAAGCTGAAGGTGATGAGGCAGCAGCGGCAAAACCTGGTGATGCAAAGGCAGCAGCCAAACCAGCCGCCAAGGCCGCAGCACCTAAGAAATAACCCGTATGGGTTTACGTCTCTTAAAATGCTCGTTAGTCGTATTGCTTATTGGTGTCATGCCATTAAGTTTACATGCTGACGGGCATTTTCCTTTTGTAGGTAGAATCACTTCCGACGATAGTAGTGTCCGTGCCGGTGCCAGTACCAATTATGAGCGTATTGATCAATTGGCGGCGGGGACGCTTGTCATTGTCAAATCCAAGATCTATGATTGGTATAGCATTCAATTATTGCCCACCGCACATGTATTTATGCGCGCGGATTATTTAAAGCCCATTGCCGAAGGCAAGTCGCAGGTTATTGGTGAGAGAGTCAATGTGCGCGCACGTCCTAATAGTGAAGCCTCGGCATTAGGACAGCTTGATAAAGATACTGTGGTGAGCTACAGAGAAATCAGCAATAATTGGGTTGATATTATTCCACCCGTCGGTATTACTGGCTGGGTGAATTATAAATTTGTTGAGCCTCAAGCAAATATTAATGTCGACGAATATCAACAAAAACTTGTCGCTGATGAAGCGCGTCACGTGATTGAAAAGCCAATTGAAAAAGTCATTGAAAAACCTGTGTCTGAGCCTAAGATTCAAAAGATCATGACGGTCGAGCTCGAGGGTATTATCAAGAAAAATCCAAATCTTCAAACGGGTTCTGGTGAATCTGTTTATGAATTTTATTTAAAGAATGAAGCCGTGTATCAACTCAATGGTATTCCCAACGGCGATTTATTTGATACACATAAGGTAAGAATTAAAGGCACCGTCGACGATAAACAATCAACCGGTTCTCTACCCCAAGTCGAAGTCAACAGCGTCCAATTGATGTTGTAATAGTTTATAATAAATAGCATTGAGATAACGGGTAATGTGTTTTTCGTAGGGGAGGACCTCGTGTCCTCCCGGTTTTTAAACATCGACCTGCCAGCGCATTTACGTTCAATACAGGTCCCAATCATGATCGACGGCATATTATTAATACTCACAATGGTTGTCCCAGCCATTGTCCTGCACGAATTAGCCCACGGCTATACGGCACTCTGGTGTGGTGACAGTACGGCGAAGGACCAAGGCCGTCTTTCGTTTAATCCTATTAAACACATCGACCCGGTGGGCAGTTTACTTGTTCCTGGTATTTTCTTTTTGCTGTATCAGTTGGGTATGATGAAATCTTTGTTTTTGTTTGGCTGGGCCAAGCCAGTGCCTGTTAATTTTAGCCGTTTGCACAATGGCCGTTTAGGGATGATGATTATTGCGGCAGCTGGGCCTTTAACCAATATCATTATTGCCGCTATCTTGATTCAATTATATAAATTACCTGTGTTAAATCCCATTGATCATTTATTAGGCTGGGGAGTTTTATTTAATTTGATTTTAGCGGTGTTTAATTTAATGCCCATACCGCCTTTGGATGGATCGCGTATTGTCACGAGTTTATTGCCAGTTTCACTGGCACGTCAATATGCTTACCTTGAGCCTTTTGGTTTTGTGATTTTGATTGTCTTATTACAATTAAACATGCTTCAATTTCTTTATCCAATCGTGAGTACATTAGGTGGATGGTTAGGTATACACATATGAAACGCATCGACGTCAAATTAGCTCGGCATAGTTATCAAATTGTGGTGGGTCATGGCATTCTAGCCCAATTACCCTCATTGGTTAAGCCTTTGTCTTTAGGGACAGATGCTATCGTCGTCACACATCCTCAATTAAAGAAATTATACGGGGTAAAATTAGAACAGGCGTTAAAGCGTTCTGGTTTTAACGTGCATTACATTGTGGTTCCACAAGGTGAGCAAAGTAAGTCTGCCGCGTGTGCCTTAAAAGTCATTGCCCAGATTGCGAAATTAGATGTGAAAAGAAAAGTATTTTGTGTGGCGTTGGGTGGGGGTGTCGTCGGTGATTTAACAGGGTTTGTAGCTGCCGTGTATAAACGCGGTATTCCCTATATTCAAGTTCCAACAAGTTTATTAGCTCAGGTTGATTCAGCGATTGGTGGTAAAACAGCCATTGATTTAGATGTGGGTAAAAATCTCGTCGGGGCTTTTTATCAACCGAAAATTGTTATTTCAGATACAGCATTATTACAGTCATTGAGTCGTCGGCAATTGCAAAATGGGTTGGCGGAGACGGTGAAGTATGGTGTCATCAAGGATAAGACGTTGTTTGCTTATATTCAGGCAAATTATAAGAATTTTTTAAATCATGAGCATAAAGCGCTGGAGCATATAGTGGCAGCGAGTAGCCAGATTAAAGCGACGGTGGTTGGTTTAGATGAGTTTGAAACAAAGGGTATTCGAAGTATTCTTAATTATGGCCATACTGTCGGGCATGCGATTGAAGCAGCGGGTGGATTTAGTCAGTACCAGCATGGTGAGTCAGTGGCATTGGGCATGCGCATTGCCGGGCGTTTGTCGGTATTATTGGGTCAATTATCGACGGGTGATGAAAAGAAAATTAATGATTTATTAACAGCGATTGGATTGCCTTCCCACGCCAAGGCGATTAAGATGGCAGATATTTTAAAGCATATGCAGCATGATAAGAAATTTGTGGGTAAACAGAATCGTTTTGTGATCGCGCAAACGATTGGTCGAGTAAAATTAGTAAGCGATGTTCCTGCCAATTTGATCAATCAAGCGATTGTTCCGTATTTAAAATCTGCATAAAGTTTTTTTAAAAACACCCCTTCGATCATACACAACGAAGTACCCGGGCGGACACAAGATCCGCCCCTACGAATGTTTTGAATGGTGAAAAGGGTATTAAATCTGTGTAGG
>CAYZPQ010000059.1:2879-11230 GCA_964480185.1 uncultured Planctomycetales bacterium | reverse complement strand
GCTCCCTTGCGCTAAATCGATAACCACTCGTCTTTCTTGATAATGACTAAAAAAATTCAAGTGAACATTCACTGGCACATCATGACTTCCCCACACCAAAGCATCGCAGTAATCCTCACTATCCACCGTGACGTTGGAGCGCTTACCATAACGGCCTTCAATGCGCTGAATAGGGCCAAACAAATATTGAATATAATCAAATTCGTGGGATAAATCTAAAATAACACCGCCCCCTTGGGAGCGAAACATCGAATAATTAGGAGTCGACTGCTCTGGTCGCCATCGATGTAAAAGTGATGAACACACAACACGCGCACTTAAGATAGGCTGACCTTCAAGCAATTCGTGAAGACGCTTAATCACCGGATGAAAACGCAAGCAATAGGCCACATAACACGTCAATTTGTGTTGATGAATCAAGACCTGCAATTCATCAAGGCCTTCTAATCGATCTGATAAAGGCTTCTCAATAAACAAATGCATGCCTCGACGGGCACACTCCAGAGCAACAGCGATATGCTGATGCGTCGGTCCACATATAAATGCGACATCTGGCTTTTGACGATCCACTTCCTGCCAGGTGTACACCTCAGGAATACCTAAATCATTTGGCTTTCCTTGGGTATGACGAAATGCACAAAGCTCATAGCTAGGGTAATGGGCCTTCAATAATTTGACATGGCGCTGACCTATTGAACCTAGCCCAACAATAATAATTTTCAATCGTTGACTCCATCTTTATTGACCGTGTGACGCAGCTTCCATTCACCATTCACATTAGCCCACAAATGAGGCGATCTAAAGGAATCACATGTTTGTCTAAATTCCTCATCCGTCATTCCAACATAAGTCAAAAATTCCGGGTAATAACGTTTAGGAAATTCGCCATCAAACTTTTTAATCAATGCTTTACCTTCATCGGTCGTAATTTTCTTATTACGGATTTCCTGAGCGGCATCTTGCATCGCTCGCCCCATGCCGAATTTAATATGCGATGTGTAATAAAAAAATCCATCGATCTTGTCGTCAAGGCTATTGTATTTTGAATACGTTCCCTCGGTACGGACAGGGTTTGCTTCAAAACCTATTTTATCAACGGAAAAATAATAACATTCTTGAGGGTCCCATCTTTCAAAGTATCCCGTAAAATACACTTCAATATTTTTTTCCTTCGCAATGTTTGGATCAAGAGGAATATAGGGACTCAAATCATTTAATGTCACGCCGTAGGTATCAATAATCTCCCGCACCTTGACACCGCCTAAATGCAAATCGTACACGCTATTTCCACCAAACATATCTGTACTAAATCCCGAACCAGAAGCCTTGGTAAATTTCTTTTCATCGGCAGCCTTCACGCCTTCCGTTGTCCCATATTCACCAGGCATTTCACCGTAAAATGCGAGTGGAATATTAAACTTTGCACACATTTTAGCGACGAACGTCTTTTGCCCTAAGATAAATGGTTGAAAAGGGTGTAATAAATTCTGTACGGCCAAGCGCGTAATTAATCGATGCGTTTTGCCATTCGGTGTAAATAAATAATTATCAAAACCTCCCTGGTGAATCCAGCTTTGAAAATTCTTCCAGCCCACATCTGTATACAAATGAGGAGACCATGTCACTGTTAATGGATTCATCTTATACTTATACTTTAATAACCATGATGCATAAACACTGTCCTTACCTCCACTGCCTGGGACAATGCAATCATAAGAACCATCATTCTTGCGATGACGGTCACAAATGTCATGCAATTCTTGTTCACGTTGTTTCCAGTCAATATTCTGATGCTGTTTTTCTTTATTAATACACGCAGAACAAATGCCGTCAGCATTAATATGAATCGTTGATTTGACTGAATTCCGTGTGTGAGTATATTCATTCACTGAACAGGGTCGTTGATTGGTAATGCAACATATCTTACAAAATTTGACTTCTTTAGGTAAGCCGTACCACGCTTCAAATGCGCTCATAAAGTTTTTCTTTCACGTTAAGTTAACAAAATTATCTAAAATCTTTAATCCCAAATTGGCACTTTTCTCAGGATGAAATTGACATCCATAGACATTGTGTTTTGCAATGACCGAACAAAATGAATGCCCTCCGTACTCCGTCACAGACAACATAAACTTAGGATCTGTTGGAACTACATAAAATGAATGCACGAAATACATCTCACTACCCTGTGCAATACCATCTAAGATTGTCTTATCCCAAGAACGCCCCGTTGACTGAAGCTGATTCCATTGTATATGAGGAATTTTAACACCATCTGTTAATTGGGTATGCGCTGATTTAAAACACACCACTTCACCTGGAATTACCCCTAAACCATCGTGCGCGCCAAATTCATAACTCTTACTCATTAAAAACTGCATCCCTAAACATATGCCCAAAAAAGGTCTATCTCGACGGATAAAATCTTGAATTGGTTCAACCAATCCCTTGGCCCTTAAGCCATTCATCCCATCTGCAAAAGCTCCAACACCAGGCAAGATCACGCGATCAGCATTCTTTAACTCACTGGGATCACTGGTAACTACCGCTTGAATTCCTAAATGCTTAAGCGCATTGTAAACGCTTAATAAATTGCATAATCCATAGTCAATAATAACTAATTTCATACTTCCTTAAGAGGACCTAATGCTCACTGAATGCCCATGTTGATGTAATGCATTTTTAACCCCATCAACGGTTAATAAATCATAATGAAAAATTGAAGCGCATGCAACTGCAGATACATCTGTTTGGGTCAGAAGATATTCAATATCTGCCACACTACCACACCCCCCACACGCGATCACAGGTACAGGCACTTGATCCGCAATACTTTTAATCAAATCAACCTCAAAACCTTTACGCATCCCTTCATGATCAATTGATGTAATCAGCAATTCTCCAACTCCCAATTCCACCAATTCATGCGCCCACGCTATGGCATCCTTGCCTGTGGATTCACGCGCGGTATCAATGTACGCTTCCCATTGACCGTTTCCAATCCTCTTAGCCTCAATAGATCCTACAATGCATTGTGAACCAAAAGTTAATGCCGCTTCGCGAATTAATTCAGGACGTTTAATCGCGGCCGTATTAATTGCCACTTTATCAGCCCCCGAACGCAATGCCGCACGTATGTCATCAAGCGTGCGTATGCCTCCCCCCACCGTCAAGGGGACAAAAACATTCTCAGCAACCTGGCTGATAATATGATTTAAACTATTACGTTCATATAAACTCGCCACTGCATCCATATAAAGAATCTCATCTGCCCCCTGCGCATAATATTTATCAGATGCCTGTGAAGGAACTCCAACAACACGTAAGCCTTCTAAATGAATGCCCTTAACAATGGTGTTATTCTTAATATCCAGTCTGGGTATAATGCGTAATTTACGTTTCATGTTATTTAAGCTTCTGCTGCAACGCCTGAACAGTTTTATAATATTCTTCCCACTGTCCAATATCAATCCATGCTTTTTCACTAATCGGATAAACGCCAACTTTACCCTTATTGCGACTGACCGCATCAATTAAATCAATGATCGTCGATGATTTATTCTCCGGTATGAAACGAATGATGCTGTCATTCATGACATACATTCCCGTATTAACCAAAAGGTCATACTCGGGTTTTTCTTTAATCTTCTTTAATAATCCACCTGCTTCAAGCTCACAGACACCATAAGGAATTTCATAATGGCGCATGGAAACAACCAATGTTAAATCATGCCCATTATCTTTATGGTATTGCACCATTTCTACATAATCGCTTTCAATAATCACATCACAATTCGTCACAATAAAAGCCCCTTGAATACGCCCATTCAGTAGGCTTAAGCCTCCAACCGTTCCCAATGGAACGCTTTCATGAAGGTATTGAATATTATACTGGCCATTAACTTCTTCAAAATACGACTTGATCATGCGTGCTTTATGAAAAACCGAGAGATAAAAATCTTTCACACTGTAAGCCGCAAATTTTTCCATGATTAATTCAATAATCGGCTTATCCCCAATTGGAATTAATGGCTTCGGCAGTATCTTTGTAAACGGATCCAAACGCGTCCCCTTACCGCCCGCCATAATCACAACAGGCACGTCGAGCTTACCGCAGTATTTATCAACCTTACCCGCAAAAACACCGTCCCAGGTCAGCACCTGCTGAACACATTGTTTATCATCCACAACAGGGATGTATTCGATTTTTAATGTCAACATGGTGTCTCGCACATCCTCCACATTGAAATCCTGGGTAACAAATTTTGGTTTAAGATTGCAGACTTCCTGAACCTTCGCATCTAAACTTCCATCTTTTAAAATCCACTTACGGATATCCCCATCACCGATAGCCCCCACCAAACGCTTATTATCACCAATCACAAAAAGTTGCTTCTCTCCTAAAGCATTCATGTGCCTCATGGCTTGTTTCACTGTCATGTCCCCAGAAACAAGAAACGATTCAAAACTAGTCATAGCTATATCCTTCCTGGTCTAAACGCAATATCGTAAAAAGATTTCTTTAATAATTCACTGTCTAATGGCCATGTGACAATCACATCTTTTATTCTTTGACTAATGTCCCCTGATTTAAAGCGCACATACGGATTGCGTAACCGTGCTAATGATTTTTTAAATGAAACTGATGATGCCTGTTGGATAGCCCGATAAATATCTTGGCATCGAGGAGGAACATCAAGAACATTGGCCGCTTTCAAACGCCCTTTCTGACGATCACCAATATTAATGACGGGTAATTGAAACGACGCTGACTCCACAATCCCACTTGATGAATTTCCTATCATCATATCTAAGTGTTTCAAACAACTTAAATAACGTTGAGTTCCTAAATTATCGGTCAAATGATACCGTTTCGGATTCTTCCGGCAAAATGTTTCAATAAGTCGATTAATGATCTCTCCACCGGCATCGGCATTCGCTTTTGTAAAAATAACTTTCAACGATGTTTTCTCAAGAGCTTTTAATAATTCCCTGACCTGCTCTGTTGGTGCAGATTGTTCTAAGGTCACTGGATGAAATGTTGCAATCGCGACCTGTCCTGATAAATCAAAATGAAGTGTTTCGCTTAATTGGTGACGATTTAATAATTGTTGATGCCACAGATGATCAAGTCCGGGAGCCCCAAAATTAAATACATGTTTAGGGTTCTCTCCTAATTGTATAATGCGTTGACGGTATTGTTCAGTCGCCGCAAAATGGACTGATGACATTTTTGTAATAGAATGCCGAAATGCCTCATCAATAGCTCCTTGCGATGTTTCTCCTCCATGCAAATGCGCAATCGGAATACCCATCACATGGGCCGCAATCGCTGCCGCCAACATTTCATAACGATCACCGCAAATCACCACCATATCAGGTTTTAATCGCGTCAGGCAATCTGCAAAAGACCCACACCCTTTGCCAATGGCTTTCGCGATGCCCTGTTGTGTATTTCCATAATTCAAAATAGGTACTTTAGCATCAATATGAAATCCATCTTTCAGGATAACCTTATAGGTTAAACCAAATGTGGCGGACAAATGCATCCCGGTTACCACAACTTGCAATTGAACTTTTGGATCTGCACTCAACGATTTCATCAACCAAAATAAATGCCCATACTCTGCCCGTGAACCAGTGATCACACAGATACGGCGTTTAAGTGTCATGATAAATCTCCTAACATCAAGACATCATCAGCCTTCTTGCCCCGTTTAAGAACTTTGCCCATCACACGATGAATATCTCGAGGAGGAATACCTGTGCCTGGACGTTTAATCGCTATATCTGCACGCGTTAGGCGATGACCTTTGGGTAAATCTGTGACGACCACTACACTTTTGCGGGCAATAGGTATATTTTCTTTTTCACACAGCGCTGGCTTCTTGATGCCATCCCCCAAAGCCAAACCAACATCACGAATCGCCTGAACCATTGACACCAATTCAATCGGCTCAAGCGAGGCACGATGGTCTGGGCCTGGCATTGCCTTATCTAGTGTAAAATGTTTTTCAATCACACACGCGCCCAGTGCGGTTGCCGCAATGGCCGCATTAATCCCTAATGAATGATCAGAAAAACCAACAGGTATTTGAAAACTTTCTCTCATCGTCACCATTGCTCTTAAATTTAAGGCGTCGAGCAGAGCAGGGTATGCGGTCACACATTGCAATAAGATAATGTGTTTATTGCCTGCTCGATGAATAACTTCCAACGCTGCACGTACTTCAGCAAGCGTCGACATGCCTGTTGATAAAATAATGGGCTTCTTCTTTCGGGCAATATGCGTTAAGAAGGGAAAATTAGTGATCTCACCCGATGGAATCTTAAAGAGCGGCACGCCCATATCCTCGAGCATATCTGCACTTTTCATATCAAAAGGGGTTGATAAAAATAAAATACCCTTTGTACGGCAATACGCAGCGATCGTATCATGGTCTTTGCGATTAAGTTCAAGCTTCTTGACCATCTCAAATTGAGAGTCAGCACTACCCGTTGTTTGCGTTTGATACTTTGCCTTGGGTGCTTTTTTACTAATGACTTCTTCGGTAATAAACGTTTGGAATTTTACCGCATCACATTTAGCCTTAACAGCCACATCCACAAGTCTTAATGCATTCTTTAGAGAACCATTGTGATTAACACCTGCTTCAGCAATGATAAACGCATGTTTACCTTGAACGATCTTATTATATAACTTACTAGTCACTGGCATTAAAACCCTTTCACATCAATAGTCTTTAAACACACATTAAACGTATTTTCAAATCGACTTCCGTCGATATATTGCTTGATACGTGCTCCTTTAGATTCTTTGATCAGCGATGTCTGGGCATTTCCATAGGTCAGCGCAATCTGTTGGGCCCACTGAAGCAATGTCAAATGGTCATGACAGCTCACATTATAAATACCTGCCTGAGGCGCTTTGATCACAGCGTCAATTGCTCTGGCCACATCTTCAATATGAATAAAATTTGTAATGCGTTCACCTTCACCAAAAACAGTAATTGTATTATTCTTACGCACTTCTTGAACCATCATGGGAAAAATACGATCTGGCCGCAATCCACTCCCATAGACTTGGGTCAATCGCACATGCGTCACCGTCATCAATGATCTCAAATAAAAATCAATCATCTCTTCACTTAGAAACTTTGCTAATCCATAAAGACCATCACCATTAACCGCAGGATGTGGTAAGGCTGCCTCCGTATAGGTCCCATCACAATTTGGATAAACGGCCATACTCGAGGCATGAATAAAAACCTTTGGTTTTAATGCCGTGGCTACTGAAATGGCCCCTTGAGTAATTGCTAAATTATCGGTTAATAACTTAACATCCAAACGATTTTCCGACGTACAGACACGATTTGCTAAGTGAATCATGACGTCCGGTTGCGCATCTACAAGAGCGGCACAAACTTCTTTACAACTTACGCTATTACTTAAATCGCATGTGATCGAGCCATTCACTGGACCTTGACGAGGGCTTATTAATGGATACACCGTCGCATGAGCAGCCCTTAAATGATTAACCACATAACTCCCAATAAAACCCGATGCTCCTGTGATGATAATTTTCATGGCTTCACCCATTGATTATAGGCGTCTAATTCAATAAAGACATCCTCATAAAATCGTAATGCAACACCTTCCCGGTAGTCGAGACCCCCTAATAATTTCCCCTCACGCTTATCAATCAACCGTTGAATTTCATTCACACCGAATAAAGTACGCATATATGTGGTTCCAGAAAAACGTGGGTTAATTTCAAAAACAACCGGCCCTTGAGGAAGCAATCGCAATTGAATATTTAAGGGACCAAAAGCTCCTAGTGTTTGAGCGATACGTTCTAAAAATGGATTGAGCGTCCGGCACGATTCATCCCAATAAGCACGGATCGTGTTTCCATCTTTTAAATCTCGACGCAATGCAATCGTGGAAATAAGTCCCTGCTGATCACACAGCGTGCCACAGGTGTATTCATGTGCTGCATCACCAACTAATTGTTGAATAACAGGATTCTCACAGTTTGCTAAGGCAAATGGCAATTCATCCCGTGTATTAACAACAGACAATCCCCTTGAACGAAAACCAAACCTTGGCTTCACGATGAGTGGAAATCCACAACGATCAATCAAGCCATCAACATCTTCGGGCAATACCGAATCAGGGTAAAGAAAACCATGTTCTTTTAAAAATAGTGCGGTCATATATTTGTCTTTGCAAATAGAAACCACATGTGAATCCGCAACGACGATGGTTGCCCCTGTTTCACGCTCAATCACATCACGATACTGTGCTAATAATGCGACCTCAAAATCAAGGCCCACGAGAACTAAATCAAT
>CAYZPQ010000059.1:0-2869 GCA_964480185.1 uncultured Planctomycetales bacterium | reverse complement strand
GCGTAATAATAATTACCTTGAATGCCTCAAGCCATTGTTCATGGCTAATGCCCGGTTTTAGAAAATCGGGCAATAAATACCCTTTATTAACCAAATACAATCCCGGCGCATTGGCAAAATAATCGGCTCCATAAATCTCTACATCCCTCTGGCTTGCTTTTAAGGATCTTATGATACTTAACCCTATCAGTGAACCAACACCCGTCACAAGAACTCGTGTCATACTATTCCCTCTAACATCCGTTTGCTATCACCTAATTGAGAAAGCTGATGAACATCTGATCCAATTGAAATAAACGGATTATGCAACTTGCACAACGTCATCACCGCAGCAAAAAATTCAGGATTAGTATATTTGGCATTGATCTCAAACGCCACATCCGTCGATGCAATAGAACGAATCAAGGTATCAAGATGGCTATAAGAAAATGTTTTATAAATACGCACAGACATCCCCATCGGATGAGCGAGCACATCAATCAACCCTTTTTTCACCATCGCCATGCTATGTTCAAATTCAGCGGTTAATGTTTGCTCTTGGCCTAATTCTTTAGGATGAACCAAGCCGCCATTAACTGGCAAACGATGCACACTGCCTAAGACGATCTCAGCTTGATTGTAATCTCGATCCGTAATATCCAGATTTCCCTCACGATCAATCACTTTACTTTCTACCCCAATTAATACATCAATGGGCTTATCACAACGCAACGCATTAATTTCAGCAAAGAAATCAGGAAAATATGTACTCTCCCGACGGATATGCTCCGTAAATGCAATACTGCTTAAGCCCATTTGTAGTGCGGCATCAATAATCTCACGCGCCGTATGCTGACCATCCGTCCATTGGGTGTGAATTTGATAATCACGATTGATATAGGCGCGATCAATATCAGCAAATCGGACAAACCGTAATGATTTAGACATAAAACAATTCCTGTTATTTCTTCTCTTGATGTGTCATCAAGCGTTCAGCAATAGACATCGTTTGATACGCACCTTGCAAATCTAATAAAGGCCATGGCCCTTCTCCCGTCTTGACTAAATGGGCAAATGCGTTGAGTTGAGCATAGAAGCCTGGCTTAAAATCAATATCCATTTGATCAGGTTTTATGTCATGGGACTGAAACTGCTTATCAATCCAAACTCCTTTTTCCAAAGGCTTAAACTCAACAGTCACCCCATCACCAAAAAGAGTAACAGACCACCCACCAGGAGAATACCAAAATGAGCTGTAGTGTGCCAAGGCGCCTGAATCCATTTTAAGGCTAACAGAAAACTGATCGCCACTCTTCTCATGGATACTATCTTTCATTACATGAATCTGCTCTGGCTCTCCTCCAAAGAAGCGTAATAAATCAAGCGTATGCGTACTATTCGCATAGACCCAGTTATCAAGAACATCTACTGCAAACTTTCCACCTTCTCGAACACGCCAGAATCTTTCATGACCTTGTATACTAAGGCCACGCAATTGACCATGCTGATGGATAATATTTAATCCCTGACGAAAGATTGAATAATAGCGACGATTAAAACCAACCATTGTTTTAATTTGATTAGCTTGAGCTTTTTTTAACAATATCAAATTATCTGCAGGAGTTAGCCCTGCGGGTTTCTCAAAAAATAGTGGAACATGAAAATCCAATGCTTTTAATCCCACCTCACGCATTTGATTTTCTGAGACGCATAGCATCAATGCATCAGGCTTTGCCTGGCTCATTAATTGATCAAGCGTGTCATAACACGCCTCAATGCCAAATTCCTGAGCCAATGCGTCTGCTTTAGCACGCGTGCGTGAATAAATGCCTACTGGCGTGACATCTGCTAAAACCTTCATGACTTTTAAATGTTCACGTGCAACCCAACCCGCCCCAACAATTCCAATACGTACCATGTTCTTATTAACCCCTTACGTTACAGGACAATAATCAAGCTTAGGATTATTCAATAATTCACGAAATGTTGGCAATAACTGCCCTAATATAAATTCATGTGCGGGATAACAGTCCTCTAAACTAGGCAATAAACACTGCCCCTTCGTTAAAATATCACGCACAAACATTTCCGTCATAATACTAACTTCCCAACGTTCATGAATAGGAACTTGCTTCCAATTCCAATTCTCTTGAGCATAACTCTCTAAGGCGTATTTAGTGTAATGATCGACGATAAACCTTGCTTTAGCGGTCTGGATAAGAATCGTATCTGGCGCCATATGATCTTTGGCAAAATCAACTGAAAAACGAGAACCGCGCGCGGTGTGCCCTATCAAAACACCACTTAAATCAAACACCTGGCTTCCACGCTTTGATCCATGCAAGATGAGATCGAGGTGATGACCTGAAGTTAATATTTCAGTTGATCCATCATAAAATTGAAATAGATCTACTTCATGAATTCCATTATTAGATAAGCCATGATTACCTGCTGTTATTGTTACTTGAACAGTGTCTTGGCCAATAATCTTCTTAATATACTGATGAATCCCATACGCCCTACTTTTACAATTGACCCACACCTGTACATTCAAACGTTTTGATAACTCAAGCATTTCTTGGTAATGCCCAATAGATTGTGTGACAATTTTCTCAAGCAAAAACCGTCGATACCCAGCTGTAATGACGGCTGTCTTAAAACATTCAAACCGTTGGGCCGCTTGAGTCGCAATCACGCACAAATCACCTCCGTATGCTTCTTGAGGTAATTGAGTATGCCAATGCCATTGAATATTCTGGTTTGCTCCTTCAACTTCAGCGATACGTTGACGACCCATTTCTAAACTTTCAAGACGGTCATCAATAACCCATACCTCTTTAACCGTCGATACCCAGCTGTAATGACGGCTGTCTTAAAACATTCAAACCGT
>CAYZPQ010000058.1:5455-11372 GCA_964480185.1 uncultured Planctomycetales bacterium | reverse complement strand
GTTTTTTGTTTTTCCTTCCTTAATGTGGTATCCTTTACACAAATCAATTCTTAGAGGAGTGTAGTGTGACTATCAAGCGATCCATTGTTATTCTTACTGTGCTTTTTGGTATTTTCTCCCATCAGGTTTGGGCAGCGATTAAATTTGGCACTAATGTGCGTGTTGATGATACGAAAGATACGCCAAATCACCAAAAACACCCGTCTATTGCTGTAGGTCCATCAGGAACAATTTATACAACATGGGATGATGAGCGTAATAAAGATCCATATAAACCTGACATTTATTTTGCGAAAAGCATTGATGGGGGATTGAGCTTTTCTCCTAATATTAAAGTTAATGATAGTGATAAACCCTCAATTGCTCATAAACATTCTTACATATTAGTCAATAATAAAGAGCATATCTATGTTCTTTATGATGATGGAAGAGAAGCTGGTCCTTATAGTCTTTATTTAACTAAGAGCGAAGATAGAGGTAAGACGTTTACGCCTAGCGTGAGGGTTAATTTGGGAGAATCGCCGCGAAACTATCGAGAGTATGCCACCATGGCTTTTGGGCCTAATCAAGAAATTTATATTGTGTGGTGGGAAAGAAAAACGCTTTTATCACATATTTATTTTGCGAAGAGTACTGATGATGGGAAAACATTTGGTCCCAGTATTTTGATTGACAATTTAGGCTCACTTAGCAATGAACAGTCCTATCCTCAGATAGCAGTTGGGAAAGATGGCGCTATCTATGTTACTGCGAAAGAGACCCCTCCAGAAAAGTTATCTCCAAGCACGATTCATTTAGTTAAAAGTATCGATGGAGGTAAGACATTTCTATACTTAAATCAAATTAAGCATCCCTTAAATTATTATTCAGGATCTAGTAGTCGTTTACTGCTTGGACCAAAAGATGAAATATATGTCATTGTGGAATGGAATATTAAGGCCATCTATTTCTCAAAGAGCTTAGATAAAGGTTTAACATTTTCTCCGCCTTTACAAATTAGTGATCCAAACTTGCAGGCAACAGATAGGTATTACCCTATTGCTGCCGTTGATGCAAAAGGAAATATCAATGTGATTTGGGAAGATAAACGTACGGGTAATTTTGGTATTTATTTTACCCAAAGTATTGATGGAGGAAACACATTTAGTCCCAATTTACGTTTAGATGATGCAGGTAATTCAAAAACAGACAGGTATTATCCAGCAATGGCTGTTGATCAAGAGGGTGCAGTGTATGTGACATGGGATGACGAACGGCGTGGGGATTGGGATATTTATTTTGCGAAAGGCATAGATCCAACAGCGGAAGTTAAGCCAGATCTGACTATCACACAATTTTTTGCATCTTATCCGGCGCAAGGAGGTATTGATGCCAATGAGTTTAAAGCCAAAGAAGGGGATAAAATAGCATTAGCTGTTACTTTCTTTAATAAAGGTGAAGGAATTGCCAAAGAGAATAAACTTGGATTTTATATCGATGGAAAATTATGGCCGGCTTTAACATTAAATACCCCCGCACTTAATAAACGGCAAATAAAAACATATGTCACCACAGTCCCTTGGGTCGCAACTCCTGGCAGTCATCAGATTAAAGCTGTCATCGATATGAATAATGAGGTCATTGAGAGTTTCGAGAATAATAATGAAGCAACAAGAGTCATCCATGTGGCGCGAGATGTAACACCGCCGCGCATCGTCGATATTTCCCCTAAAGGACGTCTTCCATTGCCTGTGCCTGCCGTGATCATGAAAGTGGTAACGGACGAAGACTCTGTATGTAAATACGACATTAAGAATGTCTCCTACACATCCATGCGTTTTACTTTTGATAAAACAGGCGAACGTACCCATACTCAATTAACAAGAGTTCCTTCTGGTATTTTCTTTAAGACGTATTATGTCCGGTGCGCAGACAAAGCACAGATTCCAAATATTACCCCTCAAAGTTCACTCATTAAAATTTGTAACCCTCAATCAAAGTGTTAAAAACTAGGGACAGAGCCCGGTTTTCTTGAAATTTTTAAGAAAACCGGGCTCTGTCCCTAGTTTTTTTCTTCATGATACCTTCATGTCACTCTTGCTAAAGTTTTATTCAAGGAGGGTTAAGACCATGAAGACTAAAGTTATTACATGTATAGTGGCTTGTTTCCTAGTAGGGTGTGCTGCTTCTACTGGCGTTGGATCTAACGCCTGGTATAAAGCTCGCATCCAAGAAATAGAAGATTCATACAGCCGCAAAGAAATTTCGTCTGCGGAATATATACGTCTGAAGAATGAAACAGATGCTATTCGGACCTCACACAAAGACAGTGGGGGTGTACGTACGGGACTAGGGTTTCAGTATGGTGTCTTTCGTTAGAGAAACTGGGACACACTAAGTTTTTCCAAAACTTAGTGTGTCCCAGTTTTATTATTCCTGCGCAGTCCCGCTTGCCAATTAAGATTGACAAAAATCATCTCATCTATATAATAACCGCACCTTTGCTAGGGAAGTAAACTAAGCTAAAGGAATACAACATTTTAAGGAGCGTGAGATTAGATGTTAGAAGTCAAAATTAATGACAAGACAAGTTTTGAGAAGGCGATGAAGATTTTCAAAAAACAGTGCCAAAAGGACGGTTTTTTAGTCGAACTTAAAGAGCGCCGTTTTTATACCAAGCCTTCAGAAAAAAAACGTAAAAAAGGTAAACATTAATTAAGTTTGCTGTTTATCTGCATGACCTTGGGCGGCCTATCTAAAGCCGCCCGTATTTATTTCTAAACCCATACATACCATACAAAGAATACATTATGATCAAACCCAAACGCGCCCTTATTTCCGTCTCAGATAAAACCGGTTTAGCTGAATTTGCCAAAGGATTACATTTACTCGGTGTTGAAATTCTCTCCACCGGTGGCACAGCATCTTTATTACGTTCATCCAATATCCCCGTCAAAGATGTTTCTGAATTTACAGGTTTTCCTGAAATGCTCGATGGGCGTGTGAAAACATTACATCCCAAGATCCATGGTGGTTTATTAGCCTTAAGAGAAAATAAAGAGCACATGGCTGCTTTAGCGGCACACGGCATTGATACGATTGATATGGTCGTTGTGAATTTATATCCTTTTGAAAAGACGGTCGCGAAGAAGAATGTCACCTTAGAAGATGCGATTGAGAATATTGATATTGGTGGGCCATCGATGTTACGTTCTGCTGCAAAGAATTACAAATCAGTCGCTGTTATTGCTGATCCGAGTCGCTATAGCGAAGTGTTAACGGAATTGCGTAATAATAGCGGGATATTATCCGATAAAGTATTAACAAACTTAGCCATTGATGTGTTTGAACGTACTTCTCAATATGATGGTGCTATTTTTAATTTTCTCAATAATCGTTTTAAATCTGATGCCGCCTTTACGTCGATGCCCGCGAACATTGATATCCATTTTAGTAAAATCCAAGACTTGCGTTACGGCGAAAATCCTCATCAAGCTGCAGCCTTTTACAGTGAAGGCAAAAGACCAAGTGGTTTAGCGGGTTTAAAGAAATTGCATGGCAAAGAATTGTCCTTCAATAATATTTTAGATTTGCAAGCAGCCGTTGATATGATCAAAGAATATGATGAGCCTGCTGTCGTTGTCGTAAAGCATAATAATCCCTGCGGTATTTCCCAAGATAAGAATTTAGCCACCGCCTTTAAGAAAGCTTTCGAAGGTGATGCCTTATCAGCCTTTGGTGGCATTATTGGTTTAAATAGACCTGTTGATGTGAAGACAGCCACGGCGATTTCTAAATGTGGTTTTATGGAATGCGTGATTGCACCTGGTTTTGATCCTGAAGCTGTTGAGATCTTGGGAGCGAAAAAGAATTTACGTTTATGTGAATTAGATATTTATGGTCTTACCCAAGAAACATATGACTATAAAAAAGTGAATGGTGGTTTATTGCTTCAAGAGAAAGATAACCGTGAACTAAAGCTCGATGAATTAAAAATTGTGACAACACTTAAACCCACCAAAGCGCAATTAAATGCCATGATGTTTGGTTGGAAATTAATCAAGCATGTGAAATCCAATGCCATTGCTTTAATCCAAGGAACAACTGCCGTCGGTATTGGTGGTGGTGTCACCAGCCGTGTCGATGCGGCCATGCATGCCATTCGCAAGGCTGGACCTAAAGCCAAGGGTGCTGTATTAATTTCCGATGCCTTCTTACCTAAAGCCGATACCGTCACATTTGCTGCCAAAGCGGGTGTGTCTGCGATCATTCAAACCGGAGGCTCCATTGCCGACGAAGAAGTGATCAAAGAAGCGAATAAAAGAAAAATCGCGATGGTCTTTAGTGGCATTCGGCACTTTAAACATTAAACATCCTTCAAATATGTTTCAAAGGACAAAGCTAAGTCGATGAATAATAAAACCCCCGCGTTAGATTATTTAAATAGCTTTGTTAATTTTGAATCACACCTTAATACACTGACCTCTGATCAATTTAATTTAGAGCGTGTGCGCGAATTATTAGATTTATTAGATAATCCTCAACTAGGATTACGCGTCGTGCATGTGGCAGGCACAAAAGGTAAAGGCTCAACCTGTGCCATGATTGCCTCCATTGTGAATCAGGCGGGGTATAAAGTAGGATTATTCACATCGCCTCATTTGCACCGTGTGCATGAGCGCATTCGTGTTTTTGATAACACGGCATCGAAGAATAAAGACGAATTTTTCGGCTCCATTAGCGACGATAATTTAGAACAATTGGTAAGTGTCTTACGCCCATGTGTGAGTCGTATTATTAATGAAGGAAAGTTCTTAACTTATTTTGAAGTATTGACGGTGCTGGCAATTATGCATTTTGCCAAGAGTGCGGTGGATTTAGTCGTCTTAGAAACAGGTTTAGGGGGACGTTTAGATGCCACCAATGTCATTGATTCTCATATTGCGGTATTAACACCGATTAGTTTAGATCATACGGTCATCTTAGGTAATACACTGCCGTTAATTGCTACCGAGAAAAGCGGCATTATCAAAGATTCGTATCAACATGTGATCACCGCACCTCAAGAGCCTGATGTGATGGCTGTCATTGATGAGCGTTGCCGTCAATTTGGTATTGTTCCCAAAAAAGTTAATAGCACTGATGCTTATACAGGGGCTATCAATTTAAAAGGGGAACATCAGCAAATGAATGCGGCGGTGGCGATTAAAGTCGTCGGTGAATTGCGTGAGCAAGGATTTAATATTACTGATGCGGCTGTGACCCAAGGATTAAGCCATGTCTTATGGCCTGGCCGTTTTGAAATGATTAGCCTTAAACCATTGATTATTATCGACGGGGCCCATAATGGGGCGTCTGCGCAAGCCTTAACGCAAACATTGGTGAATGAGTTTCCACACCAACGGTTTCATTTAATATTAGGAGTATCGTCGGATAAAGATATGGCAGCGATTGCTTATTATCTATCACCCGTTATCACCGATGTGATTTTAACGAAGGCCAATCATCCACGTGCCTATCAATTTACACAGGCAGAGGCCGCAAAACTTTTTCCTGGTAAACCGAGCTTTATTATTGATTCATTAGCTGCCGCCATCAGCAAGGCCACACAATTAGTAGAAGAGTCAGATGTGATTATTGTGACGGGATCACTTTTTATTTGTGCTGAGATTAAAGAACTATTTCAACAGGGTAAGCATGTATCAATTTAAAAATATCGACGATGTGATTGCAGCCATTGCCACCTCTCCTGGCACAGCAGGGATTGGTATCGTGCGTTTATGCGGGTCAGGGGCAATTGACATTGCGCAGAAGTTTGTTCAATTAAAATCCAAAAAGTCGCTTTCATCCTATGCTAGCCATCAGATTTGTTATGGGTGGATCGTTGATGGCAAAGACATTATTGATGAAGTAAAAATAGGTAAGACAGAAATTGTTA
>CAYZPQ010000058.1:0-5445 GCA_964480185.1 uncultured Planctomycetales bacterium | reverse complement strand
CTCCGACGAGTTATACAACGCAAGATACGGTTGAGATTAACTGCCATGGTGGCATTATGGCGGTGCGGGCTGTCTTGCAATTATGCTTAAGCCATGGTGCGCGTTTAGCAGAACCCGGTGAATTTACTAAAAGAGCTTTTCTCTTAGGTCGTCTTGATTTAGCTCAAGCCGAAGCTGTCTTGGATATTATCAATGCTAAAACAACTGCATTTTTACGCGTAAGCTCCAATCAATTATCCGGCGAATTATCGGCCCAATTAAATGCCATGCGCGAAGAGCTCATGAGTGTGTATATCACCATTGAAGCTATTATTAATTTTCCCGAGGATGATATTGATGCGCAAGGCAGAGCTGAGATTAAAAAACGTTTAGATAAAGACGCCAAAGCCATAGATGATTTACTCAAAACATCCCATCAAGGCCGTTTATTAAAAGAGGGGATTCGCATTGTTTTATGTGGAAAACCCAATGTCGGCAAGTCTTCTTTATTAAATGCTTTATTAAAACAGCAAAGAGCGATTGTCACCGATGTCGCCGGAACAACCCGCGATGTCCTCGAAGAATCCATGAATATTCAAGGCATGCCTTTGCAATTGGTCGATACCGCGGGTATTTTAGAACCACGTGACTTAGTCGAAGAAGAAGCGATTAAACGCAGTCATCTTTATATTGATAGTGCTGATTTAGTCTTATTAGTCATTGATAGCAGTCGCGCTTTAGAAGAGGAAGATCGTATTCTGTGCACAAAATTAAAAGACCGCAATGTTTTAGTTGTCTTCAATAAGTCTGATCTATCGTCGGTGATTAATGCAAAAGATATTCCATTTCAACATCAGGTGCATGTTTCCGCAAAAACAAACAGCTCTATTCATGATTTAGAACAAGCGATTGTCAATGCTGTCACCCAAGGTCATCAGATTGATCCACATGCTTTGGTGATTAGTAATTTACGTCATATTGATGCTTTGCAACAAGCGCATCGTTATTTAACCGAGGCTTTAACATTAATTGACCGCAATGGTGTTTGGGAAATCGTCTCAGACAATATTAAAAATACCGTGAATGGTTTAGACGCCATCACCGGCCGCAACATTGACACCGATTTAGTCGACCGCATTTTCTCAGAATTCTGTATTGGTAAATAATTAGCATACGTTGCCAGACGTATGAAAGGAGGGCTTCGTGGCCCATGTCGATATGTCCAAACTCCACAATCGTGGGGCTTTAGTAAGTCCAACGAATCGCTTTGAGAAAATTTCATTTACGATCGATGAAGAATTAGATTCCGAGGAATACCCTCAGCCTAAAACAACATTCTTTAAAGACACCTCTAAATCCATCATCAGCTACAATGATAGCCCCGATATTTTTTTTGATGCGAGCTTAAATCCTTACCGTGGGTGCGAGCACGGCTGTGTCTATTGTTATGCGAGGCCCACGCATGAATATTTTGGTTTGTCATCGGGTGTGGATTTTGAATCAATGATTTTCGTTAAAACAGAAGCGGCTTCTTTATTAAGAAAAGAGCTCATGCATCCACGCTGGAAACCCCAAATTGTCGTCGTCAGTGGCGTCACCGATTGTTATCAACCCTTTGAAAAGAAATTTGAAATCACGCGTCAATGCATGAGGGTATTCTTAGAATTTTGTAATCCCGTCGGTATTATTACCAAAAATCAATTAATCACCCGCGATATTGATCTCTTTAAAGAAATGGCAACGTATCAAGGTGTCAGCATTGCCGTCTCCATTACAACGTTAGACCCCAAAGTATCGCGCGTCATGGAACCACGCGCATCCACACCAGCTAATCGTTTAAAGGCCATCGAGCAATTATCTAAAGCAGGCATACCTGTTACAGCCAATGTGGCGCCGATCGTGCCCGGATTAACAGATCATGAAATTCCCACTATCCTTAAAGCCTGTGCCCAGGCAGGCGCACAAAGCGCTTCGTATACTGTGTTACGTTTACCATATTCAGTGAAAGACTTATTTGAAGCCTGGCTTCAACACTATTTTCCAGAGCGTAAAGAGAAAGTTTTAAATCGGGTGCGTGATTTACGGGGTGGCATGCTTTATGATTCAGGTTGGGGTAAACGCATGAAGGGAACAGGCACGTGGGCTAAGCAAATCGAAACACTTTTTGATACAGGTTATAAACACGCCGGTTTCCCTGGACGTAATTTTCATTTATCCACGGCACATTTCAAACGCCCTGCCGGTGATCAATTTATCTTACCGTTTGATAATTAATTGTCAGTCTTAGGATGGATTTGTTGACTCTTTTGCAGATGTTGATACATGGACATCATTTTCTGCATCAATTCAGGATCTTTCATCATTTCTTGGGTGAGTGTCATCACTTTAGGGTTCTTCAATAACTCAACAAAATCTTTTTTAGCCGCAGCATCTTGAATTTCAGGGTCATTGAGTAATGCCGCAAGCCGCGGGTCCTTGGCTAATTCTTCCATTGATACCGGTTTGGCGGTGGCAGACGGCTTGGGTGCTGGAATAATAAAGTACTTAAAAGGCGCAATTGTTAATTTGGCGAAATTGGATGTATTAATAGAAGTTTGCATCTTCTCTATAGTAGGATTAATCCCTGGAAAAACTTCCAAACAGACAACCATAAGGATCACAAAGACCCAACCCCATATAAAGGTAATGAGTGCTCCCGCACAACGGCTAATGATTCCAAGTTTTTCATCCGGATTTAATGATTTAAGCCATCCTGCTAAGACAAAACGCAATAAAATGCTCAACACCATGGGAGCAATTAAGCCAATGCAAATGGAGGCAAAGCTTTGATGCGTTGCTTGGTAATACATCCAGGCAAGCCAGGTCCCCACAATTAATGCAATAGGACCAAAAATGGAACGTAAAAATCCGCGGGTAAATCCCAGCAGGAAAAGATACACAGCTATTAAGGTAAGAATGATATCTGTAACATTGATCATAAGAATATTACCGTTGGGCAACGAAACGCAGGTAGAATAAAAAGTAAAAGATTAAAAATAGGCAATAGGCCAATGGTACAAAGAAACAAATCTTCACAATTAAAGGAAATTGCAATTTGAGTCGGGATTTTGCAATTTTTTCTTTAATCTTGGCATATTCTTCAAGAGAGAGTTGTTTGCCTTTTTTATTTGGTGCGCTTGGTGTGGCCATAGGTATTCTTTGTAGGTTAAACGTATTATTTTTATCTAAAATGTAACTTAGTATATCACAGTCAAAATCAATCGTTGCGTATAATTGTAAAATTTTTTTTAATATAATCTTAACAAGTATTCATAACATGCTTAAGAGTATGGAGATAGAAGCATGAAAAAACTTTGCATTTCATTTGCCTTTTAGCTAGGATGGTATATATTAGTAACAGAAAACGGTTTCTTACATACTTATCATCTGATCAAAGGGCTAAACATATGACATCACCTAAAGACAAGCGTACGGAAGAGCGTTTTGGTTGTTATGTACCAGTCGAAGGTAAAGAAGGATCAGAATTTGATCAAACCAAGACCACCGACATCAGTCGCCATGGTATTGGTTTTATTTCAACACATCCTATCCCAGTAAATCAAAAAATTGCCATTGAGCTGGCGCTTAAACCTAATACAGAGCCTGTGTTAGTGATTGGCGTTGTGAAATGGGTGCGTAAATTGTCTGATGGTGAACAATACCGTGTGGGTATGACATTCTCAGATATTATATCGGGTTCCCCGACTCGGTTAGATTCCTATTTTTCATCAACTGAATTAGAACAATCTAAAGATTAATTGTTTCTTTAAGGTAATTAGCCCATGAGCATGACAAGCACTGTTGATGATCGTCGCATTTTTGAGCGTTACAGCGCTAAATTCCCAACTAAATTTAAAGATTCACGGCAAGATTATGGCAGTGATGTGTTTTTAAGAGATGCCTCAGCTACAGGTGTCCGGATCGTAAGTAAAGAACGGTTCTTTTTAAATGATCGTTTATCATTAGAAGTTAAATTACCTGATCGTTCCGATCCCATGGTGCTTAATGGGACTGTCGTATGGCAAAAACTTTTGGATTCTTCGATGTGGGAAATAGGTCTTGAGTTTCCTCAAGTGCGTTTAATGCAAATGCAGCATTTAATGCGCTTCGTCTTTCCTTAAGTCAATACACACCACATATGTTAGGTACAGCCACCAATTTAAATGATTGAGTGGCTTAAATTTATATTAACTTTTTTAAAACGAATTTATACCCATGTCTTCCCAACCTATTATTCAGTATTTCCCCGACGGTGTTACATTTAAAACAACACAAATGGCCGAATTAAAATATGTCTATGCGCCTTTATGCGGAACGCAAGCGACCTCATTGAAATCAGCCATTACACCTTCATTAAGTGGCGATATTAAGATTGATAAATTTCATTACCTCACCAAGCCTGCCGCGCGTGAAGATTTACGGTATCCCATGCGTGAATTTTTTATTCATACGTCCAAAGGGACTGTAGCATTATCTCAAGAGGCAGATAGCAAGCAAGTCACGGTCGGCCAGATTTGGCATCAGGTGGACCTTGTTTTTAAGAAGCATGGATTAGCTGTCAGTGCGACTAATTATATCCCATCGAGCGATGAAACCATTGAAGTGATGAAAATCACAGTGACAAACCGTTCAACAAAGCCTGTCACATTCACACCTACGGCCGCTGTGCCGATCTTTGGGCGTTCATTGGCTAATAAACATGATCATGAGCATGTCACGGCTTTATTAAATCGCATCGAACAGGTCCCGCAAGGTGTTGTGGTAGAACCAACCATGGCCTTTAATGAAGAAGGTCATAAAAATATTCAGCAAGTGTATTATGTCTTTGGTTCAGGCATTGTTGGATCATTCCCGACGGTGGATAGTTTTTATGGCGATGAAGGCTCCTTGCTTAAGCCAGATGCAGTAGTCAATAGCCGCAAGCCTATTAAGTTAAGTGATCGTGCCAAACAAGGTAAAGAAGCAGTCGGCGCCTTGCGTTTTGCATCGATCACGCTTAAGCCTCAACAAAGCAAAGAGTATATTATTGCCATTGGTATTGCAGCGACCAAAGATGAAGCCATTAAAGCATTTGCACGTTTTTCTACATCCGTTAAATTTGATCAAGGCTTAGAAGCGAATAAATTATTTTGGGCCAATAAAGTTGGCTCTATTGATTTTAAAACAGGTGATGCCTCATTTAATGGTTGGATGCGCTGGGTCACATTGCAACCGGTATTGCGACGTATCTTTGGATGTTCTTTCTTGCCCGACCATGATTATGGCAAAGGGGGCAAGGGCTGGCGTGATATTTGGCAAGATTTATTGTCATTGATTCTCATTGAACCTGAAGGGGTACGTGACAATTTAATTAATAATTGTGCAGGTATTCGCATCGACGGGTCAAATGCCACCATTATTGGATCAAAGCCCGGTGAATTTTTAGCA
>CAYZPQ010000057.1:0-11545 GCA_964480185.1 uncultured Planctomycetales bacterium | reverse complement strand
GAGAGGCAATATGAATCACCGTAGATTAATCACAATAGGATCCGCTTTTCTATCAACCACAGCCGCCTGGGCCCAAGAAACCGCCGAAGTCACTGTCGTCAGAGAACGCTCCTCCATTGGCCGCATTGTCGACGTTATCACCGAGTTCGCCATTAAGTATAGTTTGCAAGCCATTGGTGGGTTGGTTATTTTATTTGGCGCCTGGATTGTTTCCCGACTCGTTGCAAATTTTATTCACAAAGCTCTATTAGAACGCAAAATCGACATCACAATTGTAAAATTCTTAGCACAAGCCGTGCGTATTATCGTTTTAGCCCTAGGCGTGCTCATGACGCTAAGTTCATTTGGTGTTCAAATAGCCCCATTGATCGCGGGTTTATCTGTCGCAGGGGTTGGTATTGGTTTAGCCATTCAAGGCCCATTATCCAATTATGCGTCGGGTGCGACATTGATTTTTACCAAACCATTTAAAGTGGGTGACATCATTGATGTCCATGGGTATCAAGGTGAAGTGAGGGACATTGCTTTGCCGCGTACAGAATTACTTGGCTTAGATGGAAGTCGCATCATTATTCCCAATAAACATATTATCGGAGAAGTGATTAAAAATTTCTCCGAGTTTCGTAAGCTTGAGATTAAAGTCGGTGTAAGTTATGATACCGACATTGACAAGGCCTTGAATATTTTAGAAAAAATCATTAAGGCAGAGAAAAATATACCTAACAAAGAAGTATACAAAGTGGGTATTGATGAATTTGCGGATTCATCGATTAATCTGCAAACGGTGGTGTGGGTCGCACAAGAGAATTACACCGACACAAAATTCGCCATTAATAAAGCCATCATCACCCAATTTAGAGTAGCAGGCATATCCATACCATTTCCACAAAGAGAAATTAAGATTATTAATCCGTAATGTGCGAGCCCGCCGAAGCTGAACGCGAAAGCCTTTCAGCGAAGGCGGGTCCTCCCGTTACTCAACCAAGGAGAATAAAATGAACGATGACAAAAAAGAAGGATGTTGTGGTGGGGGTTCTCCAGAATCTGCTAAAGGTAAATGTGGTTGTGGATGCGGTTGCTGTTGCGGTGCCAAGAAAATAATCATCAAATTATTAATTCTTGGTTTGGTTTTTGCCGCAGGCATGTGGTTTGCCAAAGCATGTCCATTAGGTCAAAGCATGTGCCCTATGTCGGGGACTCCCAAGTAATGCGGAGATTTTTTTAATGAATGTATTAATAGTCTATGCCCACCCTAATCCCAAGAGCTTCTGCCATGCGATTATGGAAACATCTAAAGAAGCTTTTGAGAAAAGGGGTGGGGTAGTACGCGTGCGCGATTTATATGCCCTTCAATTTAATCCTGTCTTGACCTCCAGTGATTTTATCAGCTTGAAGCAAGGGCTTGTTCCCGACGATATTGCTATCGAACAAGAACATGTGAAATGGGCTAAATTAATTGTCATGATTTATCCCATTTGGTGGACATCGATGCCGGCGATCTTAAAAGGTTATTTAGATCGTGTGTTTAGCAATGGCTTTGCCTTTATTGCTGGCCCTCAAGGCGCTAAAGGGCTTTTGCCAGATAAAAATGTGTATTTGATTAATACTTTAGGTAATTCGCATGAGTCATATGCCCAGTCGGGCATGTTTCAAAGTTTAAGTCAGACCTTAGAGGTGGGGGTATTTGAATTTTCCGCAATGCCTGTCATTGGGCATACCTATTTTTCTTCTGTCCCGTCGGTAACGCATGAAGCGCGTGTGGAAATGCTTCAGGATGTAAAGCGCATTGTCGAAAACATTAAGATTAGATAGAGCGTTTGGGCTCGATGTGCACAACCACATCGGCTAAGGGAATAGGGGATTTAATAAGTTTATCTTTGACCCGATGGCCAAGCCCATGGGATGCATCAACAGTCATTTGACCATTAACCTCGACGTGTAATTCAACAAAATACTGTGTCCCGCTTTTACGCACCTTGCATTTCTCAATCCCAAGAACACCCTCCACAGACATCGCAGCTAAACGAATCACACTTTCAATGGTCGGATCAGGTGCTGCATCCATGATTTCCGCAACAGCACTCTTTAATAAATTAACACCATTAAACGCAATAATGGTGCTCGCAATCAAGGCCGCCCAGCAATCTGCGCTTCGAAACAAAGGAATTTGAGTTAAGTTTAAGGCAATCCCGACGAGTGCGGCTAATGAAGTGATGGCATCCGAGCGATGATGCCAGGCATCGACATGTACGGATAAAGAATGCATATGACGACCCACGGCTGTTAAGCGACGAAATAATAATTCTTTGCTAAAAATCACAATGATGAGGACGATTAAAGTGAAAGGAGCTGGAGAACCTTTAGGATGAGCAATGGCCTGCACACTTTCAACCGCAATGACACACGCGGCAATGATCAGAGCTGCAGATACCACCATCGCGGCTAATCCTTCGGCTTTGCCATGGCCAAAAGGATGGTCGCGGTCAGGGGGTAAGGAGCCAATTTTAATACCACTGTAGATAATCAGTGAAGAAAAGACATCCAATGTCGATTCAATCCCATCTGCGATCAAGGCATAGGTATTCCCTAAAATACCCGCGGTGATTTTGACAGCGGCTAAGACGACATTGACGAGTAAACCGACTAAGACGGTTTGGATAGATTTATTTGTCATATTTGAATAATACCATGATATAATTCAAAAATAGTGTTTAAATCAAAAAAAACTAACCTCGTTACAGAAAGAATTATCATGTCCCAGCAAGTTATCAGTTTTCATTACAAATTAACCGATAAAACCGGTGAAGTCATTGATCAAAGCCAAGAAGGTCATCCATTAATTTTCATGTCAGGTGTTGGTCAAATTATTCCTGGTCTTGAAAGTTTATTAATCACTCTTAATGCATCGGATAAGCGCACTATTACGATTCCTGCAGCGGAAGCCTATGGCGTCTATAATCAAGCATTGGTCTATCAAGTCCCCAAAGAAAAATTACCAACCCAAGAGATCAAAGTAGGGGATATGTTTGAAGTAGGTCAAGGCGAGCAATCTTTCCCCGTCGCTGTGATTGCGCTTGAAGGTAATAATGTGACTTTAGATGGCAATCATCCTTTAGCTGGTAAAGATTTAACGTTTGATGTTAATTTAGTGGAACGCCGTGAAGCAACGCCTCAAGAAGTGGCCCATGGTCATGTGCATGGAACGGGTGGATGCGCTCATTAATTTAAAGAATTAGAAATGCCCTCTGTCACACGTGGCAGAGGGCATTTTATTTCAAGGAGACTTTGAGATGAACGTCGCAATCATCGGAGCATCAGATAAGCCAGAACGTTATTCCTATATGGCGTTTAAGCAATTGACTGAAAAAGGGCACACTGTCTTCTTAGTCCATCAGCGCTTAAAAGAAATTGAGGGAGTAAAAGTATATCCCAGTATTTCTGATATTACCGATGCGATTGATACCGTGACATTGTATGTCTCTGCAGATATTTCTTCTTCACTGACAGACGCTATTTTAGCTAAGAAACCTCGTCGGATTATCTTCAATCCAGGTGCGGAGAATCCAGAATTCATGGCGACACTACAGGCTAAAGGTATTGTAGGAGTAGAAGCCTGTACATTAGTTATGCTACGGACTAAGCAATTCTAGAGAAGTTTTTTAGCGCGGATTAAGGCGGTAATAAAATCTGGCTGCACATTGTCTTCGCCCACCATTTCAATAATTCCAGCCTTACGCATGATGTCTAAAGGTTGATTTTTTACGCCTTCTAAGATAATCATCATTTTTTGCTTCAATGATTTCTGAATTAAATCTTCCAAGGCAAATAATCCCGTGGCATCCATGGTAGGCACATCGCTTAGACGTAAGATAAGGACTTTCGGTGGGTTCTTCAGTTGACGCAATGTTTCTTTAAATTTATCTGCAGCCCCAAAAAAGAATGGCCCATTGATTTCAAAGACTTCAATGCCAGGTGGTATCATCGTTGCATTGTAGTCTTTGTACCTTTCTTCCGTCGATGAAGCGCTCAAATAATTGACTTCTGTTACATCAACCATTCTTTTCATAAATAGAAATACCGCTAAAATCATCCCGACTTCAATCGCAACGGTAAGATCGACTAAGACCGTCAAACCAAATGTAAACAGAAGAACAATAATGTCATGTGTAGGTGCACGGAACAATTTGATAAAAGTTTGCCATTCACTCATGTTATAAGCAATGATGATGAGTATCCCTGCTAAACAGGACATGGGGATTAATGAAGCCCATTGCCCTAAGAATAGAAAGAGAAGTAACACAACGCCTGCATGAATGATGCCTGATACAGGTGTTTGCCCACCATTTTTAATATTCGTCGCAGTACGCGCAATAGCACCGGTGGCAGGTATCCCACCAAATAAGGGTGAAGCCAAATTCGCAATGCCCTGTGCTACTAATTCCATATTTGAGCGATGACGCCGGCCTGTCATCCCGTCGGCAACAACAGCTGACAAGAGGGATTCAATGCCAGCGAGCAAGGCAATAGTCAGCGCAGGCGATGATAAGCTGACGAGTGTATCAATTGTAATATGTGGAATATGAATGGGTGGAAACTCATGAGGCACATTGCCAAATCGCGATCCAATAGTATCAACGGGTAAGTGTAATAATTGAGTTAAGGCGGTTGTGACTAAGATTGCGATCAAAGGACCAGGTAATTTGTCCGTGACTTTACGCCAATAGACAATGATAAGTATGGTTAACAGTCCTAAGGCGAGTGCGATGGGATTTAACAAGGATAAGTGACTTAAATAAAATCCCCATTTAGGTAAAAATGCATCGGGAATAGAAGCGGCTTGAAGCCCTAAAAAATCTCTGACCTGCGAGGAGAAAATAATGACGGCGATACCGCCTGTGAATCCGACGGTGACGGGATAAGGAATAAATTTAATCGCATCACCCAGTCGCGCTAAACCCATGATGATCAATAAAACACCGGCCATCAGTGTTGCAATCGCTAAACCTTCGTAGCCATGTTTTTGCACGATGCCATAGACGATGACAATGAAGGCACCCGTAGGTCCACCAATTTGAAAACGACTTCCGGAGAATGCTGAAATGAGAAAACCCGCAATAATGGCTGTAATTAAACCTTGTTCAGGTTTAACACCCGAGGCAATGGCGATGGCAATGGATAAGGGGAGTGCCACAATACCAACAATAACTCCTGCACTGAGGTCTTTGGTAAAGGTTTTTAAACTATACCCTTCTTTCAGCGCAGAAACTAATTTAGGCTCAAATGTTTTCTCCATAGGATTAATTGTAAAAGAAAATATACCTTCCTACAAAAGAAATCTTCTAAAACCTTCTATATTTCAATAGGTTAGGTCTTTATTACAATATGTGTGGGCTACTTGACAAGCCCTTATTCATCAGACATTCTTTAAGTAGTAGTCTAAAGTGGACTATGAGTACGGAGATACCCCATGATTGCCTCATTACGTAAGCCGATTGCTTTAAGTTTGATTACTGTGTTGACAGGGTCATTCTGTCATTTGCCATTGGCCAATGCCCAATCACTTCCTTGGATACCAACACCTGGAGTACGCATTTCCTTAAGCGTTCCTTATATACCTGCCCATTTAAATGGATTAACCATTCATCCGGATGACCCTTTTCGTTTTGATTTCCTGATTCATCAAGGCGATGAAGTGTTAAATAATGATCAAAAGGAAGAAGAATATCAAAAATTAGTTAAGTATTTCTTAGCGTCATTAACGGTTGCCGATACGAATCAATGGGTTAACTTATCTCCTTATGAAAAGAACCGCATTATCGAAGAAGATTTTGGGAAAACTCAAATGGGCAGAGACTTATTAGCCCAAGATTATGTCTTAAAACAGATGACAGCGTCCTTAATGTATCCGGAAGACAAATTAGGCAAAGATTTCTGGGACAAAGTCTATGCGCGTGCCCAGAAAGAACTAGGGACAACCGAAATTCCCATGAATACCTTTAATAAAGTTTGGATTGTCGCCGACAAAGCCACTCTTTATGAAAAAGAGAATACAGTGTATGTGATCGAGAATAGTTTGAAAGTCATGATGGAAGAAGATTATTTATCATTAGAGAAAAACAGCGCGAAACAGTCCCTTCATACAGAATTAGTAGCCCAGGAAAAATTGAATAAGGGAAGCAGTATTTCATCCCGTGTTGTTAAAGAAATTATCATCCCAGAATTGCAACGGGAAGTGAATGAAGGGAAAAACTTTGCCGCCTTACGTCAAATTTATAGCGGGATGATTTTGTCCACATGGTATAAGCGGGCTTTAAAAGAAAGTTTATTAGCTAAAATTTATGCCGATAAGAGCAAAGTTGAAGGTGTGAATAATGATGACCCTCAAGTTAATGAAAAAATCTACCAGCAATATTTAGCAGCCTATAAAAAAGGTGTGTTTAATTATATCAAAGAAGATGTCGATAAAATAACCAAGCAACCCATGCCTCGTAAATATTTTTCTGGGGGAGCTATTAATGATTTCGCGATGAGAACGACGGTGCTAAACACACGGGAGCAATTGAGTGAGTACCTAAGGGCAAATAGAAATCGAGGGGTAGAGGGATTTAATCAGACGGATAAAGTAGACGTTCAATTAGATAGGGCTGAAGCCATTAAGGATAGAAGAATATTATTAGCTGATGGCGCGATGACCGCGGCAAAAGTGGTGATCGATGACACGATTAGAAATCCTCATTATAAAGAGCCTGAGTTTAAAAGATTGAATGAAAAATATGGCGCGGTTGTATTATTCCTAGCACCGAAGATTATGCATGAATTGACTCTATCAGCGGAGGATTTCAAAGGCACCGACTATGTCTTAGAGAATCCAACGGAATTCTTGGAATATTTGCAGATGGTAGTCACTTTTTCTTTTGCACCTAAAAATCTCCTGAAGGTGATGGTTATCGGTGAAAATATGACTTCACCAAATTGGCGCATTGATATTGTTCTCGATGAGGCGATGACAATTGCAGTGGATGATTCGCCAACGACAAATGATGTGGCTAGGCGTAATTCTGCGAGATTTTCCGATCTTTATAATAAATTTGCGGGTTTAGTCAGGTATATCGGTGCTGAAAAACTGCGGGAGTTTAGTATTAGCTTCAATGGTATTCGTAAAATAAATCCAAGATGGAATAAAGATCCAAGAGAATTACAGGAATATTTGACCATGGTGCTACGTCCGTCGGGTCCCGATGCAGATAAATATAAAATTGTTATTACGGGCAATCAAATGCAGGATAATAGAAAATGGTCTATTTCAGTCAGATTATTGGAGGATCCAGAGAAGCACATTTTCTTTGGTCGACTAATAGAGCTCCCACAACAACAACGGCCTGATTATTTTCGGGGACAACAAAGCCCTACTTCTCAAAATATTATTATTTCAAGAGAGATGGGTTCTGTTGATGAGAGAGGGATTGTCAGTTTTGATCTTGATGAAATAGAAAGTTATTTATTATCACCTAATCCTTATAGGCGTTTTACAGCAGGAACAGATAGTCAACTTAGAATATGGCAAGGTGTTTTGGATATGTTGAATCGAGAAGGGCTTACTATTGATCAATTAAAGTATGTTGCAGATGATCTGTTATCAGGGATTTTTGACGCAGTTCCTCGACGATCCACATTGAATCCACAGGAGGCAATACGTGTTAAAGGGATGTTAAGTGCTTTTTATCAAACACGTCTTCTTGGTAGAGAAGGGATGAGAAGTCATATAGGATTATTGGCGGTGCTTTACTCATTCATTTATCGCTATGAAAATGCCGTAATACCGCAACAACTAAACGCCAGTCCTGCCATGACAACCGAGCTTCAACAACGTAGTAATGAAACCGTAAGCGATCCTGTTGGAGCGTCTGAGGCTGTCGATCCAGTCGGGGGTATTGACTTAAATTCAGCTAATTTAAATTTGATGATTAAGCGTGATGGCAAGGGAGTTCCTTTGCCAATGAGTCAGCAGGATATAGCATTGTTTGAGAAAATTGACGGATTAAGTCCTGTGATTATTGCGATTAACCCAGCACTAGATTTACCTATATTAAATGATTTGAAATAAAGAGTTGCTCCCTAAGCCCGTTTTATGGGAAGAATTGTAAAAGAAAATTTGGGCGCCCACCAAAGAAATTAATCAAAACCCTATATAAATCAATAAGTTACAGCTTTATGACAACTTTTCTGGCGTGCTTGACAAAGGTCACTTTATCAGACATCCTTTAAATAGCGCATTTTGGATTGCTAAATTGTGTATTTAATTTGGATTGATTGGAGAAACCCCATGTTTACCAACATTCGCTCAAGTATCATCGTTTCCATTATTACGACTTTTGTCGCTTCAACATTACACTTACCTTCTGCTCAAGCTCAATCGTTGCCATGGATGCCTGTGGCAGGGACACGCGTGTCCTTAAGTGTTCCTTATATACCCACTCAGTTAAAAGGCATGGTCATTCACCAAGATGATGCCTTGCGTTTTGATTTCTTGGTCTATCAAGGTGATGAAAAATTTAGTTCTCCCCAAGAACAAGATGAATATCAAAAGCTTATTAAGTACTTCATGGCGGCCTTAACTGTCCCTGATGATAATCAATGGGTCAATTTATCTCCTTATGAAAAGAACCGCATTATCGAGAAAGATTTTGCCCAAACGGAAATGGGCCGTAATTTGCTCGCCCAAGATTATCTGTTAAAACAAATCACCGCTTCCTTAATGTATCCCGAAGAAAAGCTCGGTCAGAAATTCTGGGACCGCGTCTTTAGCCGCGCTCAAAAAGAATTAGGTACAACCAATGTACCCATGAATACCTTTAATAAAGTCTGGATTCTCCCCGACAAAGCCACGGTGTATGAAAAAAATAATACCGTCTATGTCTTGGAAAATCATTTGAACGTTATGATGGAAGAAGATTATTTGTCTTTAGAAAAGAACAGTGCGAAACGTTCTTTGTCGACGGAATTGACTGCAAACGATCAATTAAGCCAAACCAATAAATTAACATCACGTGTCGTTAAAGAAATCATCATCCCTGAGCTTGAACGTGAGGTAAATGAAGGGAAGAACTTTGCGCCCTTACGTCAAATTTATAGCGGTGTGATTTTAGCAGCTTGGTATAAACAAGCCTTGAAAGAAAGTCTTTTAGGCAAAATTTATACTAATAAAGCCAAAGTCAAAGGTGTAAATATCGACGATGTGAAGGACAATGACAAAATTTATCAACAGTATTTAAAGGCATATAAAAAAGGTGTATTCAATTATATTAAAGAAGATGTGGACCAATTAACCAAGCAACCTTTGCCACGTAAGTATTTTTCTGGCGGGGCGCTTGCGGGCCAAGCCTATCGAGGATTATTAAATCGTAAAGGTAGCCAAGCCATGGCGAGACAAGATTTTGCTCAGACGAGTCCACGTATCGTCGCTGTGGAAGCAAATATGGATTTACAAAGTCAAGCCATGACGGTTAAACAGGCTTTAAGAAATATGATGTTACCTGCTTTATTGTTAAGTTTAAGTCTTGCGCCAGCAGCGCAGGGAGCAGACAACACAGCTGATGCGAGAGAAGCTGTCTATACATTTAATAAAGCCGTCAATGAATTTAATGCAGGGCATACGGCCGAGGCAATTAAATTTTATCAAGAAGTTACCACTAAATATCCTTCATTGCCTATTGCGACGAATGCCACACAAGTTTTATCAGCACTTGTTCCGTATACACAATTTCAACAAGGCATGGCCCTTATTAAAAAAGATAGGGATGCGCTCGCTACGTCTAATTTAGCGGTAAGTAATCTTGTCAGCGGACTTAAGTCCATGCAAACCAATGCGGCGAATTTATCGACGTGGATGTCAACGAATGTTGTTGATTTGACCCCTTTAAATATTACCGATGCTCAAACCGGAAAACCTTTAACCTGGGGAGATCTTCGCGCCCAAGTCAATCAAGTGCAAACAAATGCGAGTGCTAATTTAAGACAAATTGATGATGTCACAGCAAGAAATACAGCCACGAGCGCTCAAAACGTCAAGCGTAATGCGGCCATTGATCTTTATAATGGCATCATCCAAAAATACAATGATGCCAAGCAAAGTGCCGACTATAAAGCTGTGGGGGAAGCGGTACAAGCCTTCTTGGATTCCGCTGAATTGAAAAGTTTACCGGCAGATGATCAAAATCAATTTAGAAAGAATGCAGAGGTTATTAAGGCGAATGCTGAATTATTAGCTAATCGTCCTTCAGATAAGGCCATGACTATATGGACGTCAGATAGTTTCTTGAAATTTTTGAGAAGTTCGATTCCACAAGCAGTGAGAATTTCGAGGACACAGCAAGGTGTTGCATTTATTCCTGAAGAACAAGCACATCAAATTCTTACAGCAGTGCGTGGCAATTCTTCGCTTGAATTGCTTTTTAATACATCCGCAAAAGCAAATGCATTTGCTGATCAATTAGATGGTATAGCGCGTTCGACGGTTGATGCGCTTGAAGCAGATCTTTATCGAAAGTTAGCCGCTGAAGTAAGAGCATTGCCACAAGTGCGGGAGATTCAACAAGATATTAGAGCCATTCCTCCTAAACTCAGTGAAGTGGTAATCAGAGAAATGGTTGACGGTTTAAAGGAAATTGGAATGGAACTTGCCGCAGCGAGTATGGTTCCTGAAGGAGAAATAAATGCAAATAATCTTGGACAAAGAATAGCTGAAGGTCAGAGAATTCTTCAAGAAGATCCTGATATTGTTCTTGGAAGCTCTACGATTTCTATATATCAACGATTAAAAAATCGTTTAAGGGGGAACATTACTCCGCTTGTTGGCTCTGCAGTGCTCTTGTTTTTTGGATGGTTTAATCATAATGAATATCGAAAAAGCATGGAAGCAGTTCTTGCTTCTCAAACTCAATCAAGCGCTTTAGCAGACAGTTTATTTAGTCCAACAATGGCAGAGATATTATTTGCTCAATCGGATCGTTTTACCCCATCCGAAAAATATTTTATTACTGATGCTGGAAATAGAGTTAGGGAGAGATGGGATAATTTCTTTGCTGCATCCAGAGCTTTGGAGATGGTTCAACAAAAGTTTGATGCCGCTAGTGAAGAAGTAAATCGTAAGCAGAATAAAGATGAAAAGCAAATTGCGTATGATCTTGAAGTGAAGGCGAGGGTAAGCGGTGAATTACGTGCTGCTCAGGCAAGTTTCAATCAGAGTATTCTTGGTGTACGTGAGATTTTCAGTCCTGTTATAAAGTTGATGAAAGATAAAATTAAACTTATTGAGGATGAGCGTAATCAAGCTTTTGAAAAGGGAGATGTAAAGGCTGTTCAAGACTTAGAAAATATATTGTATAAAGCACGGCAAGCGCTCATTGAGTTAGAAGAAATGTTAGCCCCCTTGCCTCAAGAAATCAATGGGGTTGGTTTAGATCAAGTTCCTCAAGCATTATTGGATACGGGAAAAACGGCAGCGAAGTTGTATCAAGGTGTCGTCGAGCAATCAATGCCTTTAGCA
>CAYZPQ010000056.1:6495-11673 GCA_964480185.1 uncultured Planctomycetales bacterium | reverse complement strand
GATTTTGATATTTCAGATAGATCTGGGCTTCACCCTTGTCTTTTTCGGATGCAGCACCACGATCATTAAGCGGGTCATGTGTATTTTGTTGAGGAAGAACTTTCTTGGAGACATTCACACTCACGCGGTCGGTGACATCAACTTCACCTTCCACTTTCTGAGAAAAAATACCTGTTTCCCCTCGCTGGGAAGGCAATTGTTCAATTTCAAAACCTAAACGCACATCTTGAGTTAAACTTGTTTTTAAGCCAATGCGTTTAGAATCCGCATCGCTATATTCCGACAATCCATAACGGGTAGCGAAATTTCCACCTTGCCCACCTAATAATAAATAGTCAACGAAGTCGGCGACCACTTCTCCCGACATATCATTTTGATTCGTTAAACTCGACGATCCCTGCCATGACTTTCCTGTTGCCATCATGACAAGCAGCATATCCCGTGGATAAGGAGGATCCGAAGATAAGACGAGTTCCGGATTTTTTAATGTGCCTCTAAATCCGACATCAATGACCATTTTATCAATCAATGACGTGGCATTGATATTTAATTGAGGGTTTAATGGATCTCCTTTAAAAAATACTTTGCTCGGTGATAAATCCATGGAAATACGACGAGCTTGCACAATCCCTTCTGTCATCGACGCTTCACCAATCATCTGACATTCCGCAAATAATTTAGTAGAACAGCGTATGTCGATGTGAAATTCGCCAGGCCCTTGGGAAACAATCGTTGTTTTGTATTTAATGCGATCGACAAATAATTTTGCATCGAGAGTAAGTTTATCATCGTCCATTTTAATAAATAAATCCACACGATTGGCAAACCCTGATAAACGGGACAAATTCATACGTACAGGCAAGAGCGTTGTGAAACGTCCAATGTCTAAGGTGCGTGCAAAGCAATTTGCTTTCAGTATGCCATTTGTCCAAGAGCCTTGAATCACCACCGGATCACTATTAGGCACAATGAGTCGAGCATTTACTACATCTGCTGTCACTTGATGTCGATCTAATCCATCAATTTTAAGTGAAATGCGCTGAATTAATACTTGAACATCTTGAGGGAAAGAGCGCAATTGCGTTAAGACCACATCATGAAAGACCAATCCTTTTTGAATCGATCCTTCAATGCGCACACTTTCCACATTAAAAGGAAGCCCATAAATAGAGCGCATTAGATTAAATGTAAATGTGGCCCCTGATGTGGTCATGAAAATCCAGCTAACCCCCACGGCTAATAATACCGTAACGGCTAAGGTGATGCGCGTCACACTAAATAGAAATGATTTAAGCTTAAATGTCATGTTAAGAAGGACCGCCTAAAAGAATAGCATTAATGCCTCGACGGATCATCATAACTCCGATGGCGGCAAGCAGCAAGGCCATTACTTTTGATACAGCTTTCGCTCCATCTTTGCCAATAATGGACATCAGTTTAGCACTAGAAAAAAATATCGCTGCCACGATTGCAATATTAATACCAATGGCTGTCATCGTTAACACTAAACCATGTTCACTAACAAGCATTAAGGCCATGGTTAAGACAGCTGGGCCGACAATAAGTGGTGTTCCTAAAGGCACCGCACCAATATCAGTACGCTGAAGTTCTTTAGGTTTATTGCCTACTAATAATTCCATCATGGCTAAACAAAATAAAATGACGCCCCCTGCCACCATGAAATCGCCCATGGTGATGCCTAAAAATTGAAATACAGCTCGTCCTGCCAACATAAACCCATACGCTACTAATGTTGCGGTTATGAGCGATTGCCAAATAATTTTCTTAATTTCCCGAGGATTAAGCCCCTCGGTTAATCCATAGAATATCGGCAATAGCCCTATAGGGTCCATGGCAAAAAATATGGGTATAAAGACAATCCAAAAGGCATCCATGTGACTATCTCCACTTCATGAGGCATCCGTATTTTACTGTGGCCTCTTTTAAGTATATCACTGTTTTTACTGCGTCGCAGCCATTTGCTTCTCGACCTTGCTCACGAATTTTTCAGGATCACTGTTAAATTCTTTTTCACACATACCACAGCATAAGGTATAAATCTTCCCCTTGTATTCAACCTTTGCCCCTTCGCCCATCTTTCCTACTTCTTCACCGGAAATGGGGCAGATTTTATTTCCTACTTCGACCGGTTGAGCCGCTTCAACAGCTGGGGCTTCCTCGGCATAGCTAATACCTGCAATTGCGATCAATATCCCTAACATCATTAATTTAATTTTCATACACTTCCTCCCGTTTATACTGTTGCTGTTAAGATACGGGAGGATACCCGCCTTCGCTGAAATGCTTTCGCGTTCAGCTTCGGCGGGCATGCAAGGTCCTCCCCTACGTAGTATTTATTTTAACTCTTTAATGCCGTTTTAAATTCAACTCTTTCTTTCCATAAATAATACACCACCGGATAAACAATTAACTCGAGTGCAAATGACGTCACGAGGCCTCCGATCATGGGGGCGGCAATGTGACGCATGACATCACTGCCAGCACCGGTGGCCCACATAATGGGTAATAAACCACAAAATGCGGTGACCACGGTCATCATTTTTGGCCTTACCCGACGGACAGCACCATGCACAATGGCTTCCGTCAATTCAACTCGATTATTTAATTGATTACTATCTTTAGCTTTTTTGTAGGCTAAGTCTAAATATAGTAACATCAATACACCCGTCTCCGCATCTAATCCCATTAAAGCGATCATGCCTACCCAAACGGCGATTGACATATTATACCCTAATGCATACAGCAACCACACCGCTCCAATTAATGAAAATGGAACAGCCAATAAAACAATCGCTGTCTTCACCATCGATCCTGTATTCACATACAATAATAATGTGATCAAGACGAGTGTAAGTGGAATAATAATCATCATGCGCTCTTGAACACGCACCATATTTTCATATTGGCCACTAAATGCAATGGCATATCCTTGAGGCAAGACGAGCTCTTGACTTACCAAGGCTTTGGCTTTCTTGACATACCCTCCAATATCGTCGGTATCCACGTCAATATACACATACCCCGCACGCATGCCATTTTCATTGCGAATCATGGCTGGGCCTAAACGGACTTTAATCTCAGCAATATCGCTTAATTGAATCTGCTGGCCTGCGGGTGTCGTGACATACACGCGCTCTAAATCCGTCGATGTGCTACGTAATTCCCGTGGATAACGCACACTCACGCCATACCGTTCAACCCCTTCAATGGTTGTCGTGACATTCTCTCCACCAATCGCTGATGAAATAATCATTTGAGCTTGAGCGACTGTTAACCCAAAGGTAGCTAATTGATCCCGTTTTAAATCAATATCACAAAAATACCCTCCGGCCGCACGTTCTGCAAAGACACTACGCGTCTTCGGCACTCTCTGCATTATCCCCTCGAGCTTTAAGGCAATTGATTCGATCGTCTGAAGATCAGGACCAAGAATTTTGATACCAACTGGTGTCCTAATCCCCGTTGATAACATATCAATGCGATTTTTAATGGGCATGGTCCACGCATTGGTTGTCCCTGGTATTTGCAATGCGTGATCTAATTTAGCAATCAATTCTTGATGGCTAATTTTGGTGGGCCATTGGGATTCTGGTTTCAGAAGAATCACGGTCTCCATCATGGATAAAGGTGCAGGATCTGTTGAGCTTTCCATACGCCCTGCTTTTCCCCACACTTTATCAACTTCCGGGAAACTTTTGATAATCTTGTCTTGGGTTTGCATGAGCTTCGCTGCCTCAGCGACGGATATACCTGGCATTGTGGTAGGCATAAATAATAAATCTCCCTCCCACAATGGTGGCATAAATTCATTGCCCAATTTAAAAAAGACAGGAATAGACGCACAGAAAATAAGAATGGCTGTGGCTAAAGTAACAAGAGGTTTTTTCAATGCAGCGCGGCACACTGGCTCATAGACGGAAAATAACACACGGCTTACGGGATGTTGTGATTCAGGTCGATATGTTCCAATGAATAAACTATTTGCCAAACGCGAACGAAACGGTTTAACGCGTAAAAATAACATGCGTAAGGCAGGATCTAAGGTGAGCACTAAAAGGGCCGCAATGGCCATAACGAATGTCTTCGACCACGCTAACGGTGTAAACAAACGGCCTTCTTGATCGAGTAAAGTAAAAATAGGCAAGAATGACACCGCAATAACAAGCAATGCAAAGAATATCGACGATCCAACTTCTTTCAATGCGCCTTCAACCACATCTTTTTTATCTTCTTTGCGTCCCCCTTGCTCCCATTCTTCCAGCCGCTTGTACACATTTTCCATTTGCACAATAGCTCCATCTACGAGCACACCGACGGATATTGCGATCCCTGCAAGAGACATGATATTACTGGTGAGTTTCATGCCCAACATGGGTAAAAAGGTTAAGATAACAGCAACGGGAATGGTAATGATCGCTAGAATTGCCGAAGGGAAATGCCATAAAAATAAAAGAATAACCACGCTGACAATGATCATTTCTTCAATCAATTGACTACGTAAACTATCAATGGCCCGTGTGATTAATTGCGAACGGTCATACGTCACTTCAATATTTATGCCTTGAGGTAATGAGTGTTTTAGTTCTTCAAGACGATCTTTCACCCGTTGAATCACATTTAACGCATTCTCACCAAAACGCATGACAATGGTGCCCCCAACCGCATCGCCAATACCATCAAGATCGGCAATACCTCGTCGAATATCAGGGCCTATGGCTACCGTTGCAATATCTTTAATTAATACAGACGTGCCTTGGCCTGTTGATTTGATAGCAATATTTTCAATGTCGGCAATGCCCTTAATGTATCCGCGTGCGCGCACCATGTACTCAGCGCCACTAAACTCAATTAAGCGACCACCGGTGTCAGCATTAGATTCTTTTAATACCTGAGCCACATCCGTAATTGATAAATTAAACGCCTTTAATTTAATGGGATCTATTGTGATTTGATATTGCTTCACATGCCCACCAATCGACGCTACTTCCGAAACACCTTCAACGCTTTGCAAATGGTACTTCATATACCAATCTTGCACACTACGTAATTCCTGCAAACTATGCGTTCCTGTTTTATCAACTAAAGCATATTGAAATACCCAACCGACACCCGTGGCATCAGGACCTAATTCCGTCTTAACACCTTGCGGTAATGAGG
>CAYZPQ010000056.1:0-6485 GCA_964480185.1 uncultured Planctomycetales bacterium | reverse complement strand
GTAATGAGGCCTGTATTTTAGATAAATATTCGGCAACACGGGAACGGGCCCAATAAATATCCGTACCATCTTTAAAGATGACATAGACATACGAGAACCCAAAATCAGAAAATCCTCGAATGGCTTTAACACCAGGAGCTCCTAATAATGATGTCACAATAGGGTAAGTCACTTGATCTTCAATAATATCGGGGCTTTGGTCCCAGCGCGAATACACAATAACTTGTGTGTCTGATAAATCAGGAATCGCATCTAAAGGCACCTGATGCATGGCTTTCACGGCAGCCATTAAAGCAAAGCCCGTTAAAATAATCACAAGCCATTTTTGACGGATGGAAAAACCAATAATGCGTTCAATGAATGAGAGACGTTTAGGATCCATGCGCATGCTCCCCTGTGGCATTTAAACGCACTGCCCTTAAACGGCTTTCCGAATCAAGTAAGAAATTTCCGTCGGTGACAACTTCTTCTCCCTCTGTTAAACCTGATCGTAGTGCCCATACATCATCGGATTGAAATGCGACATCAATGACGCGTGGATCAAATTGACCTTCACCTGTTTTAACAAATACCATGTACTTGTCCCCTAAATCCATCACAGCAGATTGGGGAACTTGCACATACGCATTGAGTTCCACTTTAATATCAACTGACGCTAACATATTGGCTTTTAATTCACCGCGGTAATCCGTTAGTTCAATTAATGCATTAACCGATCGTGTGGTTGGGTCAATAAGTCCACCAACGGAACGGATAATACCCTGACTACTTTCGCGAAATGCCTTGATATGAACAGTGACCTCTTGACCAGCTTCAACAAAACCCAAATCGCGTTCTGCAATTTGAGCAATAACCCAGTAGTGTTGATCTTCCTTAAATAACGCTAATTCAGGTTTCTCCCATACTTGTTTCCATGTCACTTTCTTAAGCTTCTCAATCTGATCGTGGCTTAAGCCTAAAGCCAGCAATTTATTTTGCAATTCAAAGGTTTTAATCACCATGTCGTGATGAAGCTCTGAGGTGCGGCGTTGATCACGAATGCGTTTGTAATCCCGATAGGTCCGCGCGTACTGTGTATACGCGTCGATAAAATCATTTTGAAGTTGATACAATTCCACGACCGTTGAAATATAAGCAGGAGCATGCACTGTTTTAACTAAAGGTGCTTTAACAACTTTAGAAAGACGAATGCCAATCAATTGCTGTTGACGGGTATTTAAATCAACAGGCGCATGATCATTGATAGGATTTGTATTTAAGCGTGTCGATGAATCCTTTTTTTGTAAAACTAAATCCATATGACATATTGGACATTGCCCAGGATGATCACTTGTATAATGTGGATGCATGGGACAATACCATATTTCTACTACAGCATCATGTTGTTGTGGCACATGATTTTGTGAGTTTTTCATTGTCCAACCTACCAGTCCTACACCCACAATAATCATTAAAATAATGACGACTCTTTTCATATCTTTATCCTCATTAATCACTCAATTAAATACAAAAACACACTAAAACTCATGCCTTAGAACAATAAATGATCTTCAGTGGATTAACAACGAATAGAATGAAAAAGAATATAGAGAGGTGTTTCAGTGGATTGATCCGGAGGACCATGGGTGGCCATAAGGACAAGATGCTCAGCTGTGGGAAGAGAAAAACGGTCGTGTTGATCAAAGGCGAAGGATTGAAATGCCGGTGTAACGATGGATACAGCATTAATCTTCTCTGCTTGCAATTTCTTGATAGTACAGCAACTGCAATCTGTTTTAACAGGAGCATCCGCTTTGGCTTTAGACGCATGGCAAGCTGGCACAGATGGTGTTGATTTAGACGGAAAGGCATGGGCCACAGACTGGGTGCAACAGCAGAGAATAACAGCCGTTAAGAAAAACCCTATTGAAAAGAAAGCAATTGAGGATTTTATCACATTTGTTTTCATCACTTTAACTATACCTTACCCTTTAGGGCTTGTCAAATACGCGGGCCAGCGCTAACTAAGGCTTTACCCTGGGGCGTATTAGTAAAGATGGTAAAGTTGGTGATAAACATGCGCGCTAATTTAATGGCTTGCGCATCATACGCGATTTTATCACTCCACAATAAGCGTGGATTTAATTCCTGGGGATCTAAACCTGGTACTGCTCGAGGAATTTGCAGATTAAAAATTCCTAAGGTCTCAAATCCACTCTCCTCTAAACTTCCGTCTAAAATCGCATCAATGCAGCGTCGATTAGACGCCAAAGGAATGCGATGACCAACGCCATAGCTTCCAGCAATCCAGCCTGTATTAATTAAATACGCACGGGCCTGATGCTCTTCCATCTTGCGTGCGAGAATGTCCGCATAGTGTGTAGGATGAACTGTTAAGAATGCTTTGCCAAAACACGCCGAAAATGTGGCTTGTGGTTCTTTGACCCCTAATTCCGTACCAGCTACTTTAGCAGTATAGCCGCTTAAATAATGGTACATGGCTTGTTCTTTGGTCAATTTGGCAACCGGTGGTAAAACCCCATAAGCATCACATGTTAAAAAAATGATCGTCGAGGGATGCTTACCCTTAGAAACGGGCCTGACAATATTGGCAATATGATTTAATGGGTATGATACGCGTGTGTTTTCTGTTTTTGCCGTTGAATTAAAATCAATCTCACCCTTGTCATTAATATCCAGATTTTCTAATAAGGCATTGCGTTTAATGGCGCCAAATACTTCTGGCTCACGTGCGGCAGACAAACCAATGCATTTGGCATAACACCCGCCCTCAAAATTAAAAACCCCTTCATTGTCCCACCCATGCTCATCATCACCGATTAAAGCGCGCTTAGGGTCCGTCGACAATGTGGTCTTTCCTGTTCCAGATAAACCAAAAAATAAAGCTGTATCCCCATTGGCCCCTTGATTCGCTGAACAATGAAAAGCCCCAATCCCTTGTAAGGGGAGAAAATAATTCATGATGGAGAAAATACCTTTTTTAATCTCACCCCCATACCATGTGCCACCAATCACGGTCATACGCTCTTTGATATTAAACGCAATAAAGACTTCACTACGCAACCCCCATGCTGCAAAATCAGCACAGGTAGCTTTGCAGGCATTTAAAATAGTCCAGTCGGGTTTAAAATGAATTAATTCTTCAGCGGTTGGCTGAATAAACATATTCTTAAAGAAATGGGCCATCCAAGCTACTTCAGTAATAAGCCTGACACTTAATCGCGTATTCTTATTGGCCCCGCAAAAACCATCCATCACATACAATGTCTTGCCATTTAATTGATGAACCGCAATATCTTTCAAATGATTCCATGCCGCTACTGACAATGGTTTATTATCAGACCCTGTGGGCGTTCCATCAGCCCACCATACCGTGGACTTAGTCGTATCATCTAAGACAATATACTTATCTTTAGGAGAACGCCCGGTAAAACGCCCTGTATCGACGGAAATTGCGCCTAAGGTGGTGCGCATGCCGCGTTCAAAGCCTGTTAATGCGGCATTGGTTTCTGCGTCATATAAAGAATCGTAAGATAAATTATACTGGATGTTGTGAGGAGATGTGATGCGAAGCTGTGCTAGTTGATCATGAATACTCACGCGCAGTGTTTTCCAATCAACGCAAGGAATTGCTCATTGTTCACTGGTTTTGTTAAATATTCTTTGGCGCCTTCAAATTTAAAAATCTCCGCCATGCCTTCTTTGGCAGTAACAACAATAACAGGAATCTTGTCTGCGCCGGGAATTTTTTTCATTTCAATAAAAAACGTATAGCCATTCATGCGTGGCATATTAATATCTAACACTAATAAATGAGGCCTGTCTTTTTTAATCGCGTCAAGCCCTTCTTCTCCGTTGGCACACGTCACCACGTCATAGCCATTACTGATGAGCAATGATTTAAATATCTTAAGAACCGTTGGATCATCATCAACGATTAAGATTTTAGTTGCAGCCATACCCTCAATACTCCTTAATTCTTATCACTTATTCTTATCGATAACCGACATGATCATTTCAATAACAATGCGCTTTTCACCGTCGATATGAAAACTAATTTCATATTTCTGATTCTGATCACTGGGAAACTCTATCCCATCGGCTGCTGTATTGATAAAACTCTTAAAATAAGACATTTCTAAATCAATATATCCTAATCCAGAAATCTCTTTCTTAAATTGGCCTGCAATTAAATTTAAAATAGCCCCGCATCCATCCTTCACTTCATTATCATCGTCATAATCTACATACGGGTATTTTAAAAGGCGTAATAATTCAGGAACAAATTTCTGCTCAACATAAATAATGATGACGCCACAGGGCCTGCTTTTGTCATTGCCTTATCAACATAGAAATGCACAGCGGAAAAGACCGACGTTTGATTAAACTTCTCCAACGCATCAATACGCATGCGTTTGACAAATTGAATGATCGGCTTTTTTTCGATGATGGGCTCTTGGGAAAACTTTGTTTCAGAACGCTCAAACAATGTTTTCTTTATCGCGGCTGTTAAAGCCAACGATAAAGTAAATAAATGTTCTGAGGTATCCGTCTTGAGCTTCGGTAATTTTCCCGCGGCTTCTCGAACAATTGCTTTCAACTGATTTAAATCAAGTTCATCCATACAACCGTCATTTGAGAAAGGGTTTAACGGTCGCCAATAATTCTTCCGCTTTATATGGTTTAACTATATATCCAGCAAGATTTGGATTAACTTGATTCGCTTGCTGTTTATTATCGTCGGATCCCGACGCTGTAACCATTACAATTGGAATTGATGCTAATGCAGGTACTTTGACAATGCCAGCCATTAATTCAATGCCGGACATTTTGGGCATTTGCCAGTCTAATAAAATGACGCAAATATCTTTGTAATTGTTGGCTAATATTTCTAAAGCCTGCTCACCATCTTCGGCTTGAAGAATCTCCTGGGTGATTTCAGCCTTCATTAAAATACGCAACATTAACTTACGATCAAGTAAAGAATCATCAACAACTAATATTTTCATATGTCCATTTTAACCTATGTTATTGGGTGTAAGCAACTTGTTTTTAAGCCAAATTATTCACCTGATTGAGTTACAGGAACTACGATAATTTTCTTTTCCCCTGATTTTAAATGAATATTGCCTAATGATGTTTGCCCGTCAATAAAAAGCTCCCAATCGCCAGGGGATAATTTTATTTTAGCAATGCGGATGTCATTGGGCAATGTTTGCCAGCTACGGGTATCTGCCTCTTCCGAAAACATATTGTAAATGCTCCCGATAATGGAAAAAAGATCTGCCTGCCAATCCCCATAACGCCGACGGATTTCTTGCTGGGCCGCATATTCAACTGCTAATTTTCCCGCAGCGCGAACCACCCCTTTGGTTGTAAGCCAGGCCATACGTTGCCTCATCATTTCTTTGGCAATACGTCCAATAGGCTCCACCACATACATCGGGACATTCACGTTTAACCCTTTGCCTTTGGCCATGACCATTGACAAAGATTTCTCAGGGGCCCGATCTTCATAATCCGCTAAACTTAATTTTGTCATTTGCGTTACACTAATAGGCACAATCACCGATTTCGCCACTTTCACCGGTGCATATCCACTATATTGCACGACGTAAATTTCACCTTGATTAACATCCGCCTCATTAACTTTTCCTAAAATCCCCTGCCATTTCATCGTTTCATCGACACCCATATGCTGTGCGGTACGCCATAAATTTTCTTTTAAAAAATCAGGCGCTGAAATTCCATAATTGGTTTGATATTGATTTTGATAAATAGTCCAGGCCCGTTGATAGGCAATGTATGCATCATTGATACTCGTCGATGAGCCTTCGATTTCCCATAAAATACCCATGAGCATCCACGTAAACGCATCGTCTTTATAGACGCGGGGTTGATCATCCTTGTAACGACTACCAATTAATTGCAATTGCTTATCGGCATCACGGGCCTCGACTAAAGCCTCGTCAATATTACCTAATAAATAAAAATTAAGTGCTTGGAAAATATTAATGAGGACATATTCATTGTCGTCACCCCGGTACTGTTTACGGGAATCATTGATAAGCCAGCTGGAGAGTATTTCACGAGAGGATTGACCATACAATTGATCGACGAGGCGACGGGCTTTGATAAATGCCTTGCTACTTGATTCATACTCTTGGGCAAAATGTAAGGTCATCCCTAAATCAAGCCAATACAATAATTCATTACGACTCGCGTAAACCTGCGGGCCTTCTTTGAGTAAAACTGACGCCTGCGCTGGCTGATGCGCAACGACAAGCGCATTCACACGCGGTTGAATATTCTTACCCGTTGCGCATCCGCATAAAAAAAACAAAGCAAGGATAACATATCCTTGCTTTGTCGTTAAATATTGAGTAAAACCCATGGCTATAACCTTTGTAAAAACATTACTCGATACAAATTCGCCTATGGATTAGAGAAATATCTTACTACGTTGATTTGACTTTTTAATTTGC
>CAYZPQ010000055.1:0-11799 GCA_964480185.1 uncultured Planctomycetales bacterium | reverse complement strand
CATTCTTAAATGTACCCTCGAATCAAGGGGGATGGATGATGTGGGCGCATTGGATTGATACCATCACTAATCCTTTTTGTTTTTTGGTGCGCAGTTTTCATTATTCTGTGTTGTTATGGTACATGTCCTTGGCAATTCCTTTATGTTTAGGGATACAGTCATGCATCGCTTTGGTGTTTAAGCACGATGATCAGATTCATGGGAAACGTATCGGTATTATTCAGTTATTGCTACTTGTAGCTATCGTGGGATCTTTTGCCATCCACGCCATGCCCGTGCGTTTGTATGTATTAGCTGTGCTCGTTCTATTTTTTATTTTTATCACGCTTTTTAATTTAAAGAAAACAGATGGGATACCACGGCAATGGGTGGCATTGATCATGGTGCTTATTGTCGGCACCATTGAATTTCATTCATTAAAGACATACATCACGACGAAAAGTGTGGATATGAATTGGGGATATTGGGATGGGTTAAGGATTAAGCCAAGGATTTTTAGTCCCATGTACACAACCCCTGTTCCCACTATTTTGGATTATCAAAATCCACGTATTTTGCCGTGGAGATTCTTTTACCGCACCGACGATCATGTTGTTTTTCCATTGACATGGGAATTTCAAGGCATGTTTGGTCAGTTTTATCAATATACACCTTTAGTCCTTCGTTTAGAACGTGAACAATCAATGTATGTCCCGCGTCTCAAGGTCTTCGATCATATTGATAAAAATAAGAATATTCAACAATACCTCAGGAAAGATGGCCGGATGATGTATGTGGCCGATGCGGCCATCGCCCCTAATGACAATGATTATGCCAAAGTCTTAGCAGGTAGTCTTGATCGTCGCATCATTGAAGTTGAGGAAGCTTATCTAGATCAACGCCAACAGTTGGCCGATATTAATTTACCCGCACCTATCAAAGATGTTTTTAAACAAACATTCTATACCTTTGATGTGAATAAGGCGACCTCACGCATCAGGCCCGAAGGGATTGAATATCAATGGGCATTGCCGAAGAATTTCCCTCGGTATTTATCAACAACACTATTAACACCTGATGTCTGGTTATGGCAATTGACGATCGGTAAAGAGGCATTGATGCCTGCGCAAGGGGCCTTGGTGCATCCAGGCACATTTGATGTTAATAATGTGCGTGATGGGTATGTGACAGTGTTGGTGAAGAATGACAAAGAGTCTATTCAAGAACAGGTAAACTTAACGGTCTTAACTCCGTCGGATTTGATTGATGTATGGAAAAATACGCAAGATGAAATTGGAATTACATACCGATTTCAACGCAATGGCTGGTGGGTGACACATATTCCTTATGACACAAAATGGAAACTTTACATTGATGGCAAACATGTTCCGATTGCCAAAGTGAATGGTTATTTTATCGGGGCTCCGGTGTCTCAAGGGGAGCATCAGATTTATTTAACCTATTGGCCGCAAAGCCCTTTGCGATGGATGATCATACTGTCGACACTGGCATCATTGGTCACCATGATCATTGTTTTTTATATGACGTATCGGTTTTACCGTGATGATGGAAGATGATGATATTTGTTTGTCCAATAGAATTAGAAAAGGTATAGTAAATCAACATGCAATTATCACTCGTGATCCCAGCGTATAATGAAGCAGCGATTATTAGCCAGACCTTGACGGTTGTTGAGCGCTATTTAAATACGCTTGCTATCGACTATGAGATCATTGTTATTAATGATGGCTCAACCGATGAGACGCTCACTAAGCTTAATGATTATCAAAGCCCACGTGTGAAAGTTTTAAGTTATCAAATTAATCAGGGCAAAGGGTATGCGGTCAATAATGGCATGCGCATTGCGCGGGGGGAATATGTCTTGATGATGGATGTTGATTTGTCGACGGATATTAAAGAAATTCCCGTATTTTTAGCAACAATGAAAGAGTCCAACTGCGATATCATCATTGGCAATCGCAATCATCAACCTTTTTATCAGCAACAACGCCCATGGGGAAGGGCATTATGTGGTGTCGGTTTTGCGCAATTATCCGCGACGATGTTAGGATGCCCGTTAAAAGATTTTACCTGTGGTTTTAAAATGTTTACCCAGCAGGCCAAAGAAGTAATTACACCACGCCAACGTATTCATCGCTGGGCATTTGATAGTGAAATGCTTTTTATTGCCAAACAACATCATTTAACGGTGAGTCAATTACCGGTTGAGTGGAAGCATCAAGGCAATTCAAAAGTTATGGTTATCAAAGCATTGGGTGAATCATTTTTAGAATTATTACGTATTCGCTATTTTGCCTTCAAAGGTTTTTATCAATAAACGAGAGACACCGCTTAGACAAAATATGCTAAGAATGCTTATCATATGTTTATTAGGGTGTATGCCTGCAGTAGGCTTAGCTCAGCAAGATGCCACCGATGAGGTGATTTCGGCCGAGCAGCATATGATGCATGCCCATGCCTTGGCCAAGCATTTGCAAGACCAGGGCCGTTTGATTGAAGCCAAGGAAGCGTATACAAATCTGATGAACGCTTACCCTAATTTAGCCACGGACAAATCCCTCCAAGCTGATATTCAACAATTAAATGTCGCCTTTATTCTCTCCAGAATCAATACCAATCAAACTGTCATTCATGAAGTTCTTGAGGGTGAAACAGTGGGCAAAATTGCCCGCATGTACAATACAACCATTGAATTAATCAATAGCAGCAATCAATTAAAGAATCATTTAATCCATGTTCATCAACGTTTACGGATATGGGCCCAGCCATTTACAATTACGGTTGATAAATCAGAAAATACGTTAAGTGTGTACTGCCAAGGTATTTTAATCAAAACCTATCAAGTAGCGACGGGCGCTGATAATATTACGCCTATTGGAGAATTTACAATTACCACACGCCTGGAACATCCAACATGGTTTAAAAAAGGCGTTCCCATACCACCAGGCGTTCCTGAAAATGCTTTAGGCACGCGATGGCTTGGGTTTAATAAACCACAATACGGCATTCATGGCACCATACGCCCAGAATTAATTGGCCAGCAAGTGAGCCATGGCTGTGTGCGCATGCGTAATAGCGACGTGGAAGAATTATATACCTATATTCCAACTTCAACAAAGGTGACCATCCATGATTAGACGCTTATTTTTACTCTTAACACTCATGATTTTATTAGTGAACTATGTCATTGCCGACGTGTATCCGCCGATTTGGTGGTCAATGGTATTGTTTGGTCCTTTGATGGTGCTTGGTTTTTACGACATGATTCAACATAAGAAAACCATTTGTAAAAATTTTCCTGTGATTGGTCACTTGCGTTATTTGATGGAATTAATACGTCCGGAAATTAATCAGTACTTTGTTGAATCCAATTCCTCAGGCCGTCCTTTTAGCCGTGAAGAACGTTCGGTCATTTATCAACGGGCCAAAAATGTACGCGACACCATTCCGTTTGGGACCCAAAAAGATTTATATCAAGTGGGTTATGAATGGGTGAATCATTCCATTTTGCCTAAAGCCGTGAACCCTAAAGATTTAGTTGTCACCGTCGGTGGCCCAAGTTGCACGCAGCCCTATCAAGCCAGCATTTTAAATATTGGGGCCATGAGTTATGGGTCTTTAAGCAGCAAAGCAGTCTCTTCATTTAGTGCAGGAGCTAAACTCGATAACTTTGCATTAAATACCGGCGAGGGTGGATTGAGCCAATATCATTTGCAAGGTGGTGGGGATTTGATTTGGCAAATTGGGACAGGGTATTTTAGCTGCCGTCAATCCGATGGGTCATTTTCTCCAGAACTTTTTCAAGAAAAGTCACGGTTACCTCAAGTGAAAATGATTGAATTAAAATTATCCCAAGGAGCCAAGCCCGGTGGTGGTGGTATTTTGCCAGGCGCTAAAGTCACCAAAGAAATTGCCGCAGCCCGTGGTGTTCCCGTCGGAAAGACGGTGTACTCACCTTTATCTCATCCAGGCTGTGATACACCGATTAAGTTATTGCAATTCATTGCCCGGTTACGTGAATTATCCGGGGGCAAACCAGTTGGGTTTAAATTATGTATTGGCAAGCGTCATGAATTCTTAGCGATTTGCAAAGCCATGATTAAAACAGGCATATTCCCCGACTATATTGCTGTTGATGGGGGAGAAGGTGGAACAGGGGCTGCCCCTTTAGAATTCTCCAATCACATTGGCTATCCATTAAATGAAGGATTAATTTTTGTGCACAATTCTTTGGTGGGATTTTCATTACGCGATAAAATTAAAATTTTTGCTTCAGGACGCGTGACAACAGGGTTTGGCATGATCCATCACATGGCCTTAGGAGCGGATGTGATTTATTCCGCGCGCGGGATGATGATGGCCTTGGGCTGTATTCAAGCACTTCAATGCGATTCCAATCATTGCCCAGTGGGTATTACGACCCATGACCCGGGCTTAACCGTAGGTTTAGTTGTCAGTGAAAAATGTCAACGCATTGCCTCTTATCACCGCAATACTGTGCGCAGTGTTAGCCAAATGATTGGTGCCATGGGTTTAAGCCATACGTCCCAGCTTAGGCCGTGGCATTTGATGCACCGTTTGGACACTATTCGTGCCACCCATTATGCCCGCATTTACAATTTCCTTAAAGGGGGAGAATTACTGCAACCCATTGTGCCTAAAGAGTTTGAAGAAGCATTTCGAAGCGCATCTGCCGATACTTTTGCGAGAGTTGAATAATTTTTCAAAACGAGTGAAACTTTTTACCCCCCTTCCTTGTCTAAGTTAGTGAAAGCCCCTAGATGGGCCCCCGTAGGGGAGGACCTTGTGTCCTCCCGTTAACAAGGAGACACATATGAATATCGCATCAGGTAGCATCAAATTATTAAGCATTCTAGGTATCGGTGCTGTATTAGTAATAGCCCAACCTCAGTCAGCCCACGCTGACCGAGATAATCATAGAGACAATGATCGCGGATGGGATAGTGACCGTAAATGGGATCGCCATGATCGTCATGACCGCAACTGGAGTAACAATTGGCACAATAATCATCGCTCTTATCCTTATGGTCGCTATGAAACTAGTTTAGGTGTGGGGCATGTGTCGATTGTCTTGGGTAATTTAAGATTTTATTACAATGATGGTGTGTTTTATAAACGCGGTCAACGTGATTATGTTGTGGTTGAACCTCCACGTGGGGCCATCGTCTATCGTTTGCCCTCTGGGTATGGGCGTAGGGTTATTAATGATGTGGATTATTATACCTACAATGGTGTGTATTATAAACGCTGCCCACGTGGTTATGAAGTTGTGGCCGCACCACGTACAATTGTTGTTGAGGCAGATCCAATTGAAGTTGCACCAGATGTAGCTGTTCCTGGTGAAATGCTTGTCAATATTCCTAATAATCAAGGCGGTTACACGTCGGTATTAATTAAGAAGTCCGGTCAAGGTTTTGTGGGGCCACAAGGGGAGTTTTATGCGCAATTTCCCGAAGTCAGTCAATTAAAGTTGATGTACGTGAAATAAAAGTAAGTACAGAATAACACGTGAATTAAATAGGGTATTTAATAAAACTCCATGGCTGACCATATAAGTGATGATGTGTTACGTCGTGCTGCAGAAGGGGATATTGCAGCGTTTGAAATTCTTTACCGTGAGTATGCGCCCTTTGTTTACAATGTCGCCTACCGCGTGGTGGGCTCGGTGGAAGATGCCGAGGAGATTGTGCAGGAAGTGTTCTTGACGGTGCATCAGAAGTTAAAAGACTTCATGTTTCGCTCCTCGATTAAGACGTGGTTGTACCGTATCACCGTCAATAGCAGCATCACGCTTTACCAGAAAAGAAAGAAGGAACAGGTAAAGCATGTCGATATCGACGAGGTTGAAGAAGTGGCAGGACCAAGTGAGTTGCATGAGGAGATTAATCGACGTGCAGCACAACAGCAAGTTGAGAAGGTGTTAAATGTGTTGAGTCAAGATGAACGGGTGTGCGTGGTCTTAAGGAATATCCAAGGATTAAGTTATCAAGAAATTGCACAAACGCTCGAGATTAATATCAACACCGTGCGCACCCGCTTAAAGAGGGCGCGGGAAAAGATGATCGATAAAGGGAAAACAGTACTGCAAGGAGAAGATGTCAAATGAACTGTGAACGTGTGAAAGAACTTTTGTTAACAGATTACAGCGACGGTCTTTTGTCAGTACAGTGGCAACACGAGATTGAGGCCCATTTAGGCCAATGCCCTGAATGCAAAGCGTTGGCTCAAGAAATCGATCAACTTGCGATCGCACCTTTTAAAACAGCGACGACCATGAAGTTAGATGAACGTGTGTGGTTAAACATTAAAGAAAAGATACAACCAGCTCCTCTTGAACATGTTGAACGGACTAATCCGTTTGAATTTATATTCAACCTGATGAATGGTTTAAAACCAGCACTTGCCTTAACTTTACTTGTATTTGTGATGGGTACAGTGACAGGGCTTGTGATCAATCAACCGAGTCAAGTGGCAACCAAGGTCAATGTGGAAACAACGCAGGAGAATTATTTGGCGTATTTGATGGATACCGATACATCGACGTCGAATCAGGGTGATTTAACCGAAAGTATTGAACAGTATTTTCTTTAAAACGAGGAAGGAACCACTATGAAAATATTACGTTTAGTCATGGCGACGCTCTTAATGGGAGTTGGCCTTTTAGCGAGCTCATTGGCTTTGGCCCAACAAGATGGCGAACAGGGCAATCGTTGGGAGAAGATGAGAGAAAAGCGCGAAGCTAAAATCCAGGAGATTTTTGCACAGCTTGATCTTACCGAGGAGCAAAAGCAACTATTAGAAGCAAATAAAGCAAAACATCAGGGATCAAAGAAAGAACAATGGCAACAGTCGAAAGCCAACATGGAAGCTGTGGCTGCTGAATTAAAGAAGCCTGATTATGATGTGAATCACATCAGAAGTTTAAATGAGCAATCGAAGCAACTCCGTAATGCCATGGCGGATGAACGCTTAGAAAGTATTTTGGAAGTGCGTAGTATTTTGACTCAGGAGCAATTCGTCAAATTTACTGATTTAATGGACGAACATAAATCATCTCATAACAAGGAACCCAAAGAGTAATTATGAAACACTACATCATTGCTGCATTAGTCATCGCTATTCCTTCAATCGCTGTTGCTGCTGATTTTAACCATGACCGTTATACAAGATCACGTGACGGGCATAAGATCATTCGCATTGATGTGGGCGGTCAAAGTGCTACCGTCGATGAATTGATTGAACGGGTGCGTTATTTAGAACAAGCTGTGTATGATTTGCAAAATAAATGTTATGACATGCCCCAAGTGATCGCAGTCCCCGAAGAACCTCAAGTTGTATGGACCTGCAGTGTGAAAGCGATGGGGGATGCGTATTATGGTCAAGGCAGATCGCGTGGTTTAGCTGAAAAAGATGCCATGGAAAAATGTGCAGCTGCACGAGGCAATAGTTTCTTTTGTAGGATGGCGGAATGTACCAATCAGTAATGAACATGCCTCAACGCTGTCGAGTGATTGCCATGCTCCTAGGTATCAGCATTGTGCTGGGAGTTCCTCGCAGTTATGCCGTCGAAGGATTTACGTGGGAGCAGGCTTTAACCTATGCCAAAGAACATCATCCTGATTTAGCTTCCGCTCGGGAAAAATTAATTGGTGTCAAAGCAAGTCGCAAAAGTACACGCAGTGCTTTATTGCCGCAAATCAGTTCTCAAGCCAGTGCAACAACGTCGAAAGCATCTAATGCCGAGCAAGGTGAAGCGTATTCATATGGGATCACTGGCAGGCAATTGTTGTTTGATGGGTTTAAAGCATCGACGGATTTAGCCGCGGCGACCGAAAGTGTACGCAGTGCGGCCTATGAGTATGAAGTCACCTCGTCTAATGTGCGGCTTAACCTATATAGCGCTTTTATCAATTTGTTAAAAGCCCAGCAATTATTAAGCGTCGTCGATGATATTGCCAAGCGCCGTGAACAGAATGTGGATTTAGTGACATTGCGTTATGATGGGGGCCGTGAGCATAAAGGGTCATTGATGACAGCGAAAGCAAATTTGGCCCAAGCCCAGTATGAGGTCCGTCAAGCCAAGCGAGATCTCGAATTGGCACAGCGTCGCTTTAGTAAAGAGCTTGGCCAAGAACAGTTTACACCCATGACGGTTGTTGGTGATTTACAGATTCAACCCATTGATCAAACACCTGTTGATTATGCAAAACTTGTTGAAGATGTTCCTTTATTAAAAGCCTTAACAGCAAACAAAGAAGCGGCGCGTTTAGGAGTTAAGTCAGCGCGTGCTGATTTTTTCCCGCAAGTGTATGCCACAGCTGGTGCTAAAAAAGCGGATGATCAATGGCCGCCTCAACCGCGCGATTGGTCGCTTGGATTGTCTGTGACCTTACCTTTATTTGAAGGTGGCAACCAACAAGCCCAATTAGAAAAAGCACGGGCTTTGTACCGTCAATTCCAAGCGGATGAACGCAGTGGTCGTGATGGTGTGTTATTTACATTGGCGCAAACATGGACCAATTGGCAAGATTTTGTGGAGGCTTCCCAAGTGGCGCATCAATTCTTAGAGGCGTCTCAAGAGCGTACGAAGATTGTTGAAGCGCAGTATGCTGCAGGTTTAGTGACATTCAATGATTGGACAATCATCGTCGACGATTTAGTCAGGAATCAAAAATCATCTATTCAAACGCAAGCCAATGCCTGGCTCGCGTATGCCGATTGGCTGCAGGCGAAAGGAATCACGCTCGATGATCAAGGTCAATAAAATTCAAGGGATTGGAATAGGTGTGGTCGTTGTGGTTGTAGGTATGTGGTTTATCATCGCCCAATCGAGTCGTCATGATAAAGCCGTTACAACAGAGGTAACGCCTGTTGTGGCGAATATGTCCAATTACATTTCAGCGACGGGAAATGTGCAGCCTCAAAACCGTTTGGAAATCAAACCACCTATTGCAGGGCGTATTGAAGAAGTGTTGGTTAAAGAAGGTCAACGCGTTAAGCCCGGTGATATTTTAGTAAAAATGAGTTCAACAGAAAGAGCAGCTTTGCTTGATGCGGCGCGCCTTCAAGATCCTGCATCTCTTGCTCATTGGGAAGAAGTGTATAAACCAACATTGTTGGCAGCTCCTATTGATGCGGATGTGATTGTGAAATCTGTTAATCCAGGGCAGGCCGTCACAGCGTCGGATGTGGTTGTTGTTTTATCTGATCGTTTGATTGTGCAAGCTCAGGTCGATGAGACGGATATTGGTAAAGTCAAAGTCGGTCAACCGGTAAAAATTTCCTTAGATGCTTATCCGGAGATCAATGTCGATGGGGTTGTTGATCATGTGTATTATGAGTCGACATTGGTGAGTAATGTTGTTATTTATAAAGTCGATATTGTGCCGCAAACCATCCCTGATGTATTTCGCTCAGGCATGAGTGCAAATCTTGAAATACGTGATGAGTATAAAGAGAATGTGTTGACCTTGCCTTCACGCGCGATACAACGGACGAATAATGAAACATATGTGGAAGTCAAGGAAGGCGATAAATTGATTAAGAAATCTGTGGTCACTGGTATCACTGATAAAAAACAAACAGAAATTATCAGTGGCATTGAGTCGACAGATCGCGTCATTGTTCAAGAGTCCATGTACAAAGCTTCTCAAGCCAAGGCCTCTGCCAAATCACCCTTTATGCCGCAACGGCCCGCTGGAAATCGACGGAATAATCGTTAGGACAAAAGCCATGATTGAACTCAAAGGCGTCAGTAAGACTTATGTCATGGGCAGCGAAACAGTGCATGCTCTTAAAGATGTCTCATTGACAATTGAGCCGGGTGAATTTGTCGCGATCATGGGCCCGTCGGGTTCGGGTAAATCTACCCTTATGCATATTCTAGGATTCCTAGATCGTCCTCAGCAAGGTGAGTATTTATTGGGCAATCGTCCCATTACAGGATTTAGCGATGATCAATTAGCCGTTGTGAGAAATCAAATTGCAGGATTTGTATTTCAACAATTTCATTTATTGCCACGTATTAGTGCGTTGGATAACGTGGCCTTGCCGCTCATTTATGCAGGCCAGCGTGAATTGACAAAGCCAGCCTTAGCAAAAATTAAAAGTGTGGGTTTAGAACAAAGAGCGCGTCATCAACCCAATGAATTATCCGGAGGGGAGCGCCAACGCATTGCCATTGCCCGTTCATTAGTGAATGACCCATTGATTATATTTGCCGACGAGCCAACGGGGAATCTTGATACCAAAAGTGAAGCAGATATTTTACGCATTTTGCATGAATTAAATGCGCAAGGTAAAACCATTATCATGGTCACCCATGAACGCGAAGTCGCTGAACAAGCCAAGCGCATTATCATGATGCGTGATGGGAATGTCTTAAGTGATACGGTTAAGATTCCTCATAAGCCCACCGCAGAGTTAAAGGCGCAATACCAACAGCACATCACCAGAGTATTAGATAATCAGCAAGGAGGCATTGGCCGGGCGCGTTTAAGCGATCATGTGCGTCAAAGCATCGATACAATATTGGCGCATAAATTAAGATCGATGTTATCGATGCTAGGGATATTAATTGGTGTTGCTGCTGTTATTGCCATGCTCGCTTTAGGTCAAGGAGCGCAAGAAGCTATTAAAAAACAATTATCGTCATTGGGATCAAATTTATTGATGGTAAGGCCGGGCTCATCGCAAGTGCGCGGAGTTGCGCTTGAAGCAGGGTCGGTAACACGTTTTACCATTCAAGATGCCAAAGACATGCGTCGTGTTCCGTCGGTAGTGAGTGTTTCTGGTTCTGTGCGGGGCCGTGCTCAAATTGTGTATAAAGATAAGAATTGGAATTCACAGGTGCAGGGGGCTGGGGTGGAGTATGCCGAGATGCGCGCCTCGATGCCAACGGTTGGAAGATTCTTTACCGAGGAAGAAATGCGCACGCGTTCGAAAGTGGCGGTCATTGGATTGACGGTCGTGCGGCAAGTCTTTGGCGATGAAAATCCTATTGGTGCGACGATAAAAATTAACCGCAATAATTTTGAAGTCATTGGTATTTTACCGGAAAAAGGATCGTCGGGATGGAGTGACGAGGATGATGTTGTCGTTGTGCCTTTAACGACAGCGATGTACCGTTTGCTTGGTAAAGAATACGTTGATTCGATCGATGTGCAAGTGGCGGATGCTTCGCTCATGGATGAAGCCCAGGAAGATCTTCGAGAATTGATTATTAAAAGCCATCGTTTAAATGAAGACAAGGATGATACATTTGAAATCCGCAACATGGCCCAATTGCAAGCCGCGTTTACAAGCACGACAACGACGATGACGATGTTATTAGGTATTATTGCCGCGATTTCTTTAATTGTCGGTGGCATTGGCATTATGAACATCATGCTTGTCTCAGTTACCGAACGCACGCGAGAAATCGGTTTAAGAAAAGCCATAGGTGCGAGAAAAAGCGACATCACCGTTCAGTTCTTAATCGAAGCTGTTTTAATGACGGTGTCTGGTGGAATTATCGGTGTTATCCTCGGAACCAGTGTGGCTTTATTATTGTCGTTAATCGCTGGCTGGACCATCAAAATATCTATAGTAGCCATCGCTTTATCCACAACCTTCTCCATCGCCATCGGCATCATCTTCGGCCTAAGACCCGCCTTACAAGCCGCCAACCTCAATCCCATCGAAGCCTTACGTTACGAATAAGAAAGATTGGAAAAAAAGATAACACCTCTATTTTCGTAGGGGAGGACCTTGTGTCCTCCCGAGTGTCACACAAAATAC
>CAYZPQ010000054.1:6904-11837 GCA_964480185.1 uncultured Planctomycetales bacterium | reverse complement strand
GTGGTAAGCAAGGTAATAGCATGGTGGCTGTGCGTACCTATGAACGTGGAGTTGAAGCCGAAACATTAGCGTGTGGGACAGGTTCCGTGGCGGCTGCATTAATTTCTTATATTCAAACTCATCCCAATGTTAAAGAACAAATGGGTGCACAAATGAAGGTTTTAACGTCGAGCAAAGAAGTATTAGAAGTAACATTTGATTTGCATAAAGATTACCGAATTGATAATGTCTGGTTAAAAGGTACGGCGAAGATCATCGCTAAAGGAGAGTATTACTACAATGGCTGACAGAACTAAATTTCATGGGTCGATTGTTGCATTAGTTACTCCGTTTAAAGGGCAAGGTCTTGATGAAGCGGCCTACAAGAAACTTGTTGAGTGGCAAATTAAAGAAGGCACCCATGGGATTGTTCCTTGTGGTACAACAGGCGAATCTCCGACATTATCAATGGAAGAACACAACCGTGTCGTTGAAATCTGCATTGAAGCCGCGAATAAAAAAGTGTCTGTCATTGCTGGTGCAGGTTCTAATTCTACTGCCGAAGCAATTGCCTATACCAAACATGCCGCTAAAGCTGGGGCAGATGGTGTCTTAGTTGTCACACCTTACTATAATAAACCTACCAATAAAGGTATTTACCTTCACTATAAAGCGATTAGTGAATCGGCAGATATCCCGATCATTCTTTATAATATTGCCGGCCGTACAGGAAAGAATATTGAACCTGATTTAATGGCTAAACTTGCCTCTGATTTTAAAAATATCGTCGGCGTTAAAGAAGCGTCTGGTTCATTAGAACAAATGTTACGTATTAAAGAAATGTGTCCAAAAGATTTCTTATTAATTTCTGGCGATGATGCTTTAACGTTACCGATTATGTCTATCGGGGGCGTTGGTGTTATTTCTGTTGCAGCTAATATTGCGCCTAAAGATGTGGCAGGTGTGATCAATGCCTTTAATAAAGGTGATTTGAAAACAGCTCAAGCTATCAATTTAAAATTGATGCCGCTTATCCGTGCTTTATTTGTTGAAACAAATCCAATCCCCGTTAAAAAAGCTACAGAACTCATGGGTTTATGTAATGGGGCCTTGCGTTTACCGATGTGCGATATGGAAGAGCCAAATTTAGCGAAATTAAAAGACGCTTTAAAAGTATACGGTTTAATTAAGTAAAAAAGGATTTTCGATGGCCATTAAATTAGCAGTATCTGGTTGCAAAGGTAGAATGGGGCAAAGGATTATTGAATTATCACTCGCGGATAAAGCATTTAAGTTAAGTGCTTTACTCGAGGGGCAATCTCGTAATGATGTTCCTGCCATGATTCATAATATTCCAGTTAACTTTAATAATGATGTGCTTAAAGGAACTGATGTCTTAATTGAATTCACCACTCCAGATGCCACCATGATTAATTTAAAAGCTTGTGTGAAGCATAAAGTCAATATGGTGATCGGTACAACTGGTTTAGATAAGAAACAAGTCGCTGCGATTAAAAAAGCATCCAGCAGTATCGCGATTGTATTCTCCTCGAACATGTCTGTTGGTGTTAATTTGGTTTTCAGTTTAATTGCCCGTGCTGCAAAAATCACTGGCAAAAATTATGCCATGCGTCTTATTGAGACACATCACATCCATAAAAAAGATGCGCCATCAGGCACCGCCAAGACAATGGCTGAGATTGCTGAAGTGAATTCAAAATCAAAAGTAAAAAATATAGAGTCTTTGCGTGAAGGTGAAGTGATCGGCGATCACACCATTACCTTTGAAAGCGATGTCGATTTAATTTCCATCCGTCACAATGCCAAGACCCGTGATATTTTTGCCGAAGGGTCTTTAGTTGCTGCAAAATTTTTAGGAAAAAAGAAAAAGGGATTGTTTAACATGCAGGATGTTTTAGGCTTGTAGGCCAGAAAGAGTATATGTCCACCATGACTGAAATGAATATTGAATTTTCCGATCGTTTAAAATCCTTACCACCATACTTATTCGTTGAAATTGACAAAGCCAAACGTGCAGCCATGGCCGAAGGCCGTGATGTGATTAATTTAGGGGTAGGGGATCCTGATCAACGCACGCATCAAGTGATTATTGATGCGATGAAAAAAGCGATTGAAGATGTGAACAATCATCATTATCCCTTTGATGCGGGTGTTCCTCAATTGCGTGTAGAAATTGCCAAATGGTTTAAGAATCGTTTTTCCGTCGATTTAGAGCCCACCACAGAAATTTATCCTTTGATTGGTTCTAAAGAGGGGATTGCCCATTTGCCATTAGGGATTATCAATCCTGGTGATAGAGTTCTTTTAACGGATCCTGCGTATCCTGCTTACCAAGCCGCGATTATTTTTGCGGGTGGCAAGATTGAATATTTAGGATTAAAAGCCTCGAATAATTTTTTACCAAAGATTGAAGATATTGAAAATAGCAAGGGTATCAAAGCGCTGTTCATCTGTTATCCTAATAATCCAATTTCTGCAACTGCAGATAAAGCCTTTTATCAAAAATTAGTCGAAGTCTGTAAGGCGAAAAATATTATCATCGTCTCTGACTTAGCATATTCAGAAGTCTATTACGATGGCATCAAGCCTCCAAGTATTCTAGAAATCCCAGGAGCAAAAGATATCGCGATTGAATTCCATTCATTTTCTAAAACGTATTACATGACAGGCTGGCGTTTAGGTTGGGCTTGCGGTAATCCTAAGTTGGTTGCTGCATTAGCCAAAGTGAAATCAAATTGTGATTCTGGTGTTTTTAATGCCATTCAGCATGCCGGTATTGCGGCATTAAATATGGATCAACGCGATATTGAAGATATGCGCCGTGAATATCAAAATCGCCGTGATGCTTTAATCAATGGCTTACGTTCCATTGGTTGGAAAATTGATCCACCGAAAGCTGCTTTTTATGTCTGGGCTAAAATCCCGTCGAAATATAAAGATTCCATGGAATGCGCCAAAGCATTCTTAGATCAAGCGGATATTGTGGTCACCCCTGGCGTTGGTTTTGGTAAGCATGGGGAAGGGTATGTGCGTATGGCTATCACTGTCCCGATTGAACGCATTAACCAAGCCGTTGCCCGTCTCGGTAAAATTCTCTAATATGCCAACGGTATATTTGGGCTTGGGTTCTAATTTAGGCAATCGAGCGCAGTACATTCAACGTGCGCTGGAGCGCCTTGAAGCGAATCGAATCCATGTCAAAGCCCTATCGACCGTGATTGAAACCGAACCTGTGGGTGGTGTTGAGCAGGGGAAGTTTTTAAATGCCGTAGTTCGTGTTGAGACAAATCATTCACCCGAATTCCTGCACCGCATTACCCAAGCGATTGAAATCAAATTAGGTCGCCGTCAGAAAATTCTCAATGGCCCGCGTGTGATTGATATTGATATATTATTGTATGACAATATTAAATTAACCACACCGCGCTTATGTATTCCTCACCCGCGAATGACAGAACGTGATTTTGTCATGCAACCTTTAAAAGAAATTGCTCCTGATCTATGCACGTCATTACTTCCATAAACGCATTACGTAAGAAACTCACATTTTATCGCAACCAAGGCAAGACAATTGGCTTTGTACCGACGATGGGATACTTTCATGAAGGTCATCAGGTGTTGATGCGTCATGCGAAAAAAGATCATGATATTTGTGTGGTAAGTCTCTTTGTCAATGCGATTCAATTTGGTCCGAGTGAAGATTTTAAGAAATATCCTCGAGATATGAAGCGCGACACGACGATAGCACAAAAAGAAAATGTTGACATTCTATTTACGCCGTCTGATAATGAAATTTATCCAGATAGTTATTTGACATATGTCGACGTTGGACAAATTTCTAATGTGTTGTGCGGGCAGTTTCGACCGGGTCATTTTCAAGGTGTAGCCACAGTCATTGTGAAGTTATTAAATATTGTAACCCCACAGGCTATGTACCTCGGTCAAAAAGATGCCCAGCAAGTTGCCGTTATTAAGAAATTAGTCCGAGATTTAAACTTTGATGTCACCATCAAGGCTATACCTACAATCAGAGAAGCTGATGGGTTAGCCATGAGTTCGCGCAATGTGTATTTAAACTCCCAAGAGCGTCAGGAAGCAGCTATGTTGTATCAGAGTATGCAGCACGCTAAAGCGCTGATGAAAAAAGGGGAGAGATCAGCCGCAACGATCATCAAGAACATCACGCAGATGATTCAAGACCAGACATCAGGTAAAATTCAATACGTCGCATGTGTTCATCCAGAAACGCTGGAACCTTTAAAACAACTTAAAGGACCGGTATTAATCGCGCTGGCCGTATATATGGGTAAGACGCGGTTAATTGATAATATAATCATTAATGTGTAATTGTTAGGAATGCTTTAAATTCTGGATCCCCCTGGATGATTAAAGCCAAATCAAAAATTAGAGTCGGTATTTTAGGTTGTGGTGCAATCGGTTCGCGCATCGCGAAAAGTATCAAACATGAGTGTGACAATCAAGCGACTGTCAGTGCTTTATTTGATATCAATCCTTCCAAATCAGCAAATCTTCAAAAATCTATTCCACATAAAAACATTGTCTGTCACACCTATCATGAATTATTAAATTCATGCGATTTGCTTGTTGAGGCTGTCAATGCCCCAGATACATTCTCTCTAGTAAGACAAGCTATTTTAGCCAATAAAGATGTGTTGGTGATGAGTGTGGGTAAATTCATTGATGGTGAAGCTGTGTTGAAATTAGCGCAAAAACATGGCGTAAGATTTTTAATACCGTCGGGAGCTATCGCTGGTATTGATGCCATCAAAGCAGCATCATTAGGTAAAATTCATTCCATTACATTGACGACACGCAAACCTGTCTATGGTTTTGCCGACAATGCCTATGTACAGGCTCGTCGGATAAATTTGTCGCAAATAAAAAAAGAAACAATTCTCTTTGACGGCACCGT
>CAYZPQ010000054.1:1380-6894 GCA_964480185.1 uncultured Planctomycetales bacterium | reverse complement strand
TCAACTCGCATGAAATTGAAGTGACAGGTGAGTTTGGCCGATTGGTGACAAAAACAGAAAATGTAGTTTGTCCGGATAATCCGAAAACAAGCTATTTGGCGGTGTTGTCAGCCGTTCAAACGTTGAAGCAGTATTTTCAACAAATTAACATTGGGACCTAACACACGTGTGTTAAGTCTCATTAACAACGAAAGGAGTAGCATTATGGCATCTAAGAAAGTCGCCAAAGTCGGCATTAAGAAGGAAAAGGGGTATCTCTATTTTTTAGATAAGAATGGGGATATTTCCAGTGCCAAGATGGCGCGCGGGGGATCCAAAGGCGGATCACCAAAGAAGGTCGCCAAAGTCGGCGTGAAGAGAGAAGCAGGTTATTTATATTTCATCGATAAAGACGGTGATGTTTCTTCTGCCAAGATGGTCCGTGGCGGTTCTAAGAAAAAAGCAGCAAAGAAGCCAGCTGCTAAAAAAGCTGTTAAAAAAGCTCCAGCTAAAAAAGCTAAGAAGCGTAAATAAGTCATTGTTCATTAATTAAGAAGTAAGCGTGGTAGGGAGAATCATTGTCATCTGGCAATGTAATATTTTCTCCCTACCACATTTTATTTGCTATAATACCCTCCTTCGCCAAATTGCTTTCGCGTTTGGCTACGGCGGGCAAGCCCCACCTTAACAGTTGGACTAACCTTTCACATAATTGATCATTGAGTCTTCTATGCTAGATAACATCATCATCCGTGGTGCCCGTGAGCACAATTTAAAAAATATTGATTTAACCATCCCACGGAATCAATTTGTCGTCATTACCGGTTTAAGTGGCTCGGGTAAATCGTCATTAGCCTTTGATACCATTTATGCGGAAGGCCAGCGCCGTTATGTGGATAGTTTATCGGCCTATGCCCGTCAATTCTTAGATCAAATGCAAAAGCCTTTAGTTGAGCATATTGAAGGTTTATCTCCAACAATCTCCATTGAACAAAAAACAATTAGCCGTAATCCACGTTCGACTGTAGCCACTCAAACTGAAATTTACGATTACTTGCGTTTATTATTTGCCCGTATTGGTATTCCTCATTGTTATTCTTGCGGTAAACCTATTGAGCAGCAATCCAGTCAGCAAATTATCAACACAATTTTATCTTACCCTCAAGGGACAAAGATTAATATCTTGGCACCGATGATACGTGGGCGAAAAGGTGAGTACCGCGATATTGGGCAGCAAATCATTAAAGCTGGTTTTGCCCGTATGCGCATTGACGGTAAAATGTATGAAGCCGAAGATAAAATCAAATTAGATAAATACAAAGTTCATCATATCGACGTGGTGGTGGATCGTTTGAGTATTCGTGACGATATTTCCAAACGTCTCGCGGATTCGGTTGAGACTGCTTTAAAAATTGGTGAGGGAATTCTTACCGTTGATTTTAATGGCGATAAGCCGGATGCTTTATTTAGTACGACCTATGCCTGTCCTGATTGCGGGATTAGTATTGGTGAAGTTGAACCACGTTTATTCTCATTTAATTCTCCTTATGGGGCTTGCCCGGAATGCAATGGGTTGGGGACAAAGATGGAAATTGATCCCAATGCCTTAGTCCCTGATCCAACTAAACCATGGACCACCGCCATTGTGCCGTGGACCAAGGGTAAACGTGGCTACATGATGTATTATCGGGCAGTACTTCGCGAAATAGCCAATCGCCATGATGTTGACCCACGACTACCTTATAATCAATTAGATAAGAAATTTAAAAATATCGTTTTATATGGTTCTGATGATGAAATTTGGAACAGGCCCTATGAAGGTGTAGTTAAATATTTAGAACGTTTATTTAAAGAAACAGATAGTGATTGGTTAAAAGAAGAATTAACCACATTCATGTCCGAGCAATCATGCCCGGGGTGCAGTGGCCGACGTTTAAAGCCAGAAGCATTGGCGGTGAAGTTGTCAAAGTTAAGCATTGTTGAAGTGACAGCAAAGTCGATTAAAGAAGCCAAAGTCTTTTTTAATGAGTTGAAATTAAATGCAAATCAACAAACAATCGCTCAAGAAATCTTGAAAGAAATTAATCGTCGTCTTGATTTTTGTAATAATGTCGGCTTAGATTATTTGACCTTAGACCGTAAAAGCGGCACATTATCCGGTGGGGAAGCAGAACGTATTCGTTTGGCTACTCAAGTTGGTTCAGGCTTAGTCGGTGTGATTTATGTCTTAGATGAGCCTAGCATTGGTTTGCATCAAAAAGACAATGACCGTTTATTGGCCACATTGCATGCCTTACGTGATTTGGGTAATACATTAATTGTAGTTGAGCATGATGAGGATACCATTCGTCGCGCGGACTATGTCATTGATTTAGGGCCTGGTGCCGGTGAATATGGCGGAAATGTATTATATGCGGGCGAAGTTAAAGGTTTAATGAAAGCCAAGGATTCATTGACGGCCAGTTATTTAAACGGTAGTTTTATTATCCCAACACCAGCCAAGCGTCGTGTGGCCCTGAAAGATAAATATCTCAAAATCATTTCAGCCAAAGAACATAATCTCAAAGATGTCAGTGTGAATATTCCTCTAGGGACCTTTGTATGCGTGACAGGTGTCTCAGGATCAGGGAAGTCGACACTTGTTGAAGATGTGTTATACAAAACATTGGCCAAAGAAATCAATGGGGCCAAAGAAAAGCCTGGTTTATGCAAGAAAATTGAAGGCATCAATCATATTGATAAAGTGATTGTTGTCGATCAATCGCCGATTGGCCGTACCCCTCGTTCAAATCCAGCGACCTACACCGGTGTATTTGCTGATATCCGTGATTTATTTGCTCAATTGCCAGAATCAAAACTGCGTGGGTATTTGCCTGGCCGTTTTAGCTTTAACGTCAAAGGTGGACGCTGTGAAGCGTGTGGGGGAGATGGGATTAAGAAAATTGAAATGCATTTCTTGCCGGATGTGTATGTGGAATGCGAAGTGTGTAAGGGTAAAAGATTTACAGATCAAACACTGGAAGTTCAATACAAGGGTAAGAATATTGCCGATGTACTTAATTTATCCGTCGTTGAAGCACTTGAATTATTTGACAGTTTTCCCAAAATTAAAAATGTCTTATCCACATTAAATGATGTGGGTTTAAGTTATGTGCGTTTAGGTCAAGCTGCAACCACACTATCAGGTGGTGAAGCTCAGCGGGTTAAACTTGCCAGTGAACTATGCAAGCCTGCCACCGGCAATACATTTTATATTCTAGATGAACCTACCACCGGATTGCATTTTGCCGACGTGGATAAACTCTTAAAAGTATTGGCACGTTTAGTGGACCGTGGTAACACAGTCCTTGTGATTGAGCATAATCTCGATGTGATTAAAAGTGCCGACCATATTATTGATCTTGGACCTGAAGGGGGTGACCGGGGTGGTGAATTAGTCGCCAGTGGAACTCCTGAGGAAATCATGACGGTGAAGGCGTCCTATACCGGGCATTATTTAAAACAATTTATTCAACATAAAGTTAAAGGTTAACTCAACAATGTCTTTATTAAGAATTGCCTGTTTAGTGTTGCTCCTGACAACTTCATCATGGGCACAAACTAAACCAGATGAATTATTTACCGCTGCAACCCAGGCCTTTCATAATGGCTTTTCTGATGTAGCTATTCGCTACAGTGAAGAATTTTTGCAGCAGTTTCCTCAGGATGATAAAGTCCCGGAGGTTAAACTTTTATTAGGTCAAAGTTATTACCTCGCTAATAAATTTGATCAGGCTTTGGCCATGTTTGCCACGATTGCAGACCAGTACGTTAAGAAGGATGAAATTAATTTTTGGTTAGGTGAGACCTATTTGAAATTAGAAAAGTATGATGTTGCTAAGAAGAAGTATGAGATTGTTATTGAGCAGTTTCCCACATCATCCTATGTAGCCCAATCCATGTATTCATTGGGTTGGATTTATTTGCAAACACAAGAATTTGATAAGGCCAAAGATCTTTTTAAAAGACTTTACACATTATTTCCTGATAATTCATTAAGCGAAGATGCATGGCTTAAGGCCACAGAGGCATCGTTAAATCTTCAGAATTGGAACGAGGTTGTTAATTTATTGACGGCCTATTTAAAACAATACCCTCAATCAAGAGTGCTCATGGATGTGTATTATAATTTAGGCCAAAGTTATTATAATTTAGGAAATTTTAATTTATCCGTCGATAACTACAAGAAAGCCATTGAGATTAAAGGTCAGCCTGATTTAATGATGGCTTCGTATATTGGTATTATTGGCGCATTGCAGAAATCAAATCAAATGTCTCAAATGGCTCCCATGATTAATGCCGCCAAAGAATATATTAAGTCGACCAAGGGGGAATTCGACGAATTACTCTTATCATTGGGGACAATTTATTTTGATGCCGAAGATTATTTAAATGCATTAAATACGTATGATCAATTAATTAAAGAAATGCGTGCACCAGCCACACTTGCCCAAGCCTATTTAGGAAGGGCGAATGTATTGTTTGCGTTAAAACGGTATGAGGATGCGACACTCGATTACAAAAAAGTATTGGATGATCAAGACCCTCAAATCAGTCAAAAAGCCAAATTTGGGTTGGCGTGGTTATTGTTAAAACAAGGGCAAACATCAGACTCATTAATTCAATTTCAGGCCTTGGCAAATCAAGCCACAGACCCTTTGATTAAAGCCAATGCATTGATTCAAATTGCTGATGCGTATCAAGATGCCGGCCAAATAGATAAAGCCACGACGCAGTATCAAGAAATCATTGATGGGTATCCTGAATTAGTTAACAAGGACTATGTGTTGTATCGGTATGCATTGGCGTATTTAAAAGAAGACCAAGCAGACCTTGCACTTGCAAAATTAGCTCAGTTAAAAGAAGAGTTTCCTCAAAGTGATTATTTGGCTGATTGGGAATATTATCAAGGGGTGGCGGCGTTTAAGAAAAATGACTGGCCGGGCGTTATCACAGCCATGACAAACTTTTTACGTGCATTGACAAAGCCCAGTGAATTTACACCGCAAGCGAATTATATCCTTGGTATTTCCTACTTAAACAGTAAGCAGCCTGATGAAGCGATTAAGATTTTCCAGAAGATATTACGATTGTATCCGGATAATCCCATGATTGCGAAGAATGCGGATTTGGGTATAGCACGTTGCTATGTTGATTTAGATCAAGTTAAAGAAGCTCAGAAAAGATTTAAGATCATCGTCTATAAATATCCAAAATCAGATGCGTCCTTTGAGTCTTTGGTCTGGTTGGCCAAGAACGAATTAAAGAATAATAATTCTCAACAAGCCATTGCATTTTACAAACAAGCAATTAGCGAAGCGCTAAGCGAACAACCTAATTTAGATACTGTCTATTATGAGCTCGCCCAAGCGTATGAAATGAATGGTTCCAGTGATGAAGCCATGGAAGCTTATGCACAAATAAAAAAAGATGAGGTATTATTACCCAAAGCTCAGTTGGCGATTGCGGACCTTATGCCTCATGATAGTTCAGAGT
>CAYZPQ010000054.1:0-1370 GCA_964480185.1 uncultured Planctomycetales bacterium | reverse complement strand
ATTTACCGTAAAGTCATCGTTGCCTATCCTAATTATGCCCGTGAAGCGGTTCTACGGCTAGGGCAGCTCTACCGTAACACACAGGATTATGAAAAAGAATTGCAGATTTATCGGGAGGGTTTAGCAATACCAATTGGCAAACAAGAAGTTTTGGATGCCCAACTGCAATTTAATATGGCAGACACTTTTGAACAAATGAGCAAAACGGATGAGGCTATTCAACAGTACTTAGCTATTGCTCAAGATAAAAACAATGATTTAGCCTGGTCTGTTAAAGCTTATTTACGCATTGCCAAAATTTATGAAGAAGGCAAAGATTGGCAAGGTGCTCGACTGACTTATCAAAAAATTGTTAGTTTAAATACAGAAGAATCAAAATACGCCCAAGAACGTTTGGATTGGATTAAAGCGAATACAGGCCGAAAGAAGTAGGAGATATACTATGTCAGTCACATTAGTCAATTTATGGTCGATCTTTTTAAAAGGAGGGCCAGTTATGTGGCCTTTATTAGCCTTGTCAATTTTATCGATCACCATCATCATTGATAAATGGTTTACGCTCATTCAACTTAATCGCATTTGGTTTAATGGACGTGGCCAAATATTTTCTTTAGTCAAAGAATTTAAATTAAAAGAAGCGATAGGGGCTTGTGAAAACTTAGACATGTTTATTGCCCGTGTGTTAAAGACAGGGGTTTTGAAATATGGGGCAAGCCGGGAAACAATATTGACGGTGATGGAACAATCCTTACTCATTGAAACCAATGATTTAAAGAAGCGTATGGGGATTTTAGCGACGATTGTGAACTTGGCGCCACTCTTAGGTCTTTTAGCAACGATTGTCGGTTTAACCGCGGTATTTCATGCCGTGCATATGCGTTCCAATGCCCTTAATCCTTTAAGTTTGGGTGATATGTCCTCAGGAATATGGCAAGCGTTGGTGGCAACCTCTGCAGGGTTAGCCGTGGGTATTATTGCTTTTGTTGGGCATGCGTTTTTAGCGGAACAAATTAATCATTTGATTATGGAAGCCAAAGAAAATATGCAGACATTATCCAATGTGCTTTACAGTTTGTGGGAAGGTGAGAATGCTGGTCAATCGTAATGTATGGCATCCGATCGTTTTTATCGCGGCCTTAAACTTTGTCTTGATTATGGTCATGCTCATCATGACAACGACAATCATGGCGACACCCGCCGGTGTGACACTTGATTTATCACCTAAATCGTCAGCTGTAGAGGATGTGCGTCGTGTTGAAATTAAAGTAACAGCCGAGAATGTGATTTATGTGGATGATCGTGTCATGACATTAAATGAAATGCGCCGCTGGCTTGCGCAACCGAAATACCGAGGAGGTTTAATCACGGTT
>CAYZPQ010000053.1:6693-11992 GCA_964480185.1 uncultured Planctomycetales bacterium | reverse complement strand
TGCTAAGTTCATATTTGAGAGATATTGTTCTTTTTAATTTAGCTAATTTTTTATGGGAAGCTTTGTGTAAGAAATCTTGGACATGAGAAAAACGTTTGGCAAACTTTGGATTATCGTAGAGGTATTCCCACACTTGCGGGGTATAACGGATAATACCCATGTACATTTTATTAATGACGGCTTCAAGCACCGGATAGGTATATCCAAACCCATTAATACTTTGCACCTCAACATCAGGGTCCATTGTCTTTAATGACTTCTGAATAGCGACCGTTGCTTGACGGTGGCCAGACACTTTTGAAATGTACATCAATAAAATGCGTTTGTTCGCCATCTTATTTAATGACCCCCAACACAGCGCCTATCTTCGCGTCCTTGCCTTCATCGACGTGAATGTGAGTCAAAACCCCTTGGGAAGGAGCTTCAATATTAAATGTTGCTTTATCCGTGACAACTTCACAGATATCTTGGCCCGCTTGAATCGCATCACCTGTTTTGGCATGCCAACAGACCAACGTCGCAGACACAACACCTTCGCCTAAATGAGGTAAAACAATATCTGCCATAATATTACTTTCTATGCCTTTAAATGCGTCTTAATCAGCGTTGTCATACGGGCTTTGACTTCATCCATACTTACGGCACGTTTTAATTCGTGTGACATCGACGTCATGGACACATCTAATCCGCAGGGTTTGATCAATTGAAATAAACGTAAATCGGTCGCCACATTAATTCCTAACCCGTGATAACTTACCCATTTACGAACACCGACGCCAATGGAAATAATTTTCCGGGGGCCCACAAAGACACCACGTTTTCCTTCAATGCTTTTAGCCAATATACCAAAATCTGTCAATAAATCAACGGCTACCTGCTCTAAGCGCATCATGTAGCGTTTAAGATCTTTGTTATGATTAGCTAAATTAATAATAGGATAAACAATCAATTGCCCCGGCGCATGCAAGGTCACATCTCCCCCACGGTCGACGCTGACAATTTCAACCCCACGGGCTATAATATCATCACGGGTATACAGCAAACTATCAGGGTTGGTCATGCGCCCTAAAGTCAAGACAGGCGGATGTTCGCACAAAATCACCCGATCATCTCCCCCATTGATAATATCTTGGACAATAGTTTTTTGCTGATCAAAAGCCTGTTGGTAAGGAATTACTCCCCACTCTTCAATAATCATAACGCCTAATATAACAGAAAAAAAGTGGCAGGCACGTAAAAATAAAGGGGACGGACACATTTATTTTAAAATAAATGTGTCCGTCCCCTTTATCTACATCTTAGCTAATTGTAGCTCTTGTTCGCGTAAACCAAGGACAGGAAGGACACTTGGAAGTGGTGTGATGCTGATAATATTAAAATCAAATCCATCAAAACCGTGTTGTTTAATTTGCTCAATGAGTTGTTGATCAACATTCATCTGAACCCCACCCATGGCTTTGTCTTGGGTAATGTTCATTGACATCTTGGAACGATTGAGGTCAATACCACCGGGATTCATGGCTGGATCGGGTGTTTTTTTATCCCCTGAATCATTGGTTCTCAATTCCAAATAATTTTTTAGATAATCTAATAAATCTCGAAAATCAAATTTAGTAAATTGTTGTTTTTCTTCTCCATAGTTAATAATAACCTTAAAATCATCTGGAATTACTACGATAAAACCTTCAAGAGCTTGGATAGTGTGTTTAATGGCCTCGTCTAATTTTTGGCTGCGTTTTGAGTTTAATATTCTTATTTTAGCCTCTACCCCTAAAAAAAACAAATCCCGTCCTGTATTCTCAAGATCTGTGGTGTGACGATTAATTTCATCTCGTACCTTATACACATTATTTAAGCCCTCTCTATAAATCTCCGCATCAGTATCCGTTGCTGCTTTTATCAATTTTTCGAACATTGTTTCTTGCTGTTTTAAATTATCCAAAATTTTTTCTCTCAATTCTTTATTGAGTCGACCATCACGCTTCCTCTGCTCCATAAATTGATGCAATTCATCAATTAAAGCAAACAATTGAGATTGTATATCCACTTTTCTTTCTAACTCGATCCTTGTTTTACGAGATTGTTCTATACCCTCTAGCTGCTTTCTTAAACCGTTTATCAAGCTTCTGGATATATCATAGCGAAGACCTTGCTTCCCTTGTATTTTCTTTTCATTCGTGTCTAATAAATCTTTTAATTTCCTTATACTTTCCTCATCTGTCGGATTCTGCGAGAACGCGATCACTCCTACACTTAATGATTCAGCTATTTCACTTGTTTCAATTGTTTCCTGATCAGATGTTGTAACTATTGGATATATTGGTAACACTAGTGTATTAGGTGAAGTAGCTAATTGATTAGTTGCCCTTTGGGCATTTCCCTGGAAAGAATTCCAAAACGCTAACACTAAAGCTAATCGTGAGAAATTGATTTTTAGTGATGACACCGATGGTGACATCATCGCTTCATTCGGAGTGGCACGTACAGAGACACCCTTTGCCCTAGCTTCTTCAACCATGGCGCGTAAATTTATAGGTGGATTATTTCTCTGAGTCAATATCGTGCCGCCACGATTTCTTCTGTCTTTTTCATCTCTTATTTGAAAAAATAGAGGCATTATACTCTGTGACATCACAATAGCATCTCCTTGCCAGTCGACAGGAAGAGTCACCTTAATTTCCTGCAATACATCTAATTCATCCCGTATTTCACGATCTAAATCTTCTAATTGTTGATCTGATATTATATTAAAATCCAATTGTCCAAGAACATTAAGATAAGGAACTACCCTCTGTTGAACACGATCAAACGGCGCTCTGATGAGTCGCATAATTTCTATATCTCGCTTTAACTGTTCAATATTACTCTGCGCATCTTTAAGAAAAATATCGAGATCTTTTCTATGCTTCTCATCACGCATATCCCTCAGAAAATCTTCTATCTCTGTTTTGATCGATTGATGTAAAACAATCAACCCATTCCATATCTTTATTATTTGATCTTTCTCATACTTATTCATAGTTCTTCTAACTTCCGCTTCCGCCTGTGTCGCCGTGATATAGAGTGCATTTCTATATTGAACGAGCAACTTATACCTAGCCTGTTGATTGGGTAATGGTGTCGCAAGCAATGATGCCTCAAGACTTCTTGCTAATTGTATCTCTTTCCACAACGCTTCTTTTCTTGGCTCATAATCAGGAAGATTTGGATCAGCACGTTGCATCATTGCTTCTTTTTCTATCCAGGCCACTTGCTCATTTAAACTCTTATTCTGAATAACTGAATAATAACTTATTCCCGCTGCTGCCGCCGCTGCAACAACCACTGCCGCAAGCCATGCTTTATGTTTCTTCAATGAATTTACGATAACATCAACCTTCAAACTTAACATAGCCCCATCAGGACGCAATGAGCCCGGTGAAATCATGGCAAGATTATCAAAACGTTTTACCGTCGTTATAATTTTTAACCCACCTGAAAAATATTTACGAGGCTTAGCCTCTTTACTCACACTATCTAAATCTTCTTTAATATAATTAAACACACCCTTTTTATAAGCCTGCACATACCGCTCATAAATTTTTTCTTTCTCTGCCTTATCCTCGACATCAATCCCCACACCAACCTTATTCTGATTCCCATACAATTGCGCCATCACCGATTTTTTTAAAGCCTGCTTATACCAACTCGCGAGGATCATGGAATAAAACATTTGGCGCAACGGAGCAAAGTTTTTCCCTTCATTAACTTCTTCTTCCAAGGCAGGAATAATAATTTCTCTAATAATTTGTGAAGACACATTTTTTCTTTGAACATCGTCATCAACGGGTGGCCCGGAGGCGGGTGCCCTATCAACCGGAGGGGCGAGCTTTTCAAGCCCTGAGGATTGATAGGGCCGCAATGTCTCGTCATTAATAGCGGCACCACTGACAGAAATCAGTGGTGTTGCCGCAGGGACAGGACCCGATGATGGTGAACTGTTCTTCGACAACGCCAAATAATCCTCAGCTAGCATCACCTTTAAATGTGCACCAACAACATAAGCTGAATTCCCCCGCTCAAACACATCCGCCTTATCAGCAACTATCCAAACCTTATTAAATGTATTAACTGGCACTTCGCTAGTTCCATACAAAGCCTGAGCCTTAGCGTAGACCTTATCCCAGAATGTCTTACCAAGCTGCTTCTCCGGATAAATTAATGATGCCGTGAGTTGTTTGAGAATATAATCTTGAGCCAACATATCTCGCCCCATTTCCGTCTGACCCAATGCCTCAGGCACCATACGGTCCTTTTCATAAGGAGATAAATTGACCCACATATCTTGTTCAGGAATAGTTAAAGCAGTAAGGAAGTATTTGATGAGAGTATTGGATTGAACTTTTAATTCAGGACTACTAGCTGCTAATTTGGAATGCCCCGTATCAACAATGAACTCAAATTGAAATGGCTGTTTCGGATCAACCTTAATCCCTTTAATCATCAAAGGCACATAAGCCTTCGACAACTCAACCATAGCCCCAGGCACAGGCAAGGATCCTACACCTTGAGCATATACCGGACATGGCCCAATTACCGACGTGCCCACAAACAGCACCGTTAAACACAAACTCACCCATTTCTTAAGCATATACAAAGATACCATATACAACTTAAAAAACCAATAGACGATGAATTATAAAGCATTGAAGTATAATAAGTTATGATTATTTAGGAAGGAAGAAAAACAAATTGGACAAAATAAAAAAGACGGACAAAAAAACTGGGACACACTAAGTTTCTTAATAAAAACTTAGTGTGTCCCAGTTTTTCTACAATGCTTTACAAATAGCTTCAGCCATTTGCTGAGTACCAACTGCAGAAGGATCATTACGATCATCTTTCAGATCATAGGTAACATCTTTACCTTCTTTAAGAATTTTACGTACAGCCGCATCCAAACGATTCGCGGCATTATCTTCTTTCAAGTGACGCAACATCCAAACAGCAGATAAAATTGTCGCTGTTGGATTAACTTTATTTTGACCCGCATACTTTGGTGCAGAACCATGAACCGGTTCAAACAAAGCAATTTCATCGCCGTAATTAGCACCAGAGGCAATACCTAAACCACCAATTAACCCCGCACATAAATCCGACACAATATCCCCATACAAATTAGGCAATACCAAGCAATCATACATATGCGTATATTGCACTAATTGCATACACATATTATCGACGATGCAATCACTGAACTCAATTTTACCTTCATACTCTTTCGCCACTTCACCCACAGACTTTAAGAAAAGCCCGTCGG
>CAYZPQ010000053.1:0-6683 GCA_964480185.1 uncultured Planctomycetales bacterium | reverse complement strand
ACAGCTGTAATTTTCTTACGATTTAATTTAACAGCCCAATCAAAAGCAAATTTCGCAATACGCTTTGAACCACTAGCAGAAATAGGCTTAATAGAAATCGCCGCATCTGTTTTAATTTTCTTCGCCGACATGCCATTGATCACATCACGCAATGTATCGCATTCTTTCGTCCCTAAATCAAATTCAATACCCGCATAAAGATCTTCGGTATTTTCACGGAAAATAAGTAAGTTCACATCTTTGATCGGCGTCTTGGTACCTTCATAATAAAGGCAAGGACGCACGCAAGTGAATAAATCTAAGGATTGACGCAATTGCACATTCACCGAACGAAAACCTTTACCAATGGGTGTCGTAATAGGTCCTTTGATCGCAGTTTTATTACGACGGATAGAATCTAATACCGCATCTGTTAAGGGTACACCATGTTTGGCAATAGACTTTTCCCCAACTTCTTGAACATCCCAATTAATCTTTACACCCGTCGAATCAACGCACAAACGCATCGCATTGGTTACTTCCGGTCCAATCCCATCACCTGGTAAAAGTGTCACATTATGTGCCATGATTTTTTATCCTTAGTTTATTATTCCGTTTACACTTCCTAAAGCCTACGTTTTACTTCTTCCCTATTAAACTCTTTAATTCGTCGACATTACGCGCCATTGAAATGGCTGTATCAAAGGTAATCACACCTTTTTCATACAATTCCTTTAAAGACTTATCAAATGTCTTCATCCCCCACTGCCCACCGGTTTGAATGGCCGTACGCAATTGCTCCACTTGTTTTTCACGGACCATGTTACGTACACCAGGGGTCGCAATCATGATCTCAGGGACCATGATACGGCCCTTACCAGAGGCACGTGGTGCCAATTGCTGAGACACAACACCTTGCAAGGCAGAAGCTAATTGCAAACGCACTTGTTGCTGTTGATAAGGAGGAAATACGTCGATAATACGTTCAATGGTTTGCGGGGCATCAGGCGTGTGCAGTGTTCCTAAAACCAAATGCCCTGTTTCCGCCGCCGTCAATGCCGTTGAAATAGTTTCCAAATCACGCATTTCCCCGACGACAATAACATCAGGATCTTGACGCAAGCAGCGTTTGAGCGCTTCGGCAAATGACAACGTATCACGGTACACTTCACGCTGCTTAATCACTGATTTCTTATTTGTATAAATATATTCGATAGGATCTTCAATACACATAATGACGCAAGAGCGTTCACTATTGATCATGTTGATCATGGAGGCGAGCGTTGTTGTCTTCCCTGTACCAGTCGGACCTGTAATTAATACCAACCCATTTGGTTTACGCGCTAAATCTGCAATAACTGGGGGAAGTTGCAAATCTTCCATCGACGGAATAAATAAAGAAATACGACGAAATGCTGCTTCGACCGACCCACGCTGAATGTGCACATTGACACGGAAACGATCAAGCCCAGTCAGTGCTAAAGAAAAATCCAATTCTTTATCTTTTTCAAATTGTTCTTTTTGCTTATCCGACAGAACACTGTAAATCATGTCCTTGATCATATCGCGTGAGAGGGGTTCTTGCTGTAATGACAGCAAACGCCCATCCACACGAAAAATAGGTGGGGTATCTTCAGTTAAATGAAGATCAGACGCATTATGCTGTATTGCTGCTAATAATAATTCACGTAAATTGGAATTTTTATCGATTGCCATATTATGAATTTTTACTTACCCATTCTCCAACACGTTTAATTCCTTCGACGATACGCTCTTCGCTGGTCGCAAAAGAGAAGCGGATAAAACTTGGCGCTCCAAAACTATCTCCCGGGATACCTGCGACTTTGACTTCATCGAGCATACGCTTGGCAATCATTGCCCCATCACCAACTTTTGCAAAATCACAAAAGACATAAAACGCACCCGAGGGGTGTATGTAAGATACTTTCGCAATCTTATCTAAACACGATAACATTAAATCACGACGGGTTCTAAACACCTTGACCATGGCTTCAATCGAGGCACTATCTGCTTTTAACGCAGCAACCGCGGCGGCTTGGCTAATGGATGTTGGATTCGAGGTGGAATGATCTTGATACTTTTTGATATATTCCATGATCTCAACAGGTCCTGCGGCATAACCAATACGCCATCCTGTCATCGCATACGCTTTTGACACACCATTTACTGTAATCGTTAAATCAAAGATCTCCTTGCCCAATGAGGCAATGGAACACATTTGAATATTATCATAAACTAATTTCTCATAAATTTCATCGCTTATGACATATATTTTATGCTTCACACAAATTGCCGCAATGGCTGTTAATTCTTCTTTGGTGTACATAACCCCCGTAGGATTAGAGGGTGAATTAATAATCAAGATCTTTGTCTTTGGCGTAATGTGTTTAGTCAGCGCTTCGGGTGTAATCTTAAATTGTGATGCAGCATCTGTTGTAATAATCACAGACTTTCCACCTGCTGCTTTGACCATTTCAGGATAGCTGACCCAATACGGTGATTGAAAAATAACCTCATCCCCATCATCGACGAGAACTTGAATAATATTAAATAAAGAATGCTTAGCCCCACACGAAACCACCACTTGATTCGCTTTATACGGCAAATTATTCTCTTGCTGGAATTTTAAGGCAATGGCTTCTCTTAAATCTGGTGTACCAATCGAGGGCGTATATTTTGTCATCCCTTTATTAATCGCTTCAATCCCCGCCTTCTTAATAAAATCAGGTGTATCAAAGTCTGGTTCACCAGCACCAAAATTCACCACATCATGGCCTTGTGCTGCCAATTCTTTTGCACGAGCGGTAATAGCGAGAGTTGTTGAGCCTAACATTTCTTTCACGCGACGATTCACTGTAAACATATTTATCCTTTCTCGATTATGTATAAAAAAAGGGACGCAAAAAATTTTGCGTCCCTTTATATTTAAAAACATCCGATATTATTCGGCGCCAGCTTTGCGCTGAAACATCTTGCGCACTCCACCACCAGCTTTTTTCGGTTTGGCCGCAGTCTTCACATCTGCTTTAGAATGTTCTGCCTTACCTTCTGCAACTGGCTTGGTTTGAGCTTCGCTAACAGCAGATTCATCTGTTGCTTCAGCCTTCGCTGCGTCTTTGCTCTTTAATTTTGAAATAATTTCTTTATTTTTTTCAGTCAATTCGAGGAATACCATAGCGGCATTATCCCCAGAGCGTTGCATATAAGGAATAATACGGGTATAACCACCTTGACGGTTCTTGAAACGCGGTGCTGTTTCTTTGAACAATTGGGACACTAAGCTATGATCGCATAATACGGCGAATGCTGCACGACGTGCCGCTAATGTGTCTTTTTTACCCAATGTGATTAATTTCTCAACTAATCGACGTGCTTCTTTAGCTTTCGCACTGGTTGTGCAAATACGTTGCTCAATCAATGTTGCTTTCGCTAAATCGCGCAATGTTGCTCTTAATAAACTTCTATTTCTGCTGAGGCGATTTCCGCCTTTTTGATGTCTCATAGATAACTCTTCCCTTAACTTGTAAAACGATTACAACAATTTACTTTGATCTTAATTTCTTAACATCAACCTTCATCCCTAAACCTAAGCCCATGGCCTTGAGGATGTCATGAATTTCAGTTAAAGATTTCTTACCGAAATTACGGAATTCTAATAATTCACTTTCTGGCTTACGCACTAATTCACCGATGGTCTTGATGTTAGCATCACGTAAACAGTTTGATGCACGCACAGACAATTCCAATTCAGTGATTGGTAAACGTAATTTGGAATACAATGCTTCTTCTTCAACAGAAACTTCTTCTTCCGTTTCTTCTTCTTCAGGTAATTGACCATAAGCGACGAAAACGTCTAAATGGCGTTGAAGAATGTTTGCCCCGTACAATAAAGCTTCTTTAGGATTGATCGCACCATTGGTGGTGATCTCGACGACTAAACGATCATAGTCTGTACGTTGACCAACACGGGTATTTTCAACTAAAAAGTTTACTTTAGCGATGGGTGTAAAAATAGAATCGATGGTGATAGAACCAACTGGAGAACCTTCTTTTTTATTTTGATCAGCTGGAACATAACCACGTCCACGAGACACTTCTAATTCCATGCTAAATGGAAGATCTTGGGTCAATGTGGCAATGTGATGTTCTGGATTTAATACTTCAATTGTTTCATCACAGATAATATCTTTAGCTTTGATCTCGCCTTTTTTATTGGCTTTGATAAAAACTGTTTTAGGAGCTTTGGAATGTGAACGGATAACTAAGCCTTTAATATTCAAGACAATTTCCGTCACAGATTCTAAGACACCTGGCAATGTTGAAAATTCATGAGAAACACCATCGATGCGGATGGCAGTAACGGCAGAACCTTCGATAGAATTTAATAAAATACGACGAAGAGAATTACCTAAGGTAACACCATAACCGCGTTCAAACGGTTCAGCAATAAATTTACCATACGTCGCTGTATAGCTTGCTTCTTCACACTCTAACCGTTTTGGCATTTGAAAATCGCGCCATTTTACACCCATGATGTTCTCCTCCGTTTCTACTATTGAAAATTTAATAACGTCCCAATGGCAGAGAGCCATTGGGGCCCTTCAATCTGTACCAATATAATATGTCTATTAACGTGAATACAACTCAACAATCAACTGTTCATTGACTGGAGCATTGATATCTTCACGCAATGGTAAACGTACAACTTTACCTGTTAATTTAACTGTATCGACTTCAAGCCATGCTGGCACTTTACGTGCTTCATTCATTTCAACGACTTTCTTTACATATGTTTCCGTCGCTGCTTTACTCTTGAATGTAATGGTATCTTCTGGGCTAACTAAGATAGAAGGAATATCAATTTGCTTACCATTTAAGAATACTAACCCATGGGTCACAATTTGACGAGCTTGCGCACGTGTAACAGCATAACCCATTTGGTAAATGACATTGTCCATGCGGCGTTCAAGGAATTGTAACAAGAGATGGCCAGTAACACCCTTGGTTGCAACAGCTTTACGGAAATAATTACGGAATTGTCTTTCTAAGACACCATAAAACCGTTTGGCTTTTTGCTTTTCTCTTAACTGAATACCATAGTTAGAGAGCTTTGTTTTTTTAGCACCGTGTTGGCCAGGAGCACCTTCACGACGTTCTAATGACCAATTTCTTTTAAGCTCAAGGTTGACACCTTCACGTCTCATTAATCGACAACGTGGCCCTATATAACGACCCATATATATCCTCTCTTATACTCTTCTTTTCTTACGTGATCGGCACCCATTATGCGGTATTGGTGTGCAATCTTTAATTAAAGTTACATTTAAACCTGCAGCGACCAACGCACGGATCGCTGATTCACGTCCTGAACCAGGACCTTTCACATAAACATCAACGCTTTGAAGTCCAGCTTCCTTTGCTCTCTTACCTGCATCTGTAGCTGCAACTTGAGCGGCAAACGGAGTAGATTTCTTAGAACCACTAAATCCAACTAAACCTGGAGAAGCCCAGCAAATTGTATTGCCTTGCTTATCAGAAATAGTCACGATGGTATTATTAAATGTAGCTTGGATTGTGACAACACCAGACGTTACACCCTTAAGCGCCTTTTTCTTGGCCTTCAATACCTTCTTATTTTGTTCAGCTTTCGCTAATTCTGCTTTAGTTGCCATAACGACTCAATCCTTTATTTTTTCGTCTCTTCTTTTTTAATAATTGCACCAACGTTGGTCTTCTTACCCTTACGTGTGCGTGAATTTGTCTTGGTACGTTGACCACGGACAGGCAATCCTTTGCGGTGACGTAAACCACGATAGCTACCCATTTCCATATGGCGACGGATATTATCATTGTTTTCACGGCGCAAATCACCCTCGGTCACATAGGTGTTTTGAATAATCCCTGTGATACGGGAAATTTCTTCTTCGGTTAAATCTTTAGCACGTTTGTTCACATCAATTTGAGCTTGAGCTAAAATGACGCGTGCACGTGTTAAACCGACACCATAAATATATGGAAGCGCCATTTCGATGCGCTTTTCTTTTGGCAAATCAATCCCTAAAATTCTTGGCATAACCTCTTATCCTTGTCTTTGTTTGTGTTTTGGGTTACTGCAAATGACACGTACCACGCGGTTACGTCGCACAATCTTGCAATTGTTACAAATCCGCTTTACTGACGATTTTACTTTCATAATATTAAACCTTTTTCTATTTTAATCGAAACGTTATACGGCCGCGTGATAAATCATACGGTGATAATTCTAACTTTACTTTATCCCCTGGTAAAATACGGATGAAATTCATACGAATTTTTCCAGACACATGGGCTAAAACTTTGTGATTATTTTCTAGAGCAACCTTAAACATGGCATTAGGCAACGCTTCTTCGACGACACCTTCAACTTCAATCAAATCTTCTTTAGCCATAAATTAAAAGCAACCTCAACTTACTTCGTTAAAATCTCAGGACCTTTGTCCGTGATGACAATGCAATGTTCAAAATGTGCTGACGGTTTTCCATCCTGCGTTACAACTGTCCAACCATCATTTAAAATCTTTGTACGATGACTACCTAAATTGACCATGGGTTCGATCGCAAAAACCATTCCTGCTTTTAAAACAGGACCTTCACCAGCTTTCCCATAATTTGGTATTTCTGGATCTTCATGCAACTGACGACCA
>CAYZPQ010000052.1:0-12075 GCA_964480185.1 uncultured Planctomycetales bacterium | reverse complement strand
ATTGGCACCGGATGTTTTCTTTAAATTCTCAAAGGCATTACGGGCTAATTCTTGTTTGAACTTAATATCACGTTCAATTTGCTGACGTAATTGATCATTTAAAATTAAGCCACGATTATTGATGGCGATAAGGCTACTTAAGATGCCACGGCGTTCTGTTAAAATCTTATTATAGGATTCTAATTCGCTCTTCTTACGGGCGATGATTTCTTCCATTGACTCACAGCCAATTTGCTTGGCAACTTTTTCATCCAATTGAGCTGCATATAAACCACCCATATTGGTCACAAAGTTCTTTTCTAAGATCAAGTTGGCTCTTAAACGCTTAAAGTCCTCACTGGCACTTGCAGAAACGCGATTGGCGTCGATGACTTTCGTAAGGTAAGCAACGCTTTGTTCAATCTCGCTTACGCGGCTGGCATAGTATTGTTGCGCGACTTGAGCTTGTTCTAAACTTGGTACTGGTACGCCGGTTCTTTCATGAGGCCAATGGTGCGGCTTACAATATCCAAGCGTTGAACTAATAAATCGCGTTTGGTATTAAGTATTTCAAAAGCACTTTCCATCGACGCGCCAGCACGGCCAGAATCAATTTGGTCATAGTACCATTTATCGTCGAGTGAACGCTGACGAGAACCTGTCTCTTGGGCTAATTCATCTTGGCTTAATTTCAACATGGCTGTGGCAAAAGAATATGTGTCAGTTCCAGGAGAAGCTGTTCTCAACTCACCTTGCCAGTACTGAATATTCTGCCCAATGCGAGAAATACGACCCATCGTGACACCATCAGGATTCTTGTCATTATTATCGTAATAATCTAAATTCGCTTGAATTTCATCGCGGCTTAATAAAAGATTATCGAACACAGCACGACGGACAGAGTATGGCAAGTTTCTGTTTTGAATAATACTGATCTTATTATTGATGTCACCAATACCGCCTTTAAGCGTATCGCGTTCATGTTCTAAACTATTGATCGCATCAGGCGCCATGAAGGCATATTTCTTATCTAATGTGATTAATGGGGCATTGGCATAATTGTTCCAAACACCGATACCAAATTTATTGGTGCTGATTTGTTGATCAATGCCGGACAAATTGGCAGGATTAAATAAAGCACTATTCACGCGGGCCGTATGTTGCTCGATGGCTTGCAAGATGAGATTAGGATTGCCTGTGCGTTGTACGTCGGCGAGAACTTGATCATACAAGCCCCATTCGACTAAAATGCTCTTGATGGCTAACATGCTGTTGAGCTTGGTTGTCTCATCAGCCATGGGCATGACAATATTCTTGGTGCTTTCTAATTCCGCCGCAGATACAGTTTTACGAAGCTCTTCCTTATCCTTAAAGGCTTTTTCAGATGCTTTTTGCAAGGTTTCATTATCAGCTTCAATATGTTGAGCACGCTTCGCAAAGCCTTGGGCCATTTCAAGGGTGTGTTTGGCTTTCGCACGGCTATCGGCAGAAATTGGTAAGCTCCATGCTACTAATTGATTAGCCAAATCATCCATGTTCGTCACAATGGCATGTTTGCTCGCATGCAATTCGGCAGATTTTCTTAAATCAATTTCTTGTGGCCGTGTCGGTGGCAAGAGTTGACGATACGCTATTGAGCCATCAGACTTTTCTTCAATAAAGTTGGCTTGTTGGGCCGTGGCTTCTTTTTCTTTATCTGGCAAGTTAATACCATATTCAACGCGCACTTGTAAACCATCGGCTCTGATAAAGCGGGCTTCTGGTAATTTTGTTGGATCATCGGAACGCACTTTAGATAAAGGTAAAGTATTGGCTTCATTCGCATCACGGATAACCTTGACGACTTTGCCATCATTCATGGTGGCCAAAATTGGATTCTTCACCGCTGGGATATGAATACCCATTGAATCGGAGCCCATGTCGACGACGGTCATGCCTTCTAAGAAGGAGGCTTTTTCACCCTTACTTAATGTCACATCGACATCTTTATCCAACGCAACAAATTGAGGCGCTTGTGGAAGAGGCTTAATGCCTTCCATCACACCGGTTTTCTTATTAATGACAATCACATGTCCGTGGATATTGGCTGGATCAACCTTAGTCACTGTCCAGTAATCATCCACAATGGTGTGACGTGGGAACATGGCTAATAATGGAATTGGTTTACCATCAGGGCCAAGCGCATCAAGGGCGAAGTTCGCAACCCCGGCTTTCACAGCCTTTACTTGATTAGGATCAATGACGCCGCGTTTCGCATCACGGACCATCATATATCTTTCCGTAATAGACAATCTATCCATCGATACTGAGACTATTTCATTCGAGAAATCATTGATGACAACAAGGTTAGGTTGTATGCCATCTGGATCTGTTCCCTTATAGTGTTGAGATAATTGATGACCTAAATTCAATTGCTTAATTGACGGTACTTCATAAACCTTACCATCTGGCATATCAAACTTTTCTTCAATATCTTTCTTATTGACCTTATGATAGAAGAATATGTGCCCACCCGTTGGCGTCTTGCGTATCCCTACGAAATATGGAACACGTTGCCCATTTTCTTCTTGGGACATTTTAACAATCAAATACTTATCATTCGATGTGTTCAACAAAGCCTTGGTAAAGAAATAGTCTTCATTAAAGCTAGGAGTATAAGAATCCTTTCTTTGATATGTTGGCACACGGTCTTCTTGAGTCAAATATTTCAAGAAAGGAATAATCGTTGACGCTTGTGTTAAGGCAAATTGTGGGATGTCTTCCGTGAAGAACTCAACAATAGGTATAAATGGCACTACCACTTGCTTCGAGTGTTCGCGTGTCAATTGCCCAGGCACTTCATGTTGTTCTGTTGTTGGAGAAGAGGTTACTTCAAAACCAGCAATCTTTTCAGGCCATGATTGTTTATGACCATCAATAGGCTCAATTAATGGATTTGCATCCAAATCTAATAAACGAAATGGCAATAAGCTCTTGGTAAAGAAATTCCCGCCATTGGCTTGATAAAACCCTGACTCAGGGGTATGAAGACGATAGTAATGCGTCCAATGTCGATAAATCTCAGCACTATTATTAACAAGCATCGCATAAGGCATAATTGCATTAGCCCCTTGATTCGCGACGATATCCTTTATATTAAATAATTGATTTCCAATTTCAGTAATCTTTCCGAATGCACCATTAAAACCAATTTGTAATGATACGGGTATTGGTCCAACATGCGCATACTGATGTTTAAAGAAAGCTTGATTTGCAACTTGAACATCTCCGAAAGCTGCTGGAGAGAACCATAAAGATTTACGGGTATCTTTACGCTCTTTTCCTTTGGTATGCTTCACACTATAAATATACGCTTCACTCGCTGTTGGCTCTTCCCAGCGTGCCGCATTCGCTTCACTTTGAACTAAGAACTCTGCAATTTCTTGAGACTTTGCTTCATATTGCTTAGCAGATACCTCACGTCGTTGTTTACTCAACCGTTGTTCTTCCAAAAGATCTCTATTATTAAGTCTTTCTTTAGCAGCCGCATCTGTTAATTCATCACCGCGTTCTTTTAATGAAGGATCCTTCACAGTTGAATTTTCTAAAATACCAAATATCTCATCCCGCACAATCTCCACAATATCCAGCGCCCCACGACCAGCCATTTGCGCCTTGATCACCGCATCCATGTACACACCAAATGTGGGGACCATGGTGTTATTGTTGATGATGTTCATGCTATTGGCGGTCAAGTATCTAAGAATACGGAAATACTTATCTTTATCCGTCGCTAAAGCAGCTTCTGTTGTGTATAACACTGATGGAAGAGGCACATGATAGCTAAATTTCGCTTTATCTTCCTCGTGCACAAATGAAGGCAAGGTATTCACAATTTCGCTTGGCTTACCAGGTTCACGGCTTAATAAGAAACGGCCATCAGGTAAACCAACCACCAAGACCACTGTTTCTTTAAGCTGGCCACTACCCAAGACAACAGCTTGTTCATTGATAAGACGCGCGGCCACAATGGACATATTATGTTCATTACCGTCAGCGGCAATACGTGCACTAATGCGATTGACAACACCTTTTTCATCGCCTGTGACTTCGGGTACGCCTTGAAGCACAACAGGTGCAGGTGTGGGTTCAAGTGTTGGCACAGAATTAAGGACAAGTGTTGGGTTTTGCTGAACTGCCGCAGCCGGCTGCATGGCGATCACAGGAGCTGTCATCGGTGTTGTGGTCACTAAATCTGGATCTGGAATTGGTTCAGGTTCTGGCGCAGGAGCACCGACTAAAAATTCTTCACGTTCGACCGTGCGCGCGCCAATTGGATCGCGTGTAATATCCACATGTGTTGACGGTGTATTATCATGAGGCTCACGGCCTTCTAAGATATTGATGAATTGTTGCGCTGTATTAGGTGCTCCATTGGTTGGGAAGCTACCCACAACACGCTCAATGACATTGTCGCTATAGCCATTATGTGGAGCAAGCGGAGAGCCTGGTAATGTTGGAACAATAGCAGCTGGAACTACTGGTTGTAATAATGGAAGATCCAAATTATCATCTGGCACTGTCGACGGTGCTGGTGGCACAACGGGTGTTGTTGGGCCAACAGGTAAACCACCGACTGGATCATCAGGATCTTTACCACTGACATCCGTCTTATTTTCTTCGACGAGATTTGTCCACTTTGGATCAGCAGGAACTTGATGTTCTAAGGTTGCAATATTCGTATTGGCTGTATGTGAAATCGTTGGCGCGCCATGATTTACTCCATCGGCCTTGGCGAAATTAGCCTGCCCACCTAAACCAAACCATAAACCAATCGCGGCTAATACTGACGTAACAACCGCTGACCCCTTGGTCATTGTTGGTCCTGTGGTCTTCGCACCTGCCACAGGTTCATCCGCATCTCCCTTTAACATCGTTCTTAAAATATCATTGAACTCTTTATCGGGTGATAATTGAACAGTAGCCTCTTCTTGGGCTAACCGAGTAATTTCATCATTCACCGCAAACCCATTGGCAGCCACTAAATCCATACCGCGTAAATCCACTTCTTTAATCTTGCTGCTCGCCGTATAGTCAATAAAGGCTTTTTCTAATTCTTTCACAGCATGTTCTGGCGCAGCTTTACGTAAATCATCATAAGAAGACATTAAGGCATCACGCATTGGTTCTTGCAAGCCTTCGGCTTGAGGTAAAGCAAGGATGTCGAGAATGCGTTGGAACTTATCGGCAAAGCTCATGGTGGTATTGGCAAAGATCGCTTTTAAGCGTGGGGCAATATCGCGGTTCTTCGCTTCTAATACCCAGAAGTCTGTCACTTCATTGGCTTTTGATGTTTCAACTTTCACCGGCACAATTTGATCGCGGCCATATTTATATGCTAAATGACCATTGATGGTGTCGAGAACTTCGGGGCTTGTGGCGTGATAAACAAATTCTTCTTTGCCTTCCGACATTTTCTTTAAGCCTAACATCCGACGGACTTCAATAATAATATCTGCTTCATGCTGTATGGGGATATCTGTCGCAGACTTAATAATATCTGCCACTTCTTTCGCAACAACATTGGTGCCCAATGTCTTAATCGCCTCGCCCAACGCTGTTCTCACAATGCCCATCTTTTGTAAAATGGTTATTTGCGCTGGCTTGTCTTGTCTGCTCATTGCCATGCGTTCAATAGAGCGCATGAAGCCTTCTAAGTTAACGAGTCTTAACCCATCATATGCAGAAATAGCTGGACCAAAACCATGCTCGAGATCTTCGACGTCTAATACTTCAATAGCATGCTTTAAGGTAGATGTAGCACGGATGAATTGTTTTTCAGCACTGCCATGGCCCCAGATTGTTAAAGTGCCACGGGTTTTCTTCATCTCATTGTCTAATGTTTCAAGAGAAGCTAACCATTGATTGGTAGCCGCCACTAATGGAGATAAAGCGGCTACTAATTCTGTCTTACCTTTTTCTTGAGCCTTGGCAACTAAAGCATTTAACGTTGGAATAAATGAATTTGATTCTCGATACGTCAAGAGGTAGTCGATCGCTTCTTCCGTCGTGGTCAAGCCTGATAAGATCATTGAGGCGACTAAAGATACTTCCGACGTTCTCACACCCTTATTCACCAAATATTCCGCACGGCCAACTAAAGTATCATCATCTTCACCTAATAAATGATCAAATGCAGCAGATTGTGTATTGGTTAAAGACAAGAGTGTGTTCACCATTCTTAATACACGACCACCCTTATTGCTTAACAGAGGACCTTGAATATAAGGTTGTAAACCTTCCATTACCGTTGCTTTAACAATGTCATTCGTTGTTGCGATGGGTAAGCCACCATGAATAGGTGTACCGGTATTGACATCAATGTCTTCAAACAAGTTGCTTAATTTATTTTCCGTCATGGTGCCTTGATGAACGCTGACAACACCCCTGACAGCACCGGCACCTTCTAAGAAATCTCTTTCATAGCTATCATTCAAATACAAGCGGGCTGCTTCGAAGGCGGGGGAATCGATAGAGGTGTTTTCATCAGCAACCAATGATTGAGTACCAGCTTTGATAAATAATGCTTTTAAAGCCCCTTTAAAATCACTGTCATTATGGGCATCTTGGGCGTTCATGAATAATTTCCAAACAGCGCCTTCGGATGGGCTTAAGCTATAACGGTGGGCCTTAGCAATTTCATCCGGATTCCCTGCACGACCTGCCATTTGACGAATCATCGTCGCTGAGAAAGGACCACTAATATAAATGGCAGCTCTTAATTCGCGATTGATTTCATCAAGTTTCTTTAACATGTTGCTACCGGTTGGGTCACCAACACGGATGAATATGGCTTTTGTAACACCACCAATCAATTGGTCACGTAAGGCATCAATTGCCGCATTTAATTCATCATCGGTGGCTTGACCTAAGACTGGCTTAGGAATATACACATCAGCGCCAAGACGACCATCTTGCTGAGCTTGAATTAAACCAGCATAAATTTTCAATGCTTCTTCATCGCTAAATGTAAATCCTGCGGCAATATTAAGATGATTATTTAAATCATTGATCATCGTATCGACGATGGTCTGGATATTGCGTTTAGAGTCAACACCAACCGCAATGGTTGCTTTACCTAATACATTCCCAACGTGACGCACATTGGCTTCACTCACAGCTGGGCTTTGAGTAATAATAAACGTACGGGAACCAAAGGCTTTGATAGCACCTTTCGCTACACTTGGAGATGCTGTTGTCCCGTTGATCTGAACATTGATGCTTAATAAATGTGCAAAGGCATCCGTTGTATAGATCTCATGTCGTATTGTCTCACGATTCACATAGGCTTCCATCATCGCCTTGCGTAATTTTTCTTGCTCTTCGGTTGTTTGATGTATGTAATTCTTATAGCGAATGCCAATATCTGCACTTAATAACATCCCTAATAAACCATTGGCCAACATCAAACGTTCATCAAGTTTGCCACGGCCACGGGCATCGCGTAAGATATACACTTGGCCATTAGCTTCTTCGGGCTTTTGATGCACATCATAATCACGGCCATTTTCCATGTGCTTGATTTGCGCCCATAAATCAGCCAACTTCATGAAGCCTTCTTCACCACTAAATTCATCCATGCCTTTTTCAAAGTCTGGGCTATCTTTAATCATTTGCTTATAAATAGCACGGATCGCATCTTGCACAGGTTTTTCAGGATTAACAATGAATTGACCTTTAATGCTGCGACCATTTTCACCACGTCGAGATACCGTCACATCTAAACCATTGATAGTGTCACCCAATTGATTTAAACGCTCAACCGAGGTTAAGACATACTTCATTAATACCGTGAGTTGATTGTAGCTCTTGATATCGCTGGCAATTAATCGATCAATGCTGCCATTGTTGGAACGGATTTGTGGTGGCGCTGTTAAGATCGCGTGGATTTCATCGAATAAGGAATAGTAAATATTATCGTAAACGGTTGTATTGCCTTCTTTGGCATAAGCACGTTGACGATTGTAAATGCCTTGCAAGTCGACAAAGTTTAGCTGGGTAAAGCGTGGATCTTCCTTTGTAAGGGTTGGAACAACAATATCACGTGATAATGGATTATGCTTCGCTTCATGAGTTTGCTGAGCTGTTGGTTCATAGACCAAATGATTAATTCTGACATATTCGCCCAATTTATCTAAGAAATGGCGTGCCAAATCATCTTTCTCTAAACTCTTAATCAATGAAGGTTCAAGAGTCAAATATTCGAGTGTAGTGCGACCTTGGGGTGTGGGAATATCGAAATGAATGACAGCACGAATACCGGCTAAAAGACCCGCTAAAGCAGCAGCGGTTTTACCACCGTCAGTTTCTTGCGCACGCACCCCGCTGAACTTGCCATCGATCACGGATAACCCTGTTAACACCCCATTGGCAAGCTGATCAATGCTTTCATTATATTTCTTTAACTTCTTGCCAACTGCATTAAATTCAAGCACGACTTCATCAAGGATGAATTGATGCTGCTCATTATTTACAGGGTCGAAAACAAGTTTTTCTTTTGCTAAATCTGCATCTTCCGTTAGAACTTCCGTAATCTTGGCAGCAATCTTTTCTTTAGTTTCCAGTGTGGCAGCATCTGTGCCGGCTCGGGTGAATGAAACTAACGCTTCATCTTTAAGCGTGCCTAAAGCCGCGTAAACAGCAGGACCATGCAACTTGGTTCCAGGATCAAACCCTAAGTCTTTCAATATCTTTAACAGACTTGGATTCATTGTTTCTTGAGAAGGAGTTCCTCCTACTTCTAAAAATTCTTTTCTATGGGTATTTAATACATCTCTGACATCGTGGATTTCTACACCATTTCGAATTAAACCTGCAATTAACTGATTCCCCAATCGCACAGGATCAGTTATTTCGCTCGTCATTGCTGGATTACTGACGCGATTGGCATCAGAAACAACACGTTCTTCGCTTACCAAATTCTCCGCATAGCGACGACCATCATCCCCAGCCCCTAAACGGGCTAAGGCGGTAGCATTCACAGCTAATACATTTTCTCCCTTGTTATAAGAGAACACCGGCACACCCATGAAATCTTTCACTGGTGCAGGTGCTGTTGGCACAAATGGACGTGGGGCAACAGGTAAGCCTTCATTGACTGGTGTCAAATCTAAGGAAGGAATGCCCATTTCTTCTGGTGTCGTTTGCCAGCCATTGCCACTGTCAATACCATGGGCTTTAATAATGTCTGCAGCCAAAGCGCCTGTGTAATCTTTAATGTTCTTATCGGTCAATGTCGTGCGGTTATACCATGCCCACACCACAAGCACGTGTTGTAAGATAATGCGAGGTCTACCAAATTGTAATGTTTCGGCAAAGCGCGCATCACTAAAGAATGCTCTAATTTCGTCTTCGCTCATTGTGCCAATCAAGCTATTAATGGAAGACCAAATCTTTTGTGCATCTTCACGCATCATGTCGCGAACAGCATATTCACCACCGCCATTGATTTGGAAGTCTCTTAAAATCTGATGGATGCCTAACCCCACTTCACGGCCATTTAAGAATTCAGCAAAGAATTGTTTTGGATCATCCTTATACTTCTTGGTGGCCATGTATTCAATCATCGTCACATCACGCGCCCAATCCTTACCAACGGTACTAGATGATGCCGCGACAGATGAACCAACATGATCAATCGTGCGTTGACGTAATTGCATTGGATTCAGCGCCATCGCACTATCGGGGAAAACTTGTCTCCATAACTTAATATCCACAGTGCTTGTAATCGCAAAACGATACTCTGGACCTTTTTGAGCCTGGGTCATCACTGGCAATCCACTTGATGCAATATCAACGGCTAAAATGCGCATGGCAACAGGTGTATCAACAGCATCTTTTGGTCTTTGCAAGATGGCATCAATGCTAGAGACGTGACGTCGCACACGACGACCATTGGTTTTTGTGCTCGGCTTCGCGGGTTGTTTTGTTATCTTCTTAGCCGGTGCAGGAGCTGGGGCCGGAACAACAGGTGTTGGCGCCTTAGGATCTGTCGGGAACTCAAGTTGTAAATTATTGGTTCTGAATAATAAAGGCATCTTTAATGCATTAGACAAGGGGAGATTGTTTTTCCACTCCTCATTCCATTGAAGAATCATTGGTGTCGTAGCACCTAAGATGGTTTCTACGTTGGTGAGACGGTTGTTTGCTTTTCCGTCGCTATTATATTCTTTATTATGATTCTGAGCCCACTCATCTAACATGCCTTGGGCAAATTGTTTATAGGCTTCTTGCATTAATCTTGAATCAGTTGAATTATAACGACTCTTATTATCTAGAAATATTTTTTCTAAAGAGTGTATGGGCATGTTTTTAAATCCTTTACTATCCGTATAAAACATGACCCAAAATAAAATGACTTCTATACGATGATCACCCGCAAGATTGCTATCACGTATCTTGCGCGCTAAGGTTGGAACGAGTTCATCTGTCCCACGTAATTTTTGTATCGCATCAGGACTACCAAGCAATTGATTTAATAATGTCATCACTTTTTCTAATTGTGGTGTAACGACAACATGTCCTGCGGAATTCTTTCTATCACGTAAACCTCGATTGACAATATCTGCCAACGTTGATGCAATGGCGTGGTAACTTGTAAATGTCATCTTGTGCAAACGATCATTATAGAAGCTCGACTCAACACCTGAGACTGTGACCATGTAGGTAACCAAGGCATCTGCTTGTTCTTGGCTATAATGTTCTGCCACTTCAATCTTTCCGGTAATCGGATTTGTAACGTTATAGAATCTAAATCCATCGACGACAGTACGTGCGGCGCGGTAAATATTGAGCATGTTCGTCTTTTGCTCTGGCTGTAAATTATTAAATGTAATCGCAGATGTAGGACGAGCTGGGGCTGATTGAATTTGATTAACAGCGCCGAATAATCCTGCAGCGAGGAAGAGAGCATTGAATTTATTAATGATACTTGAGACCATCGCTTCATCGCCCACTTCTCTTGCTATAGACTTCAGCGTGTCATGAACATATCTATAAACTTCATTATATTCTTTGCTATCTCTAAATGCCGCAACAACACTTTCGCCGGCGCCACGTTCTTCTTCTTTAACTGTTTTTCTGATAGTCTCCAGGGTCGCTTTAATAGAATATTCTTTGCTCATTATTTCTGCAGGCGTTCCTGTCTTTTTTATCTTATCAAGACTCAATTCTAAATTCTCTAATGTGAAAAACGCTTCAATATATACTTCTAGAAGATCATGATATGCTCCAACTTGCTTGGCATGCCATGCGCTGACACCAGGAATTGCCATTACTAATGACATCTGTCTTAATTCTCTTAAATACCATGGCACATATCTCTTATACCAATTCACTCTGAATTGACGCGCATCTGTTCTTAGATCTGCAGGCTGTGTCTTAACAGCTGGTGCAATGTTTGGACTAACTTTTTGAGTAATGGTCTTTGCTGCTGGTCTAAATGACCATTCTTGTCCTTTAGAATAACGATGTCCCAATGCGCTATATGCTTGTCTTCCTGCACTTGTTCTATCGCGATTCGCCCACACATCTTCAATGGCTCTTTGCTCATCTTGTTCTAAATGAGCCACAGAAATTTGTTCCCCTTCTGTTGGTCTTAAGAAACGGACGTCTAATGGTTGCAAGCTCATTACAGGAGCATGTCTTTGGTCAATTGATACACGCGTAACGGGTGGTGTGAAAGGCATTGCGGCGATGTGTCTGGCAATATCGCGAATTGTTGCGCGTGGTGTATATGTTGGCTCGTCTTTTGGCTCTTCAACTGAAAAATCATACGGAGGAATAATATTAAAGACAAGCGGTTGTCCATCATAAGGAGAAGCTACTTCACGTTGACCAAAGCCAAATGCGGCATCAAGTGCGGCTTGCTTGCCAATTCCGCCTTCAATACTATCGAATGTAAGAGGCAACTCATCTGTTGGAACGCCTTCAAGATTATAAGAAATTACATTTTCTTGCTCTGGTCTAACGGCATCAGAATTTACAGTGCCCTTAACTGGTTGCTCAACGTATAGTTCTACTGGTAATGCGCCACTGATATACGCTTCTTTACGTGTT
>CAYZPQ010000051.1:0-12134 GCA_964480185.1 uncultured Planctomycetales bacterium | reverse complement strand
CGCCAAATTGATTTAGCGAATATTATGGCCGCGCGTTCTTATATCGAGAAAGAGCCTAATTATTCTTTCGTCGCCTCACGTTTATTATTATTAATGGAGTATCATGAATCTTTAGGTTTTGGTGTATCCTTTGAACGCATGCGTGCTGAATATGCCGAATATTTTCAAAAGTATATTGCTTTAGGGAGCGAACTTGGTTTATTGGATTCAGTGTTAAAAACATTTGATTTAAAAATGTTAGCCAAAGCCTTGGCGCCTGAGCGTGATTTTAATTTTCGTTATTTAGGTCTTCAAACACTCTATGACCGTTATTTCATTCACTGGCAAGATCGCCGTTTAGAACTTCCTCAAATTTTCTTTATGCGTGTGGCCATGGGTTTAGCCGTCAATGAAGGCGAGCAAAAGAATCAAAAAGCCATTGAGTTTTATCAATTATTATCCTCATTCCGTTTCATGTCATCAACCCCAACATTATTTAATGCCGGGACAAAGCACCCGCAATTATCTTCGTGTTTCTTGACGACGATCGAAGATGATTTATGGCATATTTTCAAATGCGTTCAAGATGATGCCATGTTATCCAAATGGAGCGGTGGTTTAGGAAATGATTGGACCAATGTGCGTTCCATGGGTAGCCGCATTAAAGGAACCAATGGCAAAAGCCAAGGCGTTATCCCATTTTTAAAAGTGGCGAATGATACCGCGTTAGCTGTGAATCAAGGTGGTAAACGCAAAGGAGCCATGTGTGCGTATTTAGAAGCCTGGCATATGGACATTGAAGATTTCCTCGAATTACGTAAGAATACCGGCGATGAACGTCGTCGTACCCATGATATGCATACTGCGAATTGGATCCCTGACTTATTCATGAAAAGAGTCAAGGCCAATGCGGATTGGACATTATTTACGCCCTGCGATACACCCGATTTGCATCATATTTTTGGCGTAGAATTTGAAAAACGTTATGAAGAATATGAGCAATTGGCCCGTGAAGGAAAGATTAAGCATGCGAAGGTTGTTTCTGCGGTGCAATTGTGGCGCAAAATGTTGACCATGGTGTTTGAAACTGGTCATCCTTGGATTACTTGGAAAGACCCGTCAAATGTGCGTTCACCGCAAGATCATGCGGGGGTCGTTCATAGTTCCAACTTATGTACCGAAATTTTATTAAACACATCCAAAGATGAAACAGCTGTATGTAATTTAGGTTCTGTCAATTTGGCCTTACACACGACGGACAAAGGTCTTGATTATGATATGTTAAGACAAACCGTCATGACGGCTGTGCGTATGTTGGATAATGTTATTGATATTAATTATTACCCAACCATTGAAGCACAAAATGCCAATCAGCGTCATCGTCCTGTTGGTTTAGGGATTATGGGTTTCCAAGATGCTTTGTATAAGATTGATGCGCCTTATGCGTCTAACGAAGCGGTAGTTTTCGCTGACAATAGCATGGAAGCTATTTCATATTATGCCATCTTAGGTTCCAGCGAATTGGCTAAAGAACGTGGTGCGTATTCAAGCTATAAGGGATCAAAATGGGATCGTGGTTTATTACCCATCGATACAATTGCACTCTTAGAAAAAGAACGCGGTGGTTATTTAACCATGGATCGTTCAACAACATTGGATTGGTCTATTGTTCGTCAATCTGTGAAGACAAATGGCATGCGCAATAGTAATGTGATGGCGATCGCCCCAACAGCGACGATCGGTAATATTACCGGTGTCACGCAATCCATTGAACCTATGTATAAGAATGTGTTTGTGAAAAGTAATTTATCCGGTGAGTTTACCGTTGTGAATGAATTCTTAGTCGAAGATTTAAAGAAAATCGGCATCTGGGATCAAGAGATGATTGATGATCTGAAATACTTTGATGGCAGTGTCCAAGAAATTAAACGTATTCCAGCGTCAATCAAAGCCAAATATTCAACAGCCTTCGAAGTTGATTACGAGTGGATTATTGAAGCGGCCAGCCGTCGTCAAAAATGGATTGATATGGGGCAATCATTAAATCTTTATCAAGCCAAACCCAGTGGTAAGAAAATCAGCGACATGTACATGTATGCCTGGGAACGCGGTTTAAAGACAACCTATTATTTACGCTCCATGGGTGCGACCCGCATTGAAAAAAGTACGCTCGATATTGGAAAATATGATAATGTAGTAGGGCAAAGAAATCGTGATGAGAAGGGGCATGTGGTTGAAGCGGTTAAGCCTGCTGCATCCGGTGAAGATATTAAAGATTGTGAAGCATGCCAATAATATTGTCCTATTGAGGAGTATGTATGTCAGACCCAGTTAAAGAAAAAGAATGCAGTGTTGAAAACGGTGGTTTACGCATGACGCGTGATCGCGTGTCAGCGGATAATAAGAAGATTATCCTCAATAGCCGTACCGTTGATGTGAATCAATTGGTCCCTATTAAATACAAATGGGCTTGGCATTATTACCTCGATGCATGCGCCAATCATTGGATGCCTACAGAAGTTTCCATGCAACGTGATATTGAGCAATGGAAAAATCCTGATGCGTTTACTCCAGATGAACGTCATGTGATTAAACGTAACTTGGGTTTCTTCTCAACTGCAGAAACATTGGTGGGTAATAATATTGTTTTATCCATTTATAAAATGGTCGATAATCCAGAATGCCGTCAGTATTTATTGCGCCAAGCATTCGAAGAAGCCATTCACGTTCATACCTTCCAATATATCGTCGAATCTTTGTCTTTAGATGAAACAGAAATCTTTAATATGTACCGTGAAAATAAAGAGATCTATGCTAAAGATGAATTCTCCATGAGCTGTACTGACGGTATTTTAGATGAGAACATTGATCTTGCCAGCACCAAGGGCTTGCAAAAGTTTGTTGAAAACTTAGTGGCCTTTTATGTTGTGACCGAAGGGTTATTCTTCTATAGCGGTTTTGTCACCATGTTGTCATTTGGCCGTCAAAACCGTATGCCAGGGACATGTGAGCAAATCCAATACATCTTGCGTGATGAGAGCATTCACATGAATTTCGGTATTCAATTAATCAATGGTATCATCGAAGAAAATCCACATTGCTGGACCACAGAATTCGCTGAATATTTAACAGGTCGTATTAAGAAGGCTGTTGAGTTAGAAGTGAATTATGCCAAAGAATGTTTGCCCAATGGTGTTTTAGGTTTAAATGCCGAATTATTGCGTGAATATGTGCAATATATTGCAGATCGTCGTCTTGAAAAATTAAAGTTACCTCGTCAGTATAATTCGACCAATCCATTCCCATGGATGAGTGAAGTCATTGATTTAAAGAAAGAAAAGAACTTTTTCGAAAGCCGTGTCACCGAGTATCAAACCGGCGGGTCTTTAGAGTGGTAATCCTTTAGTACAAAGGCCAGCCAAGCAATTGGCTGGCCTTTATTGATTGAAGCATTTTCCCCAAATGCTGCATAAATAATTCCCCAATAAAAGTGTTGAAGTTTTCATTAACAATGTATATACTTTATGTATATACAATTTCCTTGAATTAAGGGGTTGTATATGGAAAAGATTAAATGGAGTGCTATAAAAAGTCTTCAATTGAAGGTTAAATACGGAATATCATTTGAAGATATTATTCATTATCCTGAAATAAATTTTATTAAACATCCACAGAGGGATAATCAATTTATTGTTTTGTATGATGTTAATGGGTATATATGGGCTGCGCCATGTGTAGAGAATAAGGATGGTTTATTTCTGAAGACTTTATACCCAACTAGAAAATATACAAAAAAATTTAAGCAAGGAGAGAAAATATGAAGAAGTTTAAGTTGTCTAAATATGAACAATCAATTGAAGATGAGATAGATAAGTATGTTCCAGTAAGTCGAGAAGAATATCTGCGGATTAAGAAAGCGCTTGACTCTCGTAAGAAAGATACAGTTTTAAATATACGTATTAATCAAAATGATTTAAATCTTCTTAAAGATAAAGCCAAGAAATTAGGTATCAAATATCAAACATTTATTACCGAAATCCTACATAAAGTAGCCATGTCATAACGGGGTAAAACGTAAGGAGTATTAATGGATATTTCATTTTTCTGTATTTTAATTGCAGCGTTTTTGCCTTATGTTTTAGCTGGGGTAGCAAAGTTTGCTGGTAAGGGTTATGATAATGCGTCGCCACGGGATTATTTAAGTAAGCAAGAAGGGGTGGTTAAGCGTGCGAATTATGCACACTTAAATGCATTTGAGGCTTTTCCTGCTTTTGCCGCTGCAGTTATTATGGCCCACATTGCGGGTATTTCCCATGGGGCGATTAATATCTTAAGTATTTTATTTATCATATTCCGTGTGTTTCATGGTGTTTTTTATATAATGAACAAACCTTCACTGCGTTCTGTGGTGTGGGTATTAGGGTTTATTTGTGTCATAACACTTATGATCATTTCATTGAGACGATGGTATTAAAGTATGTCAAAAATTGGTGTTTTATTAATTAATTTAGGAACTCCTGATAGCCCGTCGGTGCCAGATGTACGTAAGTACCTGCGTGAGTTTTTGATGGATGGCCGTGTCATTGATATTTCTTGGTGGAAACGTTGGCTCTTGATTAATTTAATCATTGCACCTTTTCGTGCCCCACAATCGGCCAAAGGCTATCATGAATTATGGACAAAAGAAGGTTCCCCTTTAAAAGTCTATAGCGAACGCGTGACCTACTTATTGCAAGAGAGTTTGGGCAAAGATTATTATGTGGTATTAGGCATGCGCTATCAAAGCCCGAGCATTCAATCTGCCCTTGAGCAGATGAAGTCAAAAGGCATAAGTCAAATCATCACAATTCCTTTGTATCCGCAATATGCTTCGGCGAGCACAGGTTCGAGCATTGAAGAGTTCATGCAGCAGATTAAAACCTGGGAAGTGGTTCCAACGGTTTCAGTGATTAGTCAGTTTTGTGAGCATCCTGCATTTATCAAAGCTTTTACCGCAATTGGGCAAAGCTATTTAAAGAAAACTAAATATGATCATGTTGTTTTTTCTTATCACGGCTTACCCGAACGCCAAATTCTCAAAGGCTCCTGCGATAATTATTGCCGCTTAGGGGATTGCTGTTCGGTGTATCATGGTAAGAATCAATACTGTTACCGTGCACAATGTTTTCATACAACACGTTTATTAGCGAAATCATTAGGCTTAGCTGAGGATAAGTACACGGTCTGTTTTCAATCCCGTTTAGGCAAAGAGCCTTGGATTAAACCTTACACCGACGCTAAGATTAAAGAGTTTAATCAACAAGGTTTAAAGAAGATTTTAGTTTTCTCTCCATCATTTGTCGCCGATTGTTTAGAAACAACCATCGAAATTGGTGTGGAGTATAAGAAAATGTTTATCGATGGTGGGGGAGAGCAATGGGACTTGGTTGAAAGTCTCAATGAGCATCCACTTTGGATTGAGTGTTTAAAACAGATGGTTACCGAAAGAGTTTAGATCTATGGCTAAGAAATTCTTTACTTCAGGAACCATTGTCGTATTGATTGGCATTGTCTTGCTGACATATTATTTCATTATTTTCCGTCGGACAATTATTGCCAAGCAAATGAATCAAGAGCAAGTTTCGGGTCGGTAGCTCAGTTTGGGAGAGCGCGTCGTTCGCAATGACGAGGCCGTGGGTTCGATCCCCACCCGATCCACGTTTATACTACAGCGAAGCAGTCCCCTTGTGGGATTACAAATACGATAACGCACCAATTGCAGAGCAATTGGTGTCAGCCTTCGCTCACATAGCTACGTGTAGGAAGATGGGTCTGTTGAAGCTACGGCTGGCTGCGCCAGCTGGAATAGATATTAAAACTACGAAGTTGTGAAAAATGCACCGTACTTACGCTAAAGATCTTAATCTTAATCAACCTCAAGTCACCATCACTGACCGTGCGGAGATTCATCACATTACGACCGTGCTGCATTTAGGGCAGGGGGATAAGATGCAGGTGTTTAATGCGAAGGGGCAGGTAGCGGATTTGATTATTCAGAAGATTACAGGCGATGGGATCGTCGCTGAGGTCAAGTCAGTGAAAGAGACAACAACACTTGGTCCTAAAATTATTTTAGCCTGCGCAATTCCGAAGAACGTAAAGTTCGAAGAAATTATCGATAAAGCAACCCAACTCGGTGTTGATGAAATTATTCCCTTACAAACAGCACGCACCGAAGTTCTGATTACAGAAGATAAGGCATCGGTTAAAAATGCCCGTTTTATGAAGGTAGCTGTAGCAGCAGTTAAGCAAAGCGGTCGAGGCAGTATACCCATTATTCACCCGGCCATGAGCTTAAAAAACGCCTTTGACATTTTACCTAAAGATGCAGTAAAATTGTTTCCGTCGCTTCATGATCACCCCATGCATATACGGGAGGCTTTAGCCAAAGCAGGGTCAGCTTCATGTCTGGCTATTTTTATTGGTCCAGAAGGGGATTTTACCCCGAAAGAAGTTGAGCAAGCCAAACACGCAGGGTGCATGGCGGTGACGCTTGGCTCCACCGTGTTAAGGGTAGATGTGGCGGCATTATCCACAATCGCTTTTGCACGGTACGTTTTAAGGGATTAATATCCTTTCCTTAAGTCCCCATAGGAATTGACAATATAACCCCCGTCCATATATAATAATAAACTTTTTAATGCCAGACCATGGCGCATTCATCGGAGGTAATATGGCTCAAGACAAAGGCGTGATTGAAAAACCAGAAAAGATTGAGAAAGTAGAAAAAACATCAAACGCTGAGAAAGAACAGCGTCTCAAAGCATTAGATTTGGCTTTAGCCCAAATTGAAAAACAATTTGGTAAAGGCTCAATCATGCGCTTAGATAGCAATGTGGTAGCTGATATTCCTGTGATCTCAACAGGCTCTATTGGTTTAGATGCGGCATTAGGCGTGTGGGGTATTCCTCGAGGACGCGTTATTGAAATTTATGGCCAAGAATCTTCCGGTAAAACCACGTTAACATTAAGCATCATTAAACAATTGCAACAAATTGGTGGGACAGCAGCGTTCGTCGATGCCGAGCATGCCTTTGATAGCAATTATGCCAAAATGCTTGGGGTTAAATTGGATGATTTATTAGTCTCCCAACCAGATACCGGCGAGCAAGCATTAGAAATTGCCGAAACATTAGTGCGTTCCAATGCCGTTGATTTAGTTGTTATCGATTCCGTCGCTGCCTTAACACCACGCGCGGAAATTGAAGGTGAAATGGGTGATTCACACATGGGGTTACAAGCCCGTTTGATGAGCCAGGCTTTACGTAAGTTAACAGCCGCGATTAATAAATCCCATTGCTGCGTTATTTTCATCAATCAAATCCGTATGAAAATTGGTGTCATGTTTGGTAATCCAGAAACAACCACCGGCGGACGTGCCTTGAAATTTTATGCATCTGTCCGTATTGAATTACGCAAGATTGAATCCATCAAAGTTGGCGAAGAAATCGTCGCTAACCGTGTGAAGGCCAAGGTCGTCAAAAATAAAGTGGCCCCGCCATTTAAAGAAGCAGAATTTGAAATTCATTTTAATGAAGGTATTTCTCGTGTCAGCGATATCCTTGATTTAGCTGTCGAAGCAAATATCGTCCAGAAATCTGGGGCATGGTTATCTTATGAGAATGAAAAAGTAGGTCAAGGCCGTGAAGCTGCACGTAAATTCTTAAAAGAAAATCCAAAGCTCTTAACAAAGATTGAAAAGCAAGTCCTTGAGCATTTGAAGGCAAAAGCCAAAGCAAAGGTGTAATGGCTCAAAACGCGCGTAGTTCTGCGTTAAAGAAAATAAGTTTAAGGCCGCATAGTGAGTTTGAAGTAAGACAAAAGCTTGCTAAAAAAGAATTTAGCAAAGCCGACATCGACGATGCGGTTGAATATTTATATAGTCTCAAGCTATTAGACGACCGGGCGTTTGCGAAAAGCTTTATAGCGTATCGCTTAGCCCGGCCGTTTGGTTTTAAGAGGATCATGCTGGAGTTAAAGCAAAAGGGTGTTGATCAGGAGACGATTACGGCGGCATGTGCTCCTTATCAAGAAGAGTTTGATGATGAAGTTGTTGTTGAACTAGCCCAGCGTCGTGCCCAGCGTTATAAGGGAATTGATCCTCAGGTACGAAAGAAACGTGTGTATGAGTTTCTGATTCGACGAGGATTTTCACATCAATTAGCGTATAAAGCATTAACCAAAATTTAAACAAAGTTAAAGTGTATGACAACAAATGACATTCGTTCCAAATTTTTAAACTTCTTTAAGTCCAAAGAACACAGCATTATTGCCAGTGATTCGTTGGTGCCCAAAGATGATCCAACGGTATTATTTACAACCGCTGGGATGCAACAATTTAAGCCACAATTCATGGGGCATTTAACAGGGTTTAATAAAGCATCGACCTGCCAAAAATGCTTGCGTACCGACGATTTAGATTGCGTTGGTCAAACGGATTTTCACCACACATTTTTTGAAATGCTTGGGAATTTTTCTTTTGGGGATTATTTTAAGACGCAAGCGATTCACTGGGCGTGGGAATTCTTAACAGTGCAGATGCAATTGCCTAAAGAGAAATTATGGGTTTCCGTTTATAAAGAAGATGAAGAAGCGTATTTGATTTGGCGTAATGATATTCAAATGCCGGTTGATCGTATTGTTAAGCTTGGCGATAAAAGCAATTTCTGGCCAAGCAATGCGCGTCTTAATGGGCCTAATGGTCCATGTGGTCCTTGCTCGGAAATTTTCTATGATTATGGCGTGAATCCGAATTGTCCTAATGGTGCTAAATGCGATCCTGATTGTTCCTGCGGGCGTTTTTCGGAAGTATGGAATTTAGTTTTCACTCAATTTAATCGCAAAGATGGCGGTATTTTAGAACCATTGCCAGCGAAGAATATTGATACAGGGATGGGGCTTGAACGTTTGGCCGCGGTTGTTCAAGGGGTGAAGAGTAATTATGACACGGATAATTTTAAGACGATACTTGATGTTGTGAAGAAGACTTTAAGCAAATTAAATATTACATTAACTGTCAGTGAACAACGCATTATTGCAGATCATATGCGTGCTGTGGTTATTGGTATTTGTGATGGGGTTATCCCGTCGAATGAAGGCCGCGGTTATGTCATGCGTAAGCTTATTGTGAATATGACAGACATTATTACGCGTCAGGGTAATAAGTCGCCGGTCATTTATAATTTTGTGGATGTGGTGGTCAATGTTTTATCACAACCTTATCCAGAACTTGTAACAAAAGCAGCTGAAATTAAAGAAATGATTAAACGTATTGAAGAATCTTATTTGAAAGTGCTTCAAGAACGTGTTCCCGAATTAAAAGAAAAAATGGCTGCAGCGAAGAATGATGCGAAGAAGTTGGGAGATTTATTATTTTTGTACAGTGGTACTTATGGGGTGAGCGCATCAACGATGATGATTATCGCGAAAGAAGTTTCAATTTCTGAGGATATTTTAAAGCAAGCGAAGGTTCTTTCAGACGCTCAGATGGAAAAAGAAAGAGAACGCTCACGTGCCTCTAGCAAAATGACCGGAGATGTCTTTACCGAAGCGGGTATTAGTTTAGATGTGCCCAAGACAGAATTTGTAGGGTATGACGTGCTTGAAGCTGATGCTAAAGTCTTGAAAGTACTAAATGAGGGGAATCAGATCAAAGTTATTTTAAATCGCACACCATTTTATGCGGCGTCGGGTGGTCAAGTGGGGGATGTAGGAACACTACGCACAGCAAACGCCGTTGTGCGTGTTACAGATACCCAGAAGATTAATGATATTTATGTGCATGAGGGAGTGATTGAGAAAGGTGTATTGAATGAAGGTGATGCTGTTCAAACCCAAGTCGACCGTGAACGTCGATTGGCTATTACACGCAATCACACCGCAACACATTTACTGCAATCGGCGATGAGAGAAATTTTAGGGACACATGTGAAGCAGCAAGGATCATTGGTTGATCCCAATCGTTTGCGTTTTGACTTTGCGCATCATAAAGGGGTTACCCCTCAAGAAATTGAGCAAATTGAAAATCGATTGGTTCAGTTTATTAAGAGCGATGATAAAGTCGTTAAAGAAGTATTGCCGATTGAAGAAGCAAAGAAAAAAGGCGCTTTGGCTTTTTTTGCCGAGAAATACGGTGATGTGGTCCGTGTTATTACAATTGGCAATTATTCGACGGAATTCTGTGGTGGGACACATGTGAATAAGACATCAGATATTGCGGCGGTGAAGATTGTTTCGGAAGGGTCTGTAGCGCAAGGGATTCGTCGTATTGAAGCTGTGACCGGTGTTAAAGCTGTCGAAGATTTCTTAAAGCAACGTCAAGAAGCCGAAAAAGAAAAACAAGAAGTATTGCGCTTAAAGCAAATTGAAAAACAAGAACAAGATAAGCGCTTTGAAGATGTGAAAGCGTCACTTGATCAAATCATGGCGAAAGCCACTGTTGTGAACAATGTCCATGTGATCAGCTATGTGTTAAATGGCGGCGACATGGTCATGTTGCGCAAATTATCTGATTTATTAAAACAAAAAGCAGCAACGACTGCTCTCGTCTTAGGTGTGAAGAATGAAGCGGATGCATCGTTGATTGTGTCATTATCTGATAATTTAACAGCCACCTTAAAAGCCAATGATATTATTAATCAAGTCGCTCCCATGATTCAAGGTAGTGGCGGTGGACGACCCAATATGGCGCAAGCTGGTGGTAAGTCTCCTGAGAAATTAGAAGCAGCTGTTGAACAAGCTAAAACATTAATTAAAGAATTGTTATCCAAATGAAATTAATCAAACAAACAGGTATCAATATCGAGAAGATTTATCAACGTCATTTGTCGTTGAGAAAAAAGCATGTCGAAGAAAAAGTCCGTTCGATTATCGATGATATTCGCCTTAATGGTGATGATGCGGTGATTAAATACACACGTCGCTTTGATGGCGTTAAATTGACTGCACGTCAATTGCGTGTGACTGAGGGAGAAATCTCCGGAGCTTTTCAAAATATTACACCTGAATTTATCAGCCATTTAAAGTTAATTATTGGTAATGTCACCGACTATTACCGTAATCAAATTCATAAGCCTTGTAAGGTCAAAAATAGAGAAGGTGTGTTGCTTAAAGAAGTCACACGTCCTTTGGATTCCGTCGGTATTTATATCCCAGCGGGAACAGCGCCTTTAGTATCATCTGTTTATATGACAGCCGTCCCAGCTTTAATTGCCGGTGTTAAGCGTGTGGTCATTATTACACCACCAAATAAAGACGGGCATGTGAATCCTTATATTTTAGCGGTAGCGAACTTATTGAAGGTGAATGAAATTTATAAAGCAGGTGGTGCACAAGCGATCGCCGCTTTGGCTTTTGGGACAAAGAGTATTCCAAAGGTCGATAAAATTGTTGGGCCCGGCAATATGTTTGTAACCGAAGCCAAGCGTCAATTATTTGGGTATGTGGATATCGATATGCTCGCGGGTCCAACCGAATTAGTTGTGATCGCGAACCGTTATAGCAATGTGGATTTTGTCGTTGCTGATTTAGAAGCTCAAATGGAGCATATTGGTGGTGTATCGATTTTATTATCAACGTCAAAACAATTGATTAAAGAAGTGCGTAAGCGTGTTCCCAATGGCTACTGTATCTTCTGTAAGAACATTAATGAAGCGGTGACCATTGCCAATAATATTGCCCCTGAGCATTTGCAAATTGTAACGAATAATGCCGCAACCGTGGCGAAAGACATTCGTCATGCCGGTGCGATTTTCTTAGGTCCCTATAGTCCAACAGCTTTAGGTGATTATGCAGCTGGCCCAAGTCACGTTTTACCGACGATGGGCACAGCAAAGTTCTTTTCTGGTATTAATGTATCGAGCTTTGTGAAATCAAGTCACATTGTCTCTTACAATAAAAAAGCGTTGGAACGGGTGCGCGCTTCTGTTGAAGCGGTGGCGAATTTAGAAGGATTGACCAAGCATGCGGATTCAGTGAATGTGAGATTTAAATAGTCATAGGAGAGTATATGCAACGTAAAGCAGAGTTTGAACGTAAAAGTAAAGAAACACAAATCAAGGCCGTCTTAAATGTCGACGGTGAAGGTAATGCTAAGATCAAGACACCCATTGGTTTCT
>CAYZPQ010000050.1:11978-12288 GCA_964480185.1 uncultured Planctomycetales bacterium | reverse complement strand
GTCTTATTGACATTCTGGCCACCCGGACCAGATGAACGAACAAATGCTTCGGTTACATCTTTTTTGTCGATGATAAACGGCACAAGACCCCTGCCCATTGCTTACCTTTGACGATTTGAACAACTTCAAGAGGCGGTTTTAAAAACCCTTGGTTAAATTTCTCCCAATTATCTAATGAAATCCCTGAAACCGCAAGTAAACCATTGGGTTTAACAAACCGAACAATTTGCCTTCTAAATGATACTAAATCATGGGTTACTAAATTTGCTGCCACATAATCGTACTGCGTTGAATGCTTCATATCAGCAAT
>CAYZPQ010000050.1:1815-11968 GCA_964480185.1 uncultured Planctomycetales bacterium | reverse complement strand
CACAATACCCGAAATGGCAATTTGTTTAACTGGCCATTTTTTTTCGCTGCTTCCACACTTAATTGGCCAATATCAATGGCAAGCACCTGCTTTGCCCCTGACTTCAGCGCGACGAGTGTAAGCACACCTGTTCCTGTCCCTATATCAAAAAAAGATTTGAACTGCCCTTGAGCATCTTCAATAAATTGCGACATGATCCTCGTTGTCTCATGCAAACCTGTCCCAAAAGACATGAGCGTATCCATGAGAATATAGTCGCGGTTCTTCTTCACTTTATATTTATCGAAATGCCACAATGGCACAACATCGAGCTTTTTAGTTAAACGCCCAGGCTTCCATCCTTTTTTCCATTTGCTCGCCCAATCATCCGGCTTTAACAACTTGACTGCCCACGTCACATCCTTAAATGCCAGCTTCTTTAATAAAGCACTAGCCCGACGAATAGCTACGGGCTCTTCACGGTAAACCATTAATTGCCAATGGCCGGCAATGAGTGATGTGATTAATTCTCCCTGGTTAAATCCAAGATTAACTAAGACACTTTCCACAATACCCAATACATTTTCATGGGCAACATGAATTGTGAGACGATAGACTTTGGTAGGAACACGTTCTTGATAATTCATAACAAATAAAAAACCCCACCTAACACATGAGGCGGGATTTTCTTTTAATCACCTTAATTGAGAAAATTAGGCTGCTTTACGGACATTCTGAGCCTGATCACCTTTGTCACTCTTGATCAGATCATACTCGACATCTTGCCCTTGGGTCAATGTTTTATATCCATCCCCCGTCACCGCGGAATAATGGACAAAAATATCTTTGCCAGTATCTTCAGCTGTGATAAAACCAAAACCTTTTTGATTATTAAACCACTTCACTTTTCCCTTAGCCATATTACTTAACCTCCCTTGAATAAAGCCCTCACTCATGGGGCTAAAATAAAAAAAGCCGCTCTGGGAAAAATGCCCGACGGCTTATCCTTTAACTCTATGTAAGTACTTGACGATTAATAACAAACTCATCTCACTCAAAATTATAAACATTCAACAAGTAGTGTCAATTAAGATTTAATATCTTTTATGGTGCAACAATTACAAGTGCCTGCTTTGCTTAGCTTTATATAAACTTTGATCAGCAATGGCAATAAGTTTTTTTGATGAATCAATACCCTTCGCAGGAAATCCACTAAAGCCCATGCTAAAACTAACACGTACATCTTTGTACTGAATTGATTTATCTTTCTGTAAATATTCTTGAATACGCCGTGCTGGGATTAATGCTTGATCCAATGGTGTTTGGGTCAAGACAATTAAGAATTCATCTCCTCCATAACGACCTACTAAATCACTAGCCCGCAAATTTACTTTCAAGGCTTTCGCAATTTTCTTAAGAAGCTGATCCCCTTTTAAATGGCCATACTGATCATTCACTTGTTTAAACCCGTCGACATCAATTAAAATGCATGACAAAGGTAAACGGTAATGCTTGGCCCGTTTTAATTCCTGGTCTAACCATTTCATAATGGTACGGTGATTTAATAAACCGGTTAGCCCATCATGTTGAGCTAAACGCGTTAAACGCAGCTCAGTCAGTTTTCTTTCAGTAATATCCTGCAAGATAATGATAGTCTGCTTGTTCTTAAGCGCTTTGATGCGGACAAATAAATAAACGATTTTGTTTTTTAGATTCTTGGATTTGATTTCATGGTCAACATAAGAATCGGAAGGGGTAAAACCTTTAACAATTTTCTTTAGATTTGCTTTAAACCAGGCATTGAATTGATCAACACTCTTCGCTTTGATCAATTCAATGCATGATTCATTCGCTTTAATAATGCCAAAGGCATCATTTAATAAAATAATCGGGATGGGTGTTAAATCAAAGACTTTGCCGAGTAAGTCTTTTTCTTCTTTAAAAAGTTTATATTCAACGGCTATTCGACGCTGATTTAACGGCATAACTCGCCTCTACGATTTAAACGTAATTAAAGACGGCGCATAATGCGCTGGGGCTTGGTATCCTAATAAATTTAATAAAGTCGCTGCAACATTTGCTAAACCAGGAGTGTCTAACTTTGCAAATGTGTATTCACCTTTATAATTTGGATCAACAATGGCACATGGCACAGGATTCAATGAATGAGCCGTCGACACTTGCTTCTTGCCATTTTTAACCGTATACATTTCATCGGCATTCCCATGATCGGCTAAAACAACGACAATCCCATTTAATGCTTTAACCACATCAATTAATTTAGCGACACAGACATCGGTCACTTCAACGGATTTGATAATCGCTTCGGTCACACCTGTATGACCCACCATGTCTCCATTAGGAAAATTAATACGGCCAAATTTAAACTTCCCACTTTGAAGCAAAGTGGTTGTGGCTTCAGCAATCTCAAATGCTTTCATAGCTGGCGCTTGATCAAAACGGATTTTATCAGAAGGAACTTCCACATATTTCTCTAATGATTCATTGATATACCCTGTTTTATTCCCATTCCAGAAATAAGTAACGTGGCCAAATTTCTGAGTTTCTGATACAGCAAAAGCTGGGATATTATTGGCACACATATACACCCCCACTGGATCACTAATCGCAGGTGGTTGAACCAAGAAATGCTTAGGGATATGTTGATCTCCGTCGTATTGCATCATCCCAGCAAATAAAACATCAGGAACACGCACACGATCAAACTTATCAAACTCAACTAAATCAAAAGCCATGGATAATTCAATGGCACGATCTCCTCGGAAATTAAAGAAAATAACCGAATCGCCATCTTCAATGGTGCCAACAGGAGAACCATCATCTTCAATGACAAAAGAATCAAGGTATTGATCTGTTATTTTAGGATCTTCGGCATAATAAGTTTCAACGGCTTCTTTGGCAGAAGCAAAACGACGCCCACGCCCAAGCACATGCGCTTTCCAACCCCGTTCAACAATCGTCCAATCGGCATTGTAACGGTCCATCGTCGTCACCATGCGTCCCCCACCGGAAGCAATGCAATAATCATAGCCTTTGGAACGATTGGCTTTATTCACTTCCGCTAATAATTGTTCAATAGTGTCAATATAAGTTAATGCTGATTTTTCATACACATCACGCCCATCTAGTAAAATATGCAAACGCAGGCGTTGAACCCCTTCAGCCGCTGCATGCTTAATCATGGCGATAACATGTGCGATATTTGAATGCACATTTCCGTCGGATAAAAGACCAATTAAATGAAGTATTTTATGATTGTCACGCGCACGGGTAATTAATTTCTTCCACACATCCGTTTGAAAAAAGACACCGCTATCAATCGAATTCGACACAAGTTTAGCCCCTTGATCAAATACACGGCCGGCTCCAAGCGCATTATGCCCCACTTCACTATTACCCATATCATCATCACTCGGCATACCAACAGCGGTGCCATGGGCTTTGAGTTTGGTATATAATGGAGATTTGACTAATTCATCTAAACAGGGTGTCTTGGCTAAGAAGACACCATCGGAATCATCTTGTTTACCTAAACCAACCCCATCCATGATGATCAATAAGACTGGACCTGGGCGGGGTGTAAAATTAGCAATACGTTGTAATTCGAAAGACATGTGTAATCCTTATCGTTAATAAAAGATTGATATTATGACGATTTCTTTTTTGTCGCTTTTTTAATCGAGGGCTTTAGAGCAGAGGGCATATGATATTTAACCCATGCTTCCGCATGATATTGAAGCCAATCTTCGGCAGCAGCTTGATATCCGATATCAAAACCAGCAATTTCACTCTCTAACCACTTATGCCGGTTGATTTCTTCAATAGCTTTTTTATTGCGCAATAATTTTTTTGGATCGATCAATGCCATATGAACCCTAAAAAAATTTTAACCTAAACTATTGTAATCTTTTAAGCTGCGAGATTCAAGCTAGAAAACCCTAAAACGAATTTGTTCATCATAAGGCACTGAGTTTTCGGGAACTGATTTAAGCAAGGTGAATGCTTTGAAATATTCCTGAGCATGTGGCGTATCGTGAGATATGTCAAAAATACGTGATAACCAAAAATACGCCCAGGGGGCTTTTGGATCAAGTTCAACAGTCTTTTGAAATAGTAAAACAGCTTTGTCTAATTGTTGGGTCTTAAATGCAGCTAGTGCCGCATAATAATAAAATGGAGCCATCTGTGGATATTCATGGGCTTCAATATTTTTGGTGGCATACGTCCATAACATCGCATCTGCCCCCATCTTATCTAATGAAGCCAGTAATAATATTCTTGCTCCCTGCTGTGCGTATTGAATTCTGCTTTCGAGAGAAACATCAAATACCCTCGAGGAGAAAATCTGCCGGTACATGATTGATTCAAGCATGAACTTAGCGATCACCGCAGACGGAATTTGGGTAGCACGTTGCAAATGGTCTACGGCCTCTTTATATTGCCCCTGCTTGTAATAATAAACACCTAAATTATAATCAGGCCAAAAAAGCACTGCTGCTTTTTGGGATGACTTTTCTAATAAACGGACACCCTTTTTACAATCTCCTGATTGGCATAATAAAGCGCCTTGAATACTTTGGCCAACAGGATCATCTGCCACATAACTTAATACCAAATCCATATACCCTTCAAAAAGATGCCACTTTTTGGGTATCAGTGAGCCTCGACCTAATTCATACAAAACAAGGGCTTCAAAGTTTGGACGATTATCATTTAATCTTTTGACTTTCAAACGCTCATGTATACCCTTAAGATCAATAACAGATGGCGCAATCAAGCATATCAATAAATAGAGCCACCCCACGCGCGTCAATAGCCATTTCCCACAGTTCAATAAAAGTTCTTTTAAGTTCATAACCGTCTAATCCATAATGTTACAAGCAAGCCCAAACATGCATTAAACAGCACTAAATAAAACCAATGCCCTGCGTACACAAAAGGTTTATCAAAATCAAAATGAACTTCTGTCTTTCCTGCAGGCAACCAAACGCCTTGATAGGTGTAATTGGAACGAATCAGTCGGGCTGGTTTATTATTTAAAGTAACATGCCAACGTGCATGGAAATTATTATTAAATACTAAAAATTTCGGAGAACTCAGCGTTACACTTAAATGGACATTATTGGGTCCAAATTTCTTCCATACAACTCTTGGATCATTACGTAACACAATATCGACGTGTTGATTGTTAGGGTTAAGTTGCTTTTCATCGTCTAAAGATGCATTAAAGATATACGCCACATTCTCTTCATTCTTCATGGATTTCTCTAATGTTTTCCAGAATTGATCATTCGAGGTATTAATCATGCGGGTATTGTCATAAAGACGTATTGGAAACGCGGCAAACTTAAATAATATTCTCATATCAATATTCTGATAAATATCAGCATACCAGCGACTCGAATAGTACAAATTATTAGACTGGATTTTCTTAAAATTCCCTTCAATTGTTGAATCATCCCCTAACACTGCTGCTGTATTTCCATATTTATGATTTTCATAATTTGCTTTTGTAAATGTTAATGGAATGACCGTTTGTTTCATATTCAACGTTAAGTCATGATAAACAATATATGATTGGCCTACAATAAATAGAATAGTGACGAGGGTTATCCCTTTTTTAAAACGTTGCACCATCTGACTCTGTGGCCACTTATGTTCAACATTCTTTAAAAGCGATGTTAAACAAGCGCACACCCAAAAGACAGTAAGCGGTAAAATGGCTAACCAAAAGAAGTAGTAAATATTGCGAATGAATTTAAAGAAGAATACATGTTTAAATAGAAATTCATGTAAAAACGATGATCGTGTAATTGTCAGCAGTAATAAAAACCCTATCATGATAAATACGCTCACAATTAAACGATTAAGTTTTGCGAATGCGGCGATCACCATAAAAAAGATAAAAATATAAGGAATATAAAAATCCCCTAACTGCATATTGTCAAGATGGCCAAAGTATTTATCAAAAGAACTATTGTTAATAAAGTCACCGCTTGCCGCCTTATCAAGACTAACGGCAACCGCCGAGGATACCTCTGATCCAGCCCCACGCATCGGCATCACAAAATCACCGGCTTTGGATTCAAGGTAAAGCCAATAACCAGGCAAAACAGCTAATGCCAGAAAAATAATCGTGGCAACAACCAGCAAGCGATGTTGTTTAAAGAACTGCCATGAGCGTAGGCAAATTTGCCAACATTCTTTGGAATAAAAAGATGCCATCAGGATAAGAAATAAAGAAAACAGTGTTAAAAAATAAAATGGAATATACGTCGTGACAATTAATCCTAAACAGAAACACAATCCAACCCATTGATAGGAACGAAAATCACGGACAAAACGCAGGAGAAAATAGAAAAACCAGACAAGAGGAACAAATAATAAAATGATGTAATTATAAAATAATTGGGTGCCCAATGAGGAAAATAACAGGATGCAATATCCGAGGTATGCAACATAGGCGTCTTTTAAAATAAACCGTGTTAGCAAATAAAAACCTGCTACTCCTAAAGCGTAATAAATGACTAAAAAGAATATATACGCTGTGGGGTGAGAAAATCCCAACAGTTTTAATAGCACAATGATTAAATAAAAAGGATTAAATTCGCCGATACGACGTAAAAAGAAATGATACGGAGCTCCATCCGACCAAAAAGGATCCCAGAGCTGATAGTGACCTTTGGCTAACTGGTCAGTAAATATCCCAATATGTTCATAATAACTAACAGCATCGGAGACAAACTCACTTTGCCCCGATAAGAAAAATCTGAAGAAAAACATCCAGATCAAGAATGGGACAAGCCAAAGCCAGAATTGAGTTGATTTAAGAATGTTCATGGGGATTGCCTAATCATAGTCCTGATATGATACGCCACAACACCAAAAGCAACAGCGACATTTAAAGAATTTTTAATGCCCGCCATAGGGATTTCAACGGCCGCGTCACAGAGCTTCACTAATTGCTCTCCTACTCCCTCGATTTCATTACCTAAGACCAAACAGACAGGGGTTTTGGGCTTAAATTCATCATGGGCGACAGCGCCTTGCATTTGTTCAAGTAAAACAATTTGATAGCCTTGACCTTTAATCTCTTTGACTAAACTCAAAATATCTTCTTTATATTCCCACGGCACAGATTGTTCTGCGCCCAAGGCTGTTTTTGCAATGCCTGATTGAGGTGGATAGCCGGTAATACCCGTTAACCAAATTTTCTCAACGCCAACGGCGTCTGCTGTTCTAAAAATAGAACCGACATTATGCAAGCTGCGAATACTATTAAGAACAACACACAAAGGCAAATGCTTTGCTTTCATGCTCTCGACTTGACGCGCGACAATCTCGCTATGGGTGAGTTTACGAAAATGATCGTGGCTCACACTAATTTCTTCCACTCATTAAAAACATGATTCGCTAAAGGCTCAATAACCTGAGGAGAAAAATCGAATTGAATCCCTGCGGCTTCATACAATTTAGGCAAAGGTTGTGATCCGCCTAAACTTAACCCTTTTTTATAACTCGTCAAGGCTTGAGCAAAACCCTGTTGGGATTTAACCCACAATTGCAATGCCCCTAATTGGGCGATGCCGTATTCAATGTAATAGAATGGCACTTCAAAGACATGCAATTGACGATGCCACACAAAAGCCCGCACTTCTTCCAAAGAAGTCCAGTCGATAAATTGCCCGCCAAATTGCTGATAAAATCCAATCCAGGCTTGTTGACGTTCTTTCGATGAATGACCAGGATGCTCGTACATCCAGTGTTGAAAAGCATCAATGGTAGCGACCCACGCAAGAGTGTGAATAATACCTTCTAAATGTTCTCGATTAGAACGCTTGGCATCTTCTTTGGAATAAAATTCGTTGATATGTGTTCCACCCAATAATTCCATAGCCATGGACGCCACTTCACAAAATTCCATCGGCGCATGACGGTAATCTAATAAAGGTTCATCACTGGCTGCAATGGCATGAAACGCATGCCCGGCTTCATGCAATAAGGTACGCACATCATCATCAACACCGACGGAATTCATGAAAATAAAAGGAACACGCGCTTCAGACAATGTATTTTGATAACCACCAGGTGCTTTGCCTTTACGGCTTTGCAAATCCAATAAATCACCTTGTTTCATGGAAAGAAATTGTTTTGCCAAATCTTTATCAAGTTTATTAAAGATTCCCTGTACTCCGTCGATTAATTTATCCACCTTGGTAAAAGGTTTTAATGGAGACCGCCCCAAAGAATCAACCGCAAGGTCCCATGGTCTTAAGGACGTGACCTTCATTTCTTTCTTACGTTGATCTAACATGTGTTTATACAAAGGGACTATAAGTTTCTCGACGGATTCATGGTATTTCTTGCAATCATAGGGTGTATAATCAAAACGGTGATACGCTTTAAATTGATAATCAACAAAACTTTTAAAACCAGCATTAGAGGCGACCGTATTTCGTAATTTATACATCTCATCAAAAATAGACTCCAACTTGTCTTTATCTTTTAAACGCCGCTGGCTACTCGCTCTCCATGCGGCTTCACGCAATGCCCTGTCATTTTCTAACTGAAACTTTCCCATTTCCGGCATGGTGCGTTCTTGACCTTGAAATTCCACCGTCATGGCCCCACACACAGTTTGATATTCTTGACTTTTTAATTCCACTTGTGTTTGCAAAGGCACATTTTCAGGCCGGAATAATTCAATATCCGTTTTCACGGATTTAACATAAATCCCATAACGATTTGGATCTAACGCAAATACTTTGGCCGCATCGATGAGCTTTTTATTCAAACGGTCATTAAAAGGCTTCACCGCAGGCGAGATGGTTTGGATAAATTCCGTATAGGCATTGGCTTTAGCGGTATCATCGGTGTGACAGGTCATATCAATGTATAAAATGGACCCTGCCTGGGATAAGGCTGACTCTAATTCTGACCTATCTAATAGCCATTGTTCTAAATCTTTGGCTGAACCAATGGAGCGCGTTTCAAGTAATTTATAGTACTTCACAACCGTATCTAAATCTGCCAAATCAGCCTCAGTGGCAATAAATGTACGGGCTTGATAGGGTTTTAATGTGGTCCAATTCATAGGTTTTAGGTCTTTCTAATATAGAAATAATTTTGGCTTGACAATAAGCCCATTTAGGGTATATTTAACATTCTTAAATTTTAGCTTAAATTCATGTTTTTCTTAAGAGAGGTTCGTTATGAGATCTTGTATTGTTTGCGCCAAAACTACCGGAGTTGGAGTTAAATATCGCCGTCGCGGTATGGAAAAGAAAAAAGGTGGTGCTGGTTCCAAAGTTGTTGGTAAAAGCCGCCGCCAAGTGCTCCCTAATTTACAGCGCATTAAAATTAATGTGAATGGTACTGTTCAACGTTCTTTAGTTTGCACAAGCTGTATTCAAGCCAATAAAGTATTGCGCGCTTAAATCTTATTTATTTTATCTAAAAAAGGGTAAATTCTTTAAACGAATTTACCCTTTTTTATTTAGACAATCTTAATGTCTTTAATGATCAACTGCACTGTAGGTAATTTGTTCCAATCGTCGATTTCAAGGCTATAGGCGAGATCAATGATTGTTCCTTGATTCAATTCTTTTTGTCGTCCACCCATCCCAAAGCCCACCGCATTATAGGTCCTTACCCCATCGGTCACAGAGAACTTGAGCGTATCCTTGGCTAATACTTGAGCAGAAGTTTTAATTTTTAATTGCCGTGTGCATAAAATCACCGGGGCATTGCCTTCACCATGTGGTTGCATGGTGGCAATTAATTTTGTTAAGGGTAAATCAATTAATGACAATGGCAATTGGGCATCAATATCTAAGGTCGGTCCAAGAGGCTCTTCAGCCAAAACTTGCTGGGCCCATTCATTGATAGAACGACGAAATGTGGCAATATTATCCTCTTTAATTGTCACACCCGCAGCACGTTTGTGACCACCATACGCTTCTAAAGAATTAGAACATTTGGTCAATGCCTCATGCAAATGAAAACCTTCCATGGAACGGGCTGATCCACTGCCGACACCTTCGCGTACAGAAATCACAAAAGTCGGGCGATAATATTTTTCTAAAATACGACTTGCGGCAATACCCAAAACCCCTTTATGCCACCCTTCTTTATGCACGACGATAATCTGTTC
>CAYZPQ010000050.1:0-1805 GCA_964480185.1 uncultured Planctomycetales bacterium | reverse complement strand
TGGTGAAGGCCTTGATCTTCAATCATGGTCATGGCTTCGGTGATGACTTCTTGCTGCATTTTTTGACGCTCGAGGTTATGCTTCTCTAAACCTTGCGCTAAAATCATGGCTTCTTCAGGGTCATTCGTTAAAAGTAAATCTAATGCCATCGTCGCTGAATCCATGCGTCCTGCGGCATTTAAGCGTGGGCCTAAGACAAAGCCGATAAAATAAGGCTTCATGGGTTTGCCGGAAATTTTAGTAATATCTAATAAGGCCCTTAAACCTGGCTTCTTGGTGCGCTGTAAAATAGGCAAACCTAATTTCACAAAAATTCTATTTTCCCCATGCAAAGGAACCACGTCGGCCACAGTACCTAAGGCAATTAAATCTAATTCTTCCGGAGGAATTGTGCCTAATACTGCTTGGATTAACTTACCTGCTAAACCAGCCGCACATAAATGTTTGAAAGGATATAAACAGTCTTCACGTTTAGGATCAATAACCGCATGCGCATTAGGCAAATGACCCGCATCAGGCTCGTGATGGTCGAGGACAATCACGTCTATGCCTGCTTTTTGCAAGGCATCAATGGCAGCAAACGCATTAATCCCGCAATCCACCGCTAAGAGAATCGACACTTTTTCTTTAAGTGCATATTTTACAATCGACTCATTAAGCCCATAGCCCTCTTCCATACGATGTGGGATATAGTTAATCGCATCAATGCCCATGCGTTTAAAGAGACGTCGTAATAAAGCACTAGAGGTTACCCCGTCGACATCATAGTCACCAAAAATAAGAATCTTTTGTTTCTTTAATTTGGCCTTTTCAAGACGGGCCACGGCCTTATCCATATCCGTTAATAAAAATGGATTATACAAATGTGGCATATCCCCCGTCATAAATAATTTAATCGCGGCTTCGGTTAAAAGGCCTCGATTGATTAAGAGTTGGGCAATAAGAGCAGGAATGTTTAATGAATCGGAAATTTTCTTGGAAAGAGTGTCATCAGCAGATTTAATTAACCATCGTTTATCCATGAGCCTACATTTTCTCTGGCGCATTCACGCCAAGTAATTGTAATCCTTGTTGAAGAACCATCCGTGTGGCTTCAATTAACGCCAAACGTTCGGATGACAGAGCGGGATTTGTATCATCAAGGACCCTATGATTATCATAAAATTTATGAAAGGCCCCTGATAATTCCTGTAAATAACGGCCTAATGAAAATGGATCCAATGACTTCGCACAGCCAATAAGCACATCACCAAAAAGAGCCATGCTACGTATTAAATTAATTTCTTGCTCTTCTTTTAATAAATGAATGCCTTTAAATTGAGGTGTCAAACCAAACTCGTCTTTACCCCGACGGACAATGCTATGAATACGGGCATGGGCATATTGAATATAATACACTGGATTCTCAGCGCTTTGCTTCTTGGCTAATTCTAAATCAAATTCCAAATGCGCACTGGTTTGACGCATGAGAAAAAAGAAACGACCGGCATCAGAACCCACTTCATCAATAACTTCCCGCAAGGTAATAAATTCCCCACGACGGGTCGACATTGATACTTCTTTGCCATTACGATAAATTGTAGCTAATTGCACAATAATAACATCAAGCGCATCCACTGTCTTACCCAAAGCAGCAGCAGCAGCTTTAATGCGTGGGATATACCCATGATGATCAGGCCCTAAAATATTCACAACCCGATCAAAACCTCGTCGGAATTTATCCTGATGATAGACAATATCCGGCGTTAAATAGGTATAAGACCCATCACTCTTTTGCACCACACGATCTTTATCATCGCCCCATA
>CAYZPQ010000049.1:0-12324 GCA_964480185.1 uncultured Planctomycetales bacterium | reverse complement strand
TCAACAAGTATCTCAGTGGTGGGGGCCTAATGGGTTTAGCACGACTATTGAAAATATGGAATTTAGAGTCGGTGGTCAGTGGAAACACGTCATGCGTGGGCCCGATGGTGCTAAGTATCCCAATAAAAGTTTTTTTCAAGAAATTGTGAAACACAAACGCCTTGTTTACAAACTTGCTGGCGGAAGAAAAGAAGAGAAGGGAGCTCATTTTATTGCCACCTGGACCTTTGAGCCTAAAGGAAATAAAACGAAGATCACTATTAAAATGGTGTGTGAAACTAAAAAAGAGCGCGACCATGTGGTGAAGGCCTATGGTGCAATTGAAGGGGGCAAACAAACTTTAGGACGTTTAGCAGCTTTTGTTAAATAAAAATAGGGACGTCTATCATAACAATGGTGGACGTCCCTATTTCTTTATTCTTTAAGTAAATGCACTCATGCCAGTGATTGCACGACCAACGACTAAGCTATTAATTTGTTTTGTTCCCTCATAAGAATACAAGGCTTCGGCATCAGCGAGGAAGCGCGCTACATTATGGGAGAGTAAGATCCCATTTCCGCCCATCAATTCTCGAGACATACTTGTGATTTGCCTGCAACTGACCGTACAAAATATCTTAGCCAAAGATGCTTGCTCATCTGAAAGTCTGCCTAAGTCTTGGAGTTGACTCAAGCGAGCGACCATGCTTTGCATCGCTGTGATCTGAGAGAGCATCTGTGCCAACATGTCTTGCGTCATTTGAAAGCCAGCAATAGGCCGTCCGAACTGCTCGCGTTTCATCGTATAGGCTAATGTATTTTCATAGGCGCCTTTGGCGCAGCCAACCGCTTGCCAAGCAACACCCACGCGTGTTTTGCGAAGAACAAGGGCTGTGTCTTTAAAAGAATTTGCCTTTTGAAGACGACGCTCTTCACTCACTTTACAGTCTTTGAGTGTAATCAAGGCATTTTGGACAGTTCTGAGGGACATTTTGTCTTCAATTTTCTCCGTTGTCAGGCCTGGTGTTTCTCGATCGAGGATAAAGCCTTTGACTTGGTGATCATCCGCATCTTTGGCCCAGAGGACAATGTAGTCGGCAAACGTTGCATTCCCGATCCATTTTTTTTGTCCGTTAATTGTCCACGTATCGCCATTGCGTTTACAGGTCGTTTTTAATCCCATGGAAGCTGCCGATCCCACCTCGGGCTCGGTTAAACCGAAGGCCCCGATTTTGTCCATCGCCATCATGGGAGGTAGAAATTTTTGCCGTTGCTCATCGGATCCACACAAGTCGATCGAATTCATCGCCAGCCCACAATGAACGCCCCAAAAAGTACAAATGGATGTATCGGTTCGAGCGATCTCTTCGCCGATAATGCCTTCTAATAAGTTCGATCGTCCTTGACCACCCACTGATTGATCAAATGTTAGACCAGCGATATTTAATTTTTTTAGGCCTTTAATAAGGTGAAATGGAAATTCTGCTTTGAGCCAATATTCATTGGCAATCGGTGCCACTTCTGTCAGCATAAATTGACGAACGTCGGCGAGAAGTTTTCGGTCAGCTTCTGGCAGTAAACCTTGAATGTCATAAAAGTCCGCATTAATCGGAGGAAATTTTATGGTCTTACGTTTCTTGATTTTTCGCGCCTGATCCAACAGTAAAAGGAGGCCCTCTGAATCGACTTCTTTTAGAAAAGTGAGAAGATGGGGGAGGCTTGCGAGTTTGACGACATCACCTTTGAGGTGTTGTTCTGCTCCCTGATAAGCGCTTTTCAAATTTTCCGATATGTTATCCCAGAGATTTTCCACTTTTAAGCTCCTATTTATTAGTATGATAACGATGATTTAGTGTTAATATGCAGTCCTTGCATCTTTACTATGTTAGTGTAAATTGTGTTCTCATTAGGTGCAAGTGTTTGATGGATTGATTTTTAATAAGGATAAATGAGCTAAAATGTTACACGAAGCCAAACATTTAATGACACAAACAGATGTGCGTAAGCTTACCAAGAGTGACGCGGAAGTGACGTTCTTAGGCAGATCTAATGCGGGTAAGAGTTCTCTCATTAATGCTTTATGCCAAAAGAAAAACATGGCCCATGTGTCACAGGTTCCGGGAAAGACGCGCACTATTAATGTGTATGAGGTGAAGCCCTACCGTTGGATCGTCGATCTTCCAGGGTATGGATTTGCCGTTGGGTCAAAATTAGGCAAAGCTGAATTTGGTCCGATGATTGAAGAATATCTGACGGGTAGGAACAACCTTTGCATGGTGTTTGTTATTCTTGATGCGGTGGCTGGTCCGACTAAGTTAGACATGTTAATGATCAATTGGCTTAAACATCATGGTTTTCCGTTTCATGTTGTTGTGAATAAAATCGATAAGGTTGGACCGTCAAAGCTTGCTGTGAGACAACAAGAAATTACCAGTCAACTTGAGATTCAAGCAACAGATATTTTTTGGCTCAGCTCAAAGAATAAAATCAATATCGAACCTTTACAAAAACTGATCATTGAATTATTAAAATGAAATAGGGATTAGAGTAGTCAAATATTTTTCAGAAATCAATCGTATAGCACTTGAATATCTTTTATAATTCCCAACATAATCCAAATAAATGTGGGAAATAATAAGAGTGCGTTATTATATTTTTTCATCGGCAGTTGTTTTGATGGTAACAATCATGTGCTTGTCTGTGAGCGTATATGCGCAAACACCGACGGATGCAGGCGCTTTGATGCAACAGGTTGAACAAGAACGTCAGAAAGCATCGTCCCCGCCCGATACCTCAGCCCCTACGGCTGAATCTACCCCGCAACAAGATTTAACCCAAGACCAATTAAAAGTTACTGTTACTGGTTTTCGTTTTGAGGGCAATACATTGCTCACGAGCAAAGAGCTTGATGCCGTTGTCAGAAAATATCTGCACCATCAAATGACTTATACTGAATTACAAAATGCCGCAGCCGCAGTAGGTGAAGCGTACCGTAAAAAAGGTTGGGCTGTGCGCAGCTTTTTGCCTAAGCAAGATGTTGTCGATGGAATTGTTGTGATACAAATTGTCGAAGCAACATTTGGGAAAGTGCACATTGAAGAAGGATCTTATCGCTGGCCAACTCAACACAAAATTGAGTCGATGGTTGCTGTGCAACAGCAAGAGAATAAATCACTTAATACCAGAAAAATGGAACGTTCTCTATTAGTGCTTGATGATTTACCAGGTGTAACAGCATCTGGACGATTGCAAGAGGGTGAACTGGCAGGCCAAACCGATTTGGTGATTAAAACAACAAAGGAATCTTTGGCTTCAGGGATGGTGATTGCCGATACGGAAGGCTCTCGTTCGACGGGCGAGGAACGTATCCACAGCTTCGTACAGCTTTCCAATCCGTTAGGTATCGCAGATCAATCCTCGGCGTACCTTTTATATTCTGAAGGATTACGTTTTGCACGTTTGGAAGAAACTGTCCCTATTGGTAATAATGGATGGCGTGTTGGCGCAAATGGTAGTGTTATCAGCTATGAAGTATTGCCTTCTGAATTTGAAGCACTTGATGCCAAAGGGACTTCAAGCAGTGTGGGGGCACAATCAATTTATCCATTGATGCGTACGCGTGAAAAGAATCTTTATTTTAATCTCAATTATGATCGCAAATATTTCAAGAACAAAGCCCAAGCCGCGACATCCTCGGAATATTGTGTTGATAATTATACGACGACATTGCGCGGTAATATGGTTGATAAATTTATCGGTGGAGGTAATACATCTGCTAGCGTGAGTTTAATATTAGGAACGCTTGATCTTGGCACACTACACAGCGGGGAAGATCGAAACCTCGAGGGAGATTATCAAAAGATGACGTACAGCATTGCGCGTCAACAGACACTTATTCCTAAAGTGTCTCTCTATGGAGGGCTTTCAGGGCAAATTAGCTCGAAAACAAAATTGGATTCCTCGGAGAAGTTTTATTTAGGTGGTCCTAATGGCGTCAGAGCTTATCCCGTCAGTGAAGGCAGTGGTGTGGAAGGTTATTTGTCCAGAAATGAATTACGTTGGAGATTTTTGCCTAATTATCAATTGAGCGGATTTTATGATTATGGTCATGTCTATAATAGTGGAAGTATTAAAAGTTATAGCTTGCAGGGGGCGGGTACAGAATTGGTGTGGCAATCAAAGTCTGGCTTAAGTGTTAAGCTAACATGGGCCCATCGTATTGGTGATAATCCTAATCCAACGTCTTCCGGCGATGATCAAGATGGTTCCTTAAGGGAAGACCGTTTTTGGTTGCAAATATCTCAACGTTTCTAAGGAAACAGCATGAATAAAAGAAAACATGTTCCTATCACGCGTTTGACATCAAAAATCACATCATTGCTAGTAGCGTTCATGATGCCATTGTCGCAACTGTCATGGGCGCAATCTGTTCCCGCAGCAGGTCAATTACCCGTCGGTGGTGATGTTGTTGCAGGTGATGCTCTGATTAGTCAAAATGGATCGTCGATGAATATTCAACAATACACAGACCGCGCGGCCATTGATTGGCAGTCTTTTAATATTGGTCGCGATGCTCACGTGAATTTTAATCAACCATCTAACACAAGTGTGGCTTTAAATAATGTAGTAGGCAGTGATCCGAGTCAAATCTTTGGTCGTTTAACAGCTAATGGTCAGGTTTTCTTAACAAATGCGGCTGGCGTTTATTTTGCGCCAGGATCATCGGTGAATGTTGGGGGTTTGGTTGCCACGACAAATACCATAAGCAATGAAGACTTCATGGCTGGCCGTTATAATTTTTATCGTAATGGGGCCCAAGGCGCAGTGATCAATAAAGGCGCAATCACCGTCGATGTGGGGAGTTATGTTGCTTTATTGGCCCCCGAGGTGCGCAATGAAGGTGTCATTATTGCCCACATGGGAACGGTAGCCATGGCGGCCGGTGAAGCGTATCAATTGCAATTTAATAATCAGGGCAATCTTTCAGATATTACGGTTAGTAAATCAGACATTGCTGCCCTTGTTGACAATAAGCTCGCAGTAGAAGCGCCAGGCGGTTTGATTATTATGTCGGCCCAAGCTGCCAATCATATTCAAGGTGGTATTGTTAAAAATACCGGCACAATTGAAGCATCAGGGATGGTCAATGATGGAGGCACAATAAAGTTGATCGCAAGCGATACCCTTGAACTTGGTGGTACGGTTAAGGCGAATGCAGCGACGGGAAGCAATGGTAAGGGTGGAAAAGTTTTTGCCATTGCAGACTTAGCCAATGCAGATAGCGCCATGACATTCTCAGGTACAGTAACAGCACAAGGTGGTAGTGCAGGTGGCGATGGTGGTTTTGTTGAAACATCAGGAAGTCATTTTCTCCTTGATGAACGGGCCTTGGTGAATACTCAAGCGAATGCGGGGACAACAGGAACATGGTTAATTGATCCGTATAATTACACCATTAATGGTGCGGCAGCAACGGCCATTGTGACAGCTTTAAGTGGTTCGAATGTAACTGTTACAACATCAGCAGACACAACCGCTTATGGTTCTAATGGAAATAATGCCAGCGCTGGAAATATTTTAGTAAGTTCAGCGATTTCTTCTAACAGTTCAAATTTATTAACGTTAACCGCAGCCAATGCGATTACGGTTAGTGCGGCGATTTCAACGGGAGCGTTGACCCTTACGGGCCCAGGCGGCATTACATTGAATAATGATTTATCAACCATTACAGATATGACATTGAATGGTGATATAACATTAGGTGCGGATGTCATTTTGACAAGTGGTGTTTCTGATACCTATACAACTTATACAACGTATACGGTACCCGGAGGAATCACAGAGTTGACAGCAACGTTGGTGGGTGCATCAGGTGGTAAAGGGGGAACCGATACGAGTACGGGTGGGGATGCAGGTACAGTTGGAACATTAACGGCGTCTTTTAATGTAACGGGTGGACAAAATATTTATATCGCCCCAGGATCAGCAGGAGCAACAGGAGGGCATCAGGTTACAAATACAGGGGGTAGTGCCGGAGGGACCAATCAATTTAATTTAGGGAATGGTGGTACTGGGGGAAATACCGGCCCTGTAGGTAATTCGGGTGGCGGCGGTGGGGGTGGTGCCGCAACGGTGGTGGCATTGACAAATACTCCGACGACTGCTTCGCAAATGTTGGTTGCAGCTGGTGGCGGCGGCGGTGGTGGTTCAGGAAATAATACCGCGTGCCCTAGTTTATGTGGAGATCAAAGTAGCACTAATTATCGCAGTGATAATAGCATGACAGGTCAAACTGGTTATCATGCAGGAAATCAAGCAAGTCCTATTAATGATGGGGGTGGGTCAGGTGGTGGCGGCGGTGGTTTAATTGGTGGGGCAGCGAATCCAACAGTTTTCTTTGTTAATGAATGGACTGGTCGTGGTGGAAATTCGGGTTCAAGTGGGGCAGCAAATAGTTTTAGTACGAATACAATAAGCACTTCACTTCTAAATACAGGCAATAGTCAAGCTGGTTACGCCATCATCAGCTATGGTGGAGGTGCAGTTGATATTAATGGAACCGTGAATGGTGCACATGCCCTAGAAATTCTTGCCCGCAGTAGTGATGTGAGTATTAGTGGAGCTATTGGCGGTAGTGCGGCATTAAGCTCGCTTGAGATTACAGGTGCGAAAGGCATTGATCTTGCCGGTGGTGCCATTACATCGACGGGCGCACAAACTTATACTGGTCCATTGACATTAAATGCTGCGACAACAAATATCACGACCACATCAAATGGTGCAGTCACTTTTGCGGGGGATATATTAAAAGCAGCGGGGCTCGCCAGTAATCTTGGTGTGAGTACAGGTGCTGGTAATGTATTCTTGAACGGTCAAACAGGAACAAGTTCAAGTGCTATCGGCGCATTAACCATTACAACGACGGGAACGACGACTCTTGCGGGTTCGACTTATGCCACATCATTAACAAAATCAGGCTCAGGTAAGACGACAATTTCGGGCGCTTTAACACGAACGTCGGGGAGCCAAGCTTATGCGGGAGTGCTCGATCTGGGTGGTGACATTACATTAAGCAGTACGGGCAGTGGTAATATTACGCTCAGTGGGGCTGTTTCTAATAATAATCAAAGTGATTTGACCATTAATGCGGCAGGCGGCAATGTCACATTAAGTGGAAATTTAGCAGTAGGCACCAATGATCGACCAACGCCAATCGGTGATGTGAGTATTACGGCAAGCGGCACTGTGACAATGGGTAGCTCTGGTTCGCCCATTTATGCGGATGCTAAAAGTTTAAGTATCAGCGCCAATGATGCCAATGTGTATGCGAACAGTAGTTCCAATTTTACATGCGGTACAGGGGCTTCATCGACGGGAGTTTGCCTTACTGATAGTGCAAGTTTTACTATTGCGGCAGCTAGTGCGATGAGTGGTCCACTGTCAGGGACAACGACATTGACGAAAGCCGGTGCAGGTGCGTTGACATTAACAGGGGTCAGTACTTACTCAGGTAATACCACGGTGAGTGCGGGTAAATTAGAAATTGCTGGGACAGGTAAACTTGGCAACGGCAGTTATGCAGGGAATATTGCGGTGACAGGCCAAGTGCGTTTTGCAAACAGTGTGAATCAAACATTGTCAGGGACAATGTCTGGCACAGGGTTTATTAATTCGCCCGGCAGTGGCGTGCTTACTATTACAACACTTAGTAATGCCGATCATTATAATCTCGCAACCGCTTATGTTGTTCCAACGAGCAGTTTAAGTGGTAGTTCAAGTCTGTATGGCATTGTGCCTACGTTTGGTTATGAGTTAGCCACAACCGCAGGTGGTGGTACAGCGATTACTGATGCTGATCCGTCGGGGACAGTGGTCTTAAATGGTAAGCCGACAGTTACATCCGCGGTAGGCAATTATGCAATTAGTTATGCGAGTGGTTTATCATTGGGTAGTGAACGTTATACATTACAAGCAGGCAATAATTTAGCCTGGGCAATTAATCCTCGTCCTTTAACCGTGACAGTAAGTAAGACTTTCGATGGTAGCACATCATTTACAAGTGGATTTAGTTTATCGGGCATGGTGAATAGTGATGCTACGCCTACATTAAGTGGTAGTGCCACTGTTGCGAGTCGCAATGTTGGCAATTACACCAGTTTAGCCAGCAGCACATTGACGCAGAATAATTCAAATTACACGCTTACTGGTGCAACAATTGATGCGACCATATCTCAACGTGCATTAGGCGTAACGGTTAGTAAAACGTACGATGGTAGTACTTCTTTTAGTAGGGATTTTCAATTGTCTGGCATGGTGTCAGGAGATTCGACGCCTACTATTACAGGAACGGCCAATGTTTCTAATTCAACAGCAGGTGATTATACGAGTTTTGTCAATAATGCTTTGTCTCTCAGCGATGCCAATTATACGATTGTTGGGGGATCTGTCTTAGCGAAGATTCTACCAGAATCTCCGACAGTCCCAGTTACCCCAACACCTTCTGTTGCAATTCCTGAATTAACGACAAAGACTCCTGAATTAACATTACCTACAACGTCTGAGCCAACAGTAACTCAACAGAACGCCCCAACATTGTTAACGCATAATTCTTCGACGACAAATCAAGCCACTTCTAATACGTCTACTATACCTCAGGATACCAAGAGCTCATCGAGCAGTCCATCATCTTCCCCATCGGCTCAACATAGTGATAGCGCTGTGGCCATGGGGTCAAAGCAAGATGGCATTGTTGTCTCAATGGTACAAGAACCTACCGCACAAGGAAATGGAATGGTCAGTGTGCTCGTGCCTAAAGATATGATTATGCGCACTGGTGGTTTCTCTTTTGCTTTACCTGAGAAAGTCGCAACCGCTGATACATCCGCGCTCAATGTCACGACCATGGGCGGAGATCCATTGCCAAGCTGGCTTCAGTTTAATCCAGCAACCAAAACATTTACAGCCACCGCTGTTCCAGCAGGTGGATTACCACTTCATGTCGTGATCTCGACAGGTGATACGCAAGTCACTATCGTGATCGGCGAGCGGACGTAAGAACAAGAAAGAGGGGGTCACGCCTTATTATTTAAAATAGGATGTGTGCCCTATTGAATTGAAGGAGTCAATATGTTCGAAATGATTGATGTTAGTTCATCTATAATTGAATCAATTGGGTATGAACCTGGAAGTAAAAAATTACATGTGTATTTTTTATCAACAGAAAAACACGTTTACCAAGGTGTTCCTCAAATTGTTCATGCCCGTTTTATGCGGGCTCCTTCCAAAGGCACCTACCTCGCTGATGAAATAACTGACAAGTATAAATATACTGAGATTTATTAGAATAGTAGTTGAGGGAAAATCCCACCGCTTTCCTTTCCATTTCTTCGTCGTCGGTTAAGGGCTTCTTCGATCGCTTCATCAATTCTTGCATGAAGATTTATTAACCCGTTATTCATCTTCCCTTCATGTCATAAATGATAATTTATATCGCTTCATCAGAAACAATCTTAATGACTTAAGGAGGTATGATTCATGGCTAATTTGAGGAGAGTGAAATCAAGAAAGGGAAAAGTAGGGTGGGCGATTCTTTGGTTATTAGGCGTGCCGATTCCTATTTTGTTTCTTCTTTTTGTCTTAAGAGGATGTCAGTAATTAATCATTATTTAAAGGAGTCTTAAATGCAAAACGACTACAGCAATAAATCAGGACAAGCCCAAAGTGCAACCGATAAAGCGACAGAGTTTGCGCGATCAGCAGGTCAACAGGCAGAACAAAAAGGCCAAGAAATGGGGGGAGACGCCCAACAGCTTCTTAAACAAGGGCAAGAACAAGCGGGAAAGTTTATTGACGGATTAGATAAACAAGCTCGTCAAAATCCTTGGCTCATTGTCGCTGGAGTTGCAGTTGGTGCATTTGTACTGGGGTCTTTGATGAGTAAATCAAATAAGTCATAAGTAATAAGCGCTCTTTCCAAGAGTTCTTGGGGAGAGCGTTCATCTCAATTGTTTTCTTACAAGGAGTAATCTATGTTGAATTGGTCTATTACATTTTTTGTTGTCGCCATTGTGGCCGCATTTCTTGGATTTGGTGGTATTGCAGGAGACGCAGTTGATATTGCGAAAATTTTGTTCGTTGTCTTCTTAATCTTAGCGGTTATTTCATTTATTTTTGGCCGTAAATCTCCGGTCTAAGAACCGAGGAAATGGCCCGCAAATTAAAAGATGCGGATGATGAACATTGCATGAAATTACAGCAGTTAGCAAGAGAGGATTATTAGGAAGTAGACCTCTTTATAGTCTAGTAAGCATTAAGTCCCTATAACTGAAATAAGTTGTAGGGACTTTTTTATTAATGAGAGTATAATAAAAATTTATAAGATTAGTAAAAGTGTTAATGATGAAGATCTCATGGATCATCCCAATTAATTAAAAAGGATCATTATGATTATTAAGAAATTGTTAGTATGCATAGTTGCATTATATATGGCTGGTTGTGCGACGACACATCCTCCATTAAAGACAGTCGATAATGTTGATATCAAACGTTATATGGGCCCTTGGTATGTGATTGCCTGTATTCCGACTTTTATTGAAACACAAGCCTACAATGGCATTGAAGAGTATCAACTGCTTCCTGATGGGACAATCAATACGATCTTTACATTTAATAAGGGTGGGTTTGATGGCCCTCAAAAACGATTTAATCCCCGAGGTTTTATTCGAGATAAGGTCAATAATTCGACCTGGGGCATGCAATTTATCTGGCCCTTTAAAGCGGAATTCTTAATTACATATCTTAAAGAGGATTATAGTCAGACCATCATTGGTCGTAATCGACGGGACTATTTTTGGATTCAGGCACGCACGCCTGAAATTTCTGATGCCGATTATCAAAATTTACTTAAGATTTTAGAGACGCAAGGGTATGATATAACGAAAGTGCGAAAAGTACCCCAGCGTTGGCCTGATAAGAAACATTAACACTATTTAATGCCATCTTGAGAAAATTGTGACCAAATCTACTTTCTTAAAGTCCTATAGTTCCTCAATTAATCTAATCATTGCCATTATTATCGGTTCACTCGTGGGCCTGGTGATGAAAGACAAAGCTGCTATTCTAAAACCGCTTGGCGATATTTTCCTTAATCTTCTTTTTACCGTCGCTGTACCGCTTGTTTTCTTTTCTATTTCTTCCACCATGGCCCAGATGACGGATCTCAAACGTTTAGGCAAGATCATTGCATCGATGTTAGTTGTCTTCATTGTGACAGGTTTGATTGCTTCGGTTGTCATGCTTGTTGGTGTAAAGATATTTCCACCTGCCGAGGGTGTGCACATTCAAATGGATAAGAATGTCACGATTGAAAAAATCAGCATCGGCCAACAGCTTGTGCGCACGGTGAGTGTGGCGGATTTTACAGAACTCTTTTCTAAGAAAAGCATGTTGGCCCTCATTTTATTTGCCTTATTACTTGGTCTTGCCACATCTGCCGTCGGTAATAGGGGAAAAGCATTTGCTGATTTTCTGGTATCTGGTAATGAAGTGATGATGAAAGCCATTTTTTATGTCATGTTTTATGCGCCCATTGGTTTAGGGGCCTATTTTGCGTATCTTGTGGGGGCTTTTGGTCCAGAGATGTTTGGCACTTATTTTCGGGCCATTGTGTTGTATTATCCCGTCGCATTAATTTATTTCTTCGTCGGATTCTCCTTTTATGCCTGGCTTGCGGGGGGAGTGCTTGGCATTAAAACATTATGGTCGAATATTGTGCCATCTGCTTTAACAGCGTGGGGCACGGGGAGTGGTTTAGCCACATTACCGGTTAATCTTGAGGCGGCAAAGAAAATTGGTATCCCTGAAGATATTCGTGACGTTGTGGTGAATATCGGGGCTTCTGTGCACAGCGACGGATCTTGCCTCGCGGCAGTCATTAAGATTGCCCTTTTATTTGGTATATTTCAAATGCCCATGTGGGAACCCATGACGATTATATCGATTATCGCTGTGGCATTATTATGTGGCACGGTGATTAGTGGTATTCCCTCGGGTGGAATGCTTGGAGAATTGTTAATTGTTACGTTATTTGGATTTCCCATCGAAGCCATGCCCATTATTACCATGATCGGCACACTCGTCGATCCACCGGCCACCATGGTCAATGTGGTGGGAGATAATGTCTGCGGCATGCTAGTCGCCCGTGTCATGAATGGCAAGAAGTGGATGGAAAGAGCGGCATGCCCTACGTCTTAATTATTCATGAAGTGAAAGATTATGACGCATGGAAAACTATTTTTGATCAAGCCCGTGGCAGGCCAAACGGATGTCATGCGCAAAACCCATTTG
>CAYZPQ010000048.1:7662-12599 GCA_964480185.1 uncultured Planctomycetales bacterium | reverse complement strand
GTCATGTTATGCGAACGCGGTATCCGCACATTCGAAACAGCGACGAGAAATACTCTTGATATTAATGCCGTACCCGTTGCCAAGAAATTAACCCATTTGCCTGTGGTTGTTGATCCAAGCCATGGAACAGGAAGCTGGGAATATGTGGCGGCCGGTGCACGTGCAGGTATTGCAGCAGGTTGCGATGCTCTCATGATTGAAATTCATGATAATCCTGAAGAAGCATTATCCGATGGCGCTCAATCCTTGATGCCAGGCAAGTTTGAAGAATTAATGAATTCTTGCCGCCGGGTAGCACAAGCCGTTGATCGAAGCTTATAAGGTATATAACTCATAGAGGGTGCGACGATGTTTAATCGAAAACAGTTGTTTCGACGTATTGCGATTGTTGGTGTGGGATTCATGGGCACATCGTTGGGGTTGGCGATTAAGAAAAAGGGATTGGCTCAAACCGTTATTGGTATTGGTCGCCATGAAACTTCTTTAAGAGAAGCGACTGATTTAGGCGCTATTGATGAATCCACTTTAGATTTACAAAAGGGGATACAGAATGCGGACTTAATTGTGTTAGCTACACCAGTTAATTCAATTATTGATACCTTAGATGCCATTGGTCGTCATCATAAACGTGGGTGTATTATTACCGACTTAGGAAGCACCAAAGCCACCATCGTTGAAAAGGCGGACAAGGTACTGCATCACTCGGTATTATTTGTGGGTTCACATCCTTTAGTTGGTTCTGAGAAAAAAGGCCCAACTCATGCCGCAGGGAATTTGTACGAAGGTTCTGTCTGTTTAATGACACCGACGGATAAAACCAATCGTTTGGCCAAAGAAAAGATTAAACAGTTTTGGTCACAGCTTGGGGCTACCGTTAAGACATTATCTCCAGTTGAACATGATGAAGCATTAGCCTATGTGAGTCATTTACCACATTTAATGGCGTTTGCTTTAATGAAAGCTGTTCCAGATAAAATGTTTGATTATGCCGCTGGTGGACTTAAAGATACAACACGTATCGCTGCGTCTGACCCAGAGGTATGGCGCGATATTGCCTTATCCAATAATAAGCCTCTCTTAAAAGCATTAGATGAAGCAGTAAAGAATTTATCAGTAATTCGCAAAGCCATTGTTACCAAAGACAAAGACGGATTGAATGATGCGTTTGGTCAAGCGAAAGTGAAACGGGAAAAATTGGATAAAACTCATGCAAGCTAAGAAATTAATTATCACGCTCGACGGGCCTGCTGGCGCAGGGAAAAGTTCAGTATCGAAAGCATTGGCGAAGCGCTTAGGTGTTTCGTATTTAGATACAGGGGCTATGTATAGAGCGTTGACGCTTAAAGCATTGCGTGCAAAGATTGATTTAACGAATGAAGCCGCCTTAACTCAAATGGCCCAAGCATCAACTATCGATTTTGAGCCTAATGCCAAAGGTGATTTGGTCGTCATGCTCGATGGAGAAGATGTTTCCGTCGGTATCCGCGCCGTTGACGTTACCAATAATACCCATTATATCGCCCGCGTGCCTGGTGTGCGTGAAGTTTTAGTAAAGAAGCAACAGGAAATTGGTCAAGCCAAGTCCTTAGTTTCCGACGGGCGTGATCAAGGGACCATTGTTTTTCCTAAAGCAACCTATAAATTTTACCTTGATGCGGATGTGGAAGAGCGTATTGGTCGTCGCTACCGTGAATTAACAGCATCAGGTAAGACTGTTGATATTAATGCCTTGCGTGCGGAGATGATTGATCGTGACCATAAAGATTTTAGCCGTGCGGTTGGCCCTTTAAAGAAAGCTGAAGATGCGATTGTGATTGATTCAACCGGTTATGATGTCGAAGGCTCGGTTGATTTAATCATGAAGCATATTAAATAAGTATGTCACAACAATTCATTAGAAATTTTTCGATCATAGCTCACATTGATCATGGGAAGTCGACCTTAGCCGATCGTTTGCTCTTATTCGCGGGAGCCATTGATGAACGTAAGTTTCGCAATCAATTGCTCGACGATATGGACCTTGAACGTGAGCGGGGGATTACCATTAAAGCTTCTGCAGTACGTCTCAATTATAAAGCCAAAGATGGTAATGAGTATGTCTTTAATCTCATTGATACACCTGGTCACGTTGACTTTTCTTATGAAGTAGAGAAATCATTACGTGCGTGTGAAGGGGCTTTATTATTAATTGATGTCACCCAAGGTGTGGAATCTCAAACCATTGCCAATTATTACCTCGCCATTGATAGTAATTTAGAAATCCTTCCCGTCATTAATAAAATTGATATTGCCAATGCTGATATCGACGAGGCTAAGCGCCAATTCCGTGATGTCTTGCGTTTTAAAGAAGAAGATGTTCAATTAGTGTCGGCCAAAGAAGGTCTTAATATTGATGGGCTTTTTGAGAAAATTGTGAGTTTTATCCCAGCTCCCGAGGGAGATGCGAATGGGCCTTTAAAAGCACTTATCTTTGACATGAAATATGATATTTATAAAGGCATCATTGTTTATATCCGTGTCTTTGATGGTTCAATCACACCGGGGATGAAAATTCGTTTCATGAATTTGGAACATGATTTTGATGTGCAGGAAGTTGGTATTTTTGCGCCTCAAATTCAATCCATGAAGAAATTATCAGCGGGCGAAGTAGGTTACATGACCTGTAACTTGCATGATCCGTCCCAAGCCCGCGTCGGTGATACTGTTACCGAGCTTAATCGTCAATGCGCCAGTGCTCTAGAAGGGTATCGCCAATTAAAGCCTTTGGTGTTTTGCGGGGTTTATCCGGTGAATGCCGGTGATTACAGTTCCATGCGTGAAGCCATTGATAAATTACGTCTTTCTGATCCGAGCTTAAGTTATGAGCATGAAACATCTCAATCTTTTGGTCATGGATTTCGTTGCGGGTTCTTAGGCTTGTTGCACATGGAAATTGTGCAAGAACGGTTAGAGCGCGAGCATGATTTAAATTTAATTCTCACGACCCCTAACGTAGGGTATAAAGTTTATTTGCGTGATGGGTCTGTGGTTGACTTAGAAAATCCGTCGGAAATACCAAATGGTACCGATATTTTACGCATTGAAGAACCAATCTTAGCGGTATCCATTTTCACACCGGTTGGCTATATGGATGCTGTTATGGAATTGGCCAAACGCAAGCGTGGGGTGTATCAAAAAAGCGAATTCATCGGCGACCGCATGAAAATCGTTTTTGATATTCCTTTATCAGAAGTTATTGTTGATTTTAATGACATGATCAAAAGTTCTACCCGTGGTTATGGGTCTATTGATTATGAATTTAAAGGCTATTCACCAGCTCAAATTACCAAACTTGATATTCTCATTAATGATGAGCCCTGCGATGCTTTTTCCTGCATGGTGCACAAAGACCGTGCGTATGATAAAGGTTTAGCGTTGGTAAGTAAGTTAAAAGATTTAATCCCGCAGCAATTATTTGAAATCAAAGTGCAGGCCACTGCTGATGGACGTATCATTTCTTCCGCACGTATTAAATCGATGGGGAAAAATGTGACGGCCAAGTGTTATGGTGGTGACATTTCCCGTAAACGCAAGTTATGGGAAAAGCAAAAAGAAGGTAAAAAGAAATTAAAGCAAATTGGTCGCGTTGAAGTCCCTCAAGAAGCATTCTTAGCAGCATTAAAAATCTAGGATAAATAGACACCATGACTAAAAAAACGTGGCAAGCAATTGCATGGGAATGGACAGAATCATTACTCGTTGCTTTAGTTTTAGCAATTTTAATCCGCTCCTATTTGATTCAACCCTTTAAAATTCCTAGTGGTTCCATGCGCATGACCTTGATCGAAGGGGATCATTTATTCGTCAGTAAATTACGCTATGGACCGATTTTACTTCCTGAAATCCATTCACCTGAATTCTTAAAAGAAAAAGTAGATATACAATGGCCGAATGCGCTTAAACCGCTGACCAAAATTCGTTTGCCAGGCTTTACAAAACCTCAACGAGGGGATGTGATTGTTTTTATTTTTCCTGAAGACCGTAGCAAAGATTTTATTAAACGTCTTATTGCTGGTCCCGGTGAAACCGTTGAAATTAAAGAGGGGAAGATTTTAATTAACGGAGAAGAAGTTACCGACCCGCGCATTGCCAATACGTATTATTATAATCGCGGTGAGTATGGCCAAGAAGGAGTTCCGATTAGCGTTCCCCCAGGTCATTATTTTGTTTTAGGTGATAATAGCTCCTCAAGTCACGATAGCCGCTATTGGGGTTTTGTGGATGAGAAAGATGTGCTGGGTCGTGCCGAAGTTATTTTTTGGCCATTGAATCGCATTAGGTTTATTAAATGAAGCGCCTAATCACCGTTGTGATGTGCTGCTGGTTATTAGGGTGTCAGCATGCGCCTGTTAAGAATTCAGCGACGGAGAGCCAGTCCGATGTGATTAAAGCGGTTGGGACCATGACCGAGGGATTAACGAATCAGGCGATTTCCCCCGAAGATCTCAAGCGCTTAGGCACACAAATGCAGCATGATCCAGAGGCGCGCAGTGCTGTTGAAGCGGTCAATCAAGCCATGCAAGCCCAGCAAACAGGGATTCGATATTGCCCTGTGGATGGCAAGAGATTTAGCAATAAAGTCAGTGTTTGTCCCTTGTGTGGGGCTCAATTAAAGGATTTAGACGAGTAATGGGCTTAACGTTTGCGAATAAAGTCACGGTCGGACGAATTTTACTTGTCCCATTTTTTATTGTGACAGTAATGTCTGTATCGCTGACGCGCAAGGTGTTGCATTTGGTGGCGATCATTCTTTTTTTAGTAGCAATTATATCCGATGTTATCGATGGGTATATTGCGCGCACCCGCGGGCAAAAAACCCGTGCAGGGGCTATTCTTGATCCCTTGGCGGATAAGATTTTATTGATGCCGAACGTGCTTGCGTGGACGAAAAAGCAGAC
>CAYZPQ010000048.1:7444-7652 GCA_964480185.1 uncultured Planctomycetales bacterium | reverse complement strand
TTTGTGTGTTTGTATGCCAAGCGCGAGTATTTCACATCCCCAGATTTTCCTTTATGGTTTGTCGTCGCTATTATCAGTCGTGATGTGATTTTATTAATTGGGGCCATGTTAATTAAAATGATGACAGGCTCATTGAATGTGAATGCGAATAAATCAGGAAAGTTTACAGCTTTCTTACATATCTTGTGTGTGCTTGGTGTATTATTAC
>CAYZPQ010000048.1:0-7434 GCA_964480185.1 uncultured Planctomycetales bacterium | reverse complement strand
GAACTGGCGGCGATAGACGCGGCAGAAATGCTCCAGCGAGCCGAAGCCGGCGCTGACCGCGATCTCGGTGACGGAGAGATCGGTCTGCTGCAGGAGCGCATGCGCCTTGGTCAGGCGGATCGTCAGCTCTGAGGGGCTGAAAGATCCTCTGACTTCTTGGGCTTCGCCTTGGAAGAACTCTTTGCCTTTTGCTTTTGGGGCGACAGTTGTTTCAGGCGTTATCTACATTAAAGAAGGGATCAAAATAATCAATGATGGCGGTCTCAATCATTCTTAGTTTGGTATTAACGTATATTATCGGTGCTATTCCAACAGCGTATTGGTTTGGTTTATTAAAGGGTATTGATATTCGTACCCAAGGTTCTGGGAATGTCGGTGCCACCAATGCCTTTCGTGTGTTGGGCAAAGAAATGGGAACAGCAGTATTGTTAATCGACATTGCTAAAGGTATTATTCCGACGACTATAATTGCCAATTGTTTTGGATTGACACAACCATGGATGCTTGTCTTAATCGGCGTCACAGCCGTGTGCGGGCATAATTGGACAGTATTTTTGAATTTCAAAGGTGGTAAAGGTATTGCCACCACACTCGGGGTTATTATTGGTTTTGCTATTCAAGTGCCCGAAGTACGTCCTGTATTGCCGGTTGTTCTTTTAACCTGGGGTATTGTGTTTTTATGTTCGGGGTATGTGTCATTAGCCTCATTAATTGCGGCTGTGATGTTTCCTGTGGCCATGGTGTATTGTGGTGCGCCGTTTATTATGCAAATCATGGCGATTGTCCTCTCAGTTTTTATTGTGTTTCGTCACCGTCCCAATATCCGACGCCTCATTGAAGGCCGAGAAAACCGCGTTAACCTTCCTTTTCTTAAAAAATAATCTTGACAAAACGACTGGGTGTAGTATTCTTTCGTTACATATACGTTAATATTTAACTTAGATAAAAATAATGCATCGACGGTAAATAAATCGTATATCTATTTAAAATCAAATTAAAGAATCAATTATTAACTTATATAGCCAGGTGAGCGATTAATTATTGCGCCAAGCCAGTATTCGTTGTGAGTAAGCGAAGGATGCGCTGGTCATGATTGAAAGAGAAATAGAGAAAGATGGCAAGAAGGTTGTTGAAGTGCGTTCAAATGGGGGGAAGCTTCTCTATATTAAGACGGCTGAGGGCTATGAAATGAAATGTCCTCGTACTAAGCAAATATGTCTTGTGAAATATACAGACATGTTAAGTGATTGTTATAAAAATTTACAAAATTTGAAAGACAAATAGAAGAGGCGTAATGGCACATATTTCTTTAAAAAGTGATGATTGCCGTATTTTTATTAAAAATGGTGTCTTGCGTTTTCAAGCGCTTCGTTATGACAGCCAAGGTGCCATTTTAGATCAAGTTACCGTAAACTTGCCATTAGATATGACACATAAATTTGCATTTGTTGAGAATTTTGATGAGAAGGATCAAACGAATAGTAAGACCAGCCGCATTAAAGGGTTGATCAATGATGATGAGAAGAATTAATTATACTGTTTGATTTTTATTTAAGTGAGGCCGCAACGAGAGCCCATACACATGGTATGTATGGGTTTTTTAACGTGCATTGCGCTCCATAAGCCAGGTAAGCGCTTAACAAATATACCAAGCCAAAAACCAGTTTAGATGTGATTAACCGTAGGAGAATAACATGGTCACAAAATGCATTTCATGGACGGTGTTCAGTGCTTTTATCATAGGGATTTCTATTAATCCGGTTTGTGCGAGAGAAAACAACAAACAATTAGCCAAAGATTTTGCGCAAACCTATGCGCAACTTGCTTTTCTCAGTTATCAAGATTCTGCAAATACAGTCGGTCAATTGGAAGAAGCTGTGGAGAATTTAGCGGATAATGCTTCTGATGATGCATTGAATGCTGCGAAGAAAGCCTGGATTGCATCACGTATTCCTTATGGTCAAACCGAAGCATTTCGTTTTGCCGATGGTCCTATCGATGGCACCAATGATAAAGGTGAAGAAGGTCCTGAAGGGCGTATTAATGCCTGGCCTTTAAATGAAGCCTACATTGACTATGTGAAAGATAATCCAAAAGCTGGAATCATTCAAGATGAAGCGATTAATCTTACTGAAGATGTTTTAGTGAGCAAAAATCAAAGTGATGATGAAGCTGATGTCACAACCGGTTATCATGCCATTGAATTCCTATTATGGGGTCAAGATTTTAATGCTGCTGGTCCTGGTCAACGTAGTGCTACTGACTATGTTAAAGGGAATAAGATTAATGAACGCCGTGGTCAATACCTTGAATTAACAACGGAATTATTAGCTAAAGATTTGTCCAGCATTGTCGAAGCCTGGGCTCCTGAAGCAAAGAATTACCGCAGCAAATTTTTAGGTTTATCGACGGATGAAGTATTAACCCATGCCTTGACATCTTTAGCCACATTAAGTGGTTTTGAATTATCATCTGAACGCATTGCCACCGCATTAGACAGTGGTGATCAAGAAGATGAGCATTCATGCTTTAGCGATAATACTCATGTTGATTTTGTGATGAACGCCAAGGGTATTGATAATATTTACTATGGCCGTTATGGTTCTTATCAAGGCACAGGTCTTGATAAAATTGCAGCTGAAGTTGATGCTGATTTAGCCAAGAAGATTGACGCACAATTGACTAAAACACGTTCTATCGTCGAAGCAATTAAACCACCCATTGATCAAATTCTTGCAGGACCGAAAGAGGCTCCAGCACGTGTTCAATTAGAAGAGTTAGTGAAGTCCTTACAAGCCCAAGCTGAATTATTTAAAGAACTTGGCACTAAATTAGGGTTAACCGTTGTTATCAAGAGCTAAGAAAATGATTTATCGGGTTCACGTCTATATGCTTATTCTTTTATTAGCCGGCTGTGCTGGTGCTAAAGGAAGTATCAAAGCAGATAGGCGTGATCCTCGGTATTTAAGCGGGGGAGAGGGGACTGTCTTTAATGTGACAGACCAGGCATTTACTTTGCCTGATGCCCATATGCCCGTCGGAAAAATAAGAGAATTTACGTTTGGTAATCGTTTATTTAATACCAATTGGGTTGTGGCCCCTTCCTCTACGACGAAGTTTGATGGATTAGGGCCAACGTTTAATCGTGTATCGTGTTCGGCCTGTCATACATTTGATGGCCGTGGCCGTCCTCCTGAAGAAGGCAAGCGCATGGAATCGATGCTGGTGCGCATTAGTCTTCCAGGCCAAGGTGAACATGGGGGTGTGGTTCCTCATCCTTCTTATGGGGACCAAATCAATGATCGTTCAATACCTGGGGTGCCAGCGGAAGGACGCGTGACGGTTTATTATAGTCAATCACAAGGGCAATATCCTGACGGTACACGGTATGCGTTGCGCGTGCCTCGGTATGAATTTGATGATTTAGCATTTGGTCCTTTGGGTAAAGATATTTTATTTTCTCCACGGGTTGCACCTGCGGTATTTGGTTTGGGATTACTGGAAGCTGTAAACGAGGCAACAATTTTACAATTTGCGCATGATCAGCAAGGTCATCCCGACGGAGTATCAGGTAAACCGAATTATGTATGGGATGTTGTCGAACGTAAACCGAAGATTGGACGTTTTGGTTGGAAAGCGAATCGTCCTAGCATTGCTGAACAAAATGCAGGGGCTTTGCTGGGAGATTTAGGGATAACAAATCCTATATTTCCTAAAGAAAACATTACAGATGTGCAAGTGGCTGCTAAAGCAGCGCCAACCGGCGGTACTCCTGAATTGGATGAAGATTTCTTTGCCAAACTTGTTTTTTATTCGCGGACTTTAGGGGTGCCAGCTCGACGAGATGTAGATAATCCCCAGGTGATTGAGGGTGAGAAGACATTTAAACGCATTGGCTGTACGGCCTGTCATATTCCAACGATGACAACTGGAAATGATGCAGAGGTCCCTCAATTAGCTAATCAAACCATTCATCCTTATACAGATTTATTATTGCATGATATGGGGGATGGGTTAGCGGATGGGCGACCTGATTTTCAAGCCAGTGGCAATGAATGGCGTACACCACCTTTGTGGGGTATTGGCTTAGTGAAGACGGTGAATAAGCATACATTTTTTTTACACGATGGTCGGGCACGTAATTTAGAAGAGGCGATTTTATGGCATGGCGGAGAAGCGAACATCAGCAAAACACGGTTTAAACAATTAACACAAGTAAAACGTGACGCTGTGCTGCGTTTCTTAGAATCTTTATGAGTTTAGATAATTCTAGAAATAATTATCCTAATAAGTCGGAGAAAATGCCTGAAGAAATATTTAATGCCAGTCTCGTCCTGCATTCATCGGATTTATTTGGTGTTGGAAATTTGGTCATGATACGTCATGGCAATGACTGGTACAGGTTAATGAAGACGAAACAAGGAAAATTGATCCTTACAAAATAATAAACCATTACACATACAGAAATAGCCAGGTAATACCCAGCAAATGTTGAACAATCATGAAACATGGGCTGGGTTTTTTAATTGTCATTTTATTAGTTTCTCCTCTGCATTTACCTCAGGCATGGGCTGATCAATTGCCGTCGATGCCTCGCATTGGACAGGTTCTTTTGGCGAGCCCTATGCGCGTTCCTCCATTGCTTAGAGGGATTAAATTAAACCCTCACGACCCATTGCAATTAACATTTTATCTCGATTCTGGAAGCCTCACATACAAGGCTGGCACGCGTGCAATCAAACAGGAGGCAGGCAAAATGGTGAGATATTTCTTGTCGGCATTGACCATACCTGAGAAAGATTTGTGGGTCAATTTATCCCCGTATGAAAAAAACCGCATGGTGCCTTCAGCGTTAGGTCAAACAACCATGGGGCGTGATATGCTTGCTCAAGATTATGTCTTGAAACAATTTACTGCTTCATTGATTTATCCTGAAGGGAAATTAGGTCAGAAATTCTGGCAAGCAGCTTATGCGAAGACGGGGATTCATTATCAAGGAATGAAAGAGGTTATTAATACATTTAATAAAGTGTGGATTGTTCCACAAGAAGCGCATATTGAAGTGAATGGAGACATTGCCTTTATCCGTCGGGCGCATTTAAAAGTCATGCTTGAGGCAGATTACACGGCACTCAATCAACATACCGTTAGCATCACCAGTACACAACAAGATCAAATGACATCATTAGTGAAATCACTTATTATTCCTGAAATTGAACGGGAAGTGAACGAAGGGGCGAATTTTGCTCCTTTACGACAAATGTTTTACAGCATGATCTTAGCCGCATGGTTTAAAATGCATATCAAAGATTCTATTGTCAATCGTGCCTATGCAAATAAAGGTAAAGTCAGTGTTGGAATTAATCAACAAGACCCAGCCACGAATGATGCCATATATACACAGTATTTGCAGGCTTATAAAAAAGGGGTTTTTAATTATATTAAAGAAGATGTTGATGAGGTGACTGGAGAGGTTGTTCCTCGAAAATATTTTAGCGGCGGTGCAGATTTTGCCATGATAAGTTCGGATATTATTAAAGTGCTGTTTACGCCTTCATTGACAGAGAATACGCTCCAAGATGATGGGAGAGAGTTCGAGGGGGAGCTGTGGCCTATTCAAGTTGTGCTAGATCCTGTCGTCGGTGGTGAATTGAGTAAATCCAATTACAGCAATGAAGCGTTGCACATATTACAGGATGCTATTAGAGCTAATGAACGTACGCCGGAAGGTGGTTTAATTGTAGGCTCATGGTCAAAGATTCTACAGAGGGTTGGATCGTACCGTATTATAGCGGAGGTCTTTTATAAAATGATAGGGATCGATGATCCTTTAGATATGCCTATGGAGTTTCAAGGTATTGCAGAATTAGAACTTGATATGCGTGAGCATCAACTTCTGTTAAGTATAGTTCCTAATCAACGTGCTGATATTCAAGGTATTGATGATGTTATCGCAGTGATTCAAGAGCAAATAGATAATAAGACTGAGATAGTAAGATCTTCAGATGATGGCATGATCTCTGATCAAGAAATGACAGCGACGATCTCTCTAATTGATTATGACGTAGTAGGTTTGATGATAGAGAATCTTAAGCATTCTTATAATCGATTTAAGAAAAATGAAGATGAGTTTTCTATGTCTTTAATGGACTGAGTATATGAAAGAACATTTGGCCCCTCAATTCAATTGCGAAATTATGGAGGACAAGGACCATAAAGCCATTGTCGCAAAATTTAAACGTGGTGTGAAAATAGAAAGAAGATTTAGACCGGGTAATTATGATTATCCAAATCAAAAAGCCAGTATCACAGCTCAGATAGGTTATTGGCTAGATTCGGAAGTGAATCGACTTAATTCATTAAGGGTAAAAAATATTCAACAAGAACAATTGTTGAAAGCCAAAGAGAAGTCTGTGCGCGCTGTTGCAGTTTCACCTGGCGGTATTGATTTAGGCGCATCAACATTAGCAGTGCATGTCGAAGGAGATCAACGCACGTCATATGCGCATGTGGACGCGCGTGCCACCTCGTTATTTCAAGAAGATTTTCTTGGATTTATTCCTACGATTCTTATTTCTGCCCAATAATTTATTCAACTATATTAAAAATATTTTCAGGTATTTGGTCTGGTGCCCTTGTTTTTGGGCTATTGGATGGTATACTTCCTTTAAGAGAAAGAGGAAGTAAAATGAACATAAATCCAATATTCTCAAATAGTTACAACAAGGGCGCTGGAATGCGCGATATATTCCATAAGGCCAATCAGATTTTAGCAGGCCGCGGGAAAAAGATCGTGATCCGTGAAAAAAGTGAAGATGCCCAATGCATCACGGATGTGAGAAAATCGTTTGTTTTCTTAGCCCAACCGGTTTTAAATACGGGTGATCCGACCGCGCCACAGGTAAGTATTAAGAAGTCATTTGATAGCGTCACACGCTCGGAGCATTTTAATTTTCGTGTGAAAGGCTACTTCTTTGTGAATCATAATCGTCAAGCTGTACGCATGGACTATTGCCACTCCTTAAAAGTCTCTTTGCGTTGGAAATCCAAAACAACTTCTCCCAAGAAGTCGGTGACACTGGCCTAGGAACCTTTGATCCCGCTTCTTAAAGCCTCCGCAACCCGGGGGCTCTTTTAGGCCAATCCCAGAAAACGTTTTCCCAAATCACTCCCACTGACCTTGTTTTATAGTATATATATTTTATACTTTAGATATGAGACGCACCCCATTGCTTTGCCTCATTGTGGCTTTTGTATTGAATGTGCTGGGACCTTTGCCTGCCAGGGCACAGGAGGTGCTTTTACCTAAGCCGGGTGTCAAAGTCTCTTTAAGTCCACCATTCAATCCACCCATACTCAAAGGCGTCAAAGTCGATTCAACCAATCCATTTCGTTTTGAGTTTATTTTGGATCAAGGCGATGGTTTTCAAGATC
>CAYZPQ010000047.1:11144-12925 GCA_964480185.1 uncultured Planctomycetales bacterium | reverse complement strand
GCTGACAAAGTTGATTCTGAATCAATTCCGGTTAAGAAAATTACTGACGATCAATTGAAAGCCGTTGAAAGCTGTGCTATTCCAGGTCCAGGTTCATGCGGAGGGATGTATACCGCCAATACCATGGCTTCTGCCATTGAAGCATTAGGGATGAGTTTACCCAATTCATCTGCTCAAGCTGCGGTGTCTGCTGAAAAAGAAATGGACTGCAAGCAAGCGGGTGCAGCTGTATTAGATTTGCTTAAAAAGAATATTCGTCCTCTCGATATTATGACCAAGAAAGCATTTGAAAATGCGATTACGGTATTAACAGCTTTAGGTGGATCAACCAATGCAGTCTTGCATTTACCAGCGATCGCTCACGCGGCAGGTATTAAATTAAGCATTGATGATTTTACACGCGTCGGTAAGAAAGTTCCTGTCTTGGCTGATTTAAAACCATCAGGTCGTTTTGTCATGATGGAATTAGTCAAGATTGGCGGGACATTGCCTTTAATGAAAATGTTATTAGACCGTGGTTTATTGCATGGTGATTGCATAACAGTGACGGGAAAAACAGTAGCTGAGAATTTGAAGAATGTGAAGCCATACCCAGCAGGTCAAGAAGTGATCCGTTCATTTGATAATCCCATTAAGAGCGAAAGCCATTTGGTTATTATGTATGGGAATTTAGCGACGGAAGGTGCTGTCGCAAAAATTTCTGGTAAAGAAGGTCTGTCATTTAAAGGTAAAGCTAAAGTATTTGATTCAGAAGAAACAGCATTGAAAGCCATTCTTGCTGGCAAAATTCTCAAAGGTGATGTGATTGTCATTCGCTATGAAGGTCCTCGTGGTGGTCCTGGGATGCGTGAAATGTTATCCCCAACATCAGCCATTATGGGGCGTGGTTTAGGTAAAGATGTAGCTTTAATTACCGATGGCCGTTTCTCCGGTGGATCACACGGATTTGTCGTCGGACATATTACTCCAGAAGCGTTTATGGGAGGCGCCTTAGCCATCGTAAAGAACGGCGATGAAATCACCATCGATGCGAAGAAACGCACCATCACCCTAAATGTACCAGCTACCGAAATTAAGAAACGCTTAAAAGTCTGGAAGCAACCAAAACCAAGATATACCCGTGGTGTTTTAGCGAAATATGCTAAACTTGTTTCTAGTGCTTCTGAAGGTGCTGTGACCGATAGTCATTTATAACTTGAAAAAAGGAACCTATGTCTGGTAACTCATTTGGAAATTTATTTCGCATTACAACGTTTGGTGAAAGCCATGGTCCTGCCATTGGTGTTGTTATCGACGGAGTGCCAGCCAAGTTACCTTTATCTCAAGCAGATATTCAAGTCGAGTTAGATCGTCGTCGTCCAGGGCAAAGCAAAATCACGACCCAGCGTCAAGAAGCGGATCAATGCGAGATTTTATCAGGTGTATTTGAAGGCGTAACAACGGGTGCACCTTTAGCGATCATGATCCGTAATGAAGATCAACGCTCGAAAGATTACGATAATATTAAAAATGTGTTTCGTCCCGGTCATGCGGATTTTTCCTATATTGCAAAGTATGGTATTCGTGACTACAGAGGTGGCGGACGTTCTTCTGGTCGAGAAACAGCATGCCGTGTGGCAGCTGGGGCAGTTGCGAAGAAAATTCTCGCCTTACATAAAATTCAAGTGATTGTTTACACATCAAGCGTTGCTGATATTATCGCCCGTGATATTGATGTGAATTTCATCGAACAGAATATTGTGCGTACTGCTGATAAAAATGTCGCCGAAGCCATGATTGCC
>CAYZPQ010000047.1:8251-11134 GCA_964480185.1 uncultured Planctomycetales bacterium | reverse complement strand
CCGTATTGATGAAGTGCGTAAGAACGGGGATTCTATTGGGGCTACATTGCAATGCGTCATTAAAGGTGTTCCAGCTGGTTTAGGGGATCCTTGTTTTGATAAACTCAATGCCCGTCTCGCTGCAGGCTTAATGTCAATCGCCACAGTAAAGGGTATTGAATTCGGTGATGGTTTTGATGTGGCCAATAAATTAGGCTCACAAAACAATGACCGCTTTATTGTCAAAGATGGCAAAGCAGGTACAGCAACGAATCATGCCGGTGGAATCTTAGGTGGTATTTCAACGGGTGAAGATATCACCATTCGCTTAGCCTTAAAACCACCATCATCCATTCCTCAAATGCAACAAACTCTCAACGAAGATCTCCAGGTCGTCGAGACCCAAGTCAAAGGCCGTCACGATCCTTGCTTAGCGCCACGTGTTGTTCCTGTTGCTGAAGCCATGATCGCATTAACGCTTGTCGATGCCTTAATGATTCAAAAATCTTCATCCATTTAACATGCAAAAAATTATCCTTATCACAGGATGCTCGAGCGGATTTGGTTTATTAACAGCTGTCCGTTTGGCAGCCGAGGGCCATTTTGTCTACGCGACCATGCGCGATACATCTAAGCAACAAGACTTATTAGATGAAGCAGCGCGTCGCAATGTTCCTGTGCGAGTCAGGGCACTTGATGTCACAAAATCACATACCATTAAAACCGTTGTTGATGAAATCATCGACCATCATGGGCATATTGATGTGCTAATCAATAATGCCGGCTATGGTATCGGTGGATTCTTTGAAGATTTAACCGACGACGAATACCGCAAGCAAATGGATGTGAATTTCTTTGGTGTGCTTAATGCAACGCGCATTGTTGTGCCTCGCATGCGTGACAAGGGCAAAGGCTTAATTATTAATGTATCGAGCATAGCTGGGTTATGTGCATCACCGTCTTTAAGTGCGTATAATTCAAGTAAGTGGGCGCTCGAAGGTTTTTCAGAGAGTTTATATTACGAGGTATCTCACTTTGGCATCAAAGTTGTTTTAGTTGAACCGGGAAGTTATCCGACGCAGATTTTTAAAGATAATGCGAAATATGCGGCTAATTTTGATAATCCACAAAGTCCTTATTTTAAATTCAGCCAGAAATTACGTAAATTTGTTAATGCTAACACGGCCAAGTCTAAAAAAGACCCGGAAGATGTGGCGAAATTAATCGCTGATATTGTGCGTACAAAAAATCCTCGATTAAGATATATATCAGATTTCTCCTCGTGGGTACGTGTGGCGGTGACCAAAGTCTTGCCACCATCCGCGTATAACTTTATTTTTCGAAAGGTCATTTATGGAAAGTAAACCAACGCCGTATCAACGTCAGATTTTTGTGTGCACCCATAATGCCAATGGCGAAAAAGAAAGCTGTGGGGATCACAATGGCGAAGAAGTATTTCGTCAATTAAGAGAAATTGCCAAGGAAAGAAAATTGCATCCGATGATCCGTGTAGCCCAAGCCAAATGCTTAGGTCAATGTGCCACGGGGGTAAATATGATGATTTATCCAGAGAATGTATGGATTAAAGGCGTGCGTACAACTGATGTGCAAACTCTTGCGGATCAGTATATTACTCCAAAATCCCAATAGACCCACGCGCATTCTTTTTAATTTCTAATAATTGCGCATCAGCCCGTTCCATTAATTGTTCCGATGTCATGCCTTGATGGGGAATAAAAGGCGCTGCACCAAAACTCGCAGAAATAGCCACATGCTGGCCTTGGTGATTTAGATTTAATAATTTAATATTATTACTGACGATCGTTAAGCGTTTATACAAATTATCTTTACTGATTTGTTCTAAGCATAAAATAAATTCATCCCCACCATAACGTCCGAAGAAATCATTAGCCCGAATACTTTTCTTTACCGCTTCAGCGAGATGTTTCAAGGCTTCATCACCAAAGGTGTGCCCATAGGTATCATTGATGTGTTTAAAATGATCGATATCAAAAATAATCAAGTAAAAGGTATGGCCTGTTGATTCACAGGATTTAATTTTATTCTCAAGCATTTCAAAGAAAAAGCGACGATTATGGATTTTTGTCAGTTCATCTGTCTTCGAAAGTTGATCAGCCTGGTTAAATAAAGCAGCTAATTTTGCTTCACTGACCTTTAATTGTTCCTGACGGACAAAGGCATTGTAATGCTGAGTTGAATAGAACTTTGTCATCAACACGACAAAGAAAGCTGTGCAGCCCATAAAATAATTCGCATACGAGAAATTAATAAAATTGAATGGGCTTTTGTTTGCAAGCATGATTGTTTCAAACAAAATGATTTGCCCTAAGAATAGATAGAAATTATTGCGAAAGTTGTAGGGGTTCACAAAACCCATGCCAAGAAAAACAAGGCTAACACCCTCATAATACCGACTGGAAGAGCCGTCGGTTAAAAAGGACATTGTGGCCAAGCCGCAGATGATGATCGTCGTGCTTATATCGGCAAACCATAATACATAGCGTTTTAATTTTGAATGAAATGAAAGTAAGAAAAATAAAAGGATGATAGAGCAGGCAAAGACACGGATTTCTAAAAACAGTTGATCGTATTCAGGGTGAGAGAGTCGATCGATTAAGTAGTAAAACAAGTGAAGCGCAATTCCTAAGGGTGCGCAAATACGAAAACGCAAGAGTATTGATTCAAGGACAGATTCTTTGTATTGAGTATTGATCGCCGATAGGGTGGTTGTCATAATTAAATTTATATCATAAATTCAATGATAAACAAAGATTAAGCCGTATAATTATATTTATGCTTAAAGAAAATATTCCATTAGGAATCAAATTAATTTGGTTTACACAAACAAATACAGGAAATTTAGCGGTATTTGATTCCGTATCT
>CAYZPQ010000047.1:0-8241 GCA_964480185.1 uncultured Planctomycetales bacterium | reverse complement strand
AATCGTTGGTCGATAGATCAATTTTGTTTTCTCCAGCGTTGTTGTTATTATTGTTCTTGTAATTGTTATTGTTGGATTTAGTAGAAGCATTATTCTTGGTTGCAACTGCTTTCGTCGAGGGCTGTTGTTGCTTCTTCTTTGCTTCGACTGTAGTCCAATCGTCATCCAAATCCTCCAGATCATCAAATCTGGCAGGTTTATTAGTAGCTGCTTTTAATAAACCAGTGCCTTTAATTGTGGGCCCTTGGCAAGTGCCGATGCTTATCACAAACTTTTATTTAGCATTAATGATTGTTCTCCATGCGGCTGTGGTCATGGATTTATTAAAATTAAAACAGACCGCCTGGAATCTATTGCTCTTAATTGAGTCGCTAAGCATTGTGATGATTAGTATTAATTTCTTTATTACTCCGGAGATTTTAGCGAAAATTAATGAAGGGGCGTCCTTTCAGGTTAGTCTTCAAACATACCGTTATGCCTTGATACCGGCAATCATGATCCAGCTTATCATCGTCACTTATATTTTAAAGAAACGACCTCTTTTTACGGAGTAAAATTTTATGATGCTGTGTTGATTTTTAAAACAGCAGTTGTATACTAAAAATGTAAGATTCATAAGTTAAATATTCCCAATACTTTTCGTATAATACTATACTATTTAAAAGGTTCCTCGACGTATGAGCATGTATGATAAAAATATCTCTCAAGAAAAATTGAAGTCTCTTGAATTTGCTGAATCACAGCGTGAAGAACAATGGAAATCCCCAAGTTTTGCCTTAAAGTTATTCCATGGTGAATTAGATTTATCTTTAATTCATCCCTTCCCAGAACAATCCGAACACGATAAAAAAGAAGGGGACGTTTATTTAGCACGCATGGAAAAGTTTTTGCGTGAAAACTTAAACCCCGATGAAGTTGATCGCACAGGTCTTATTCCCGATAAAGTGTATAAAGGATTAGGGGAGATGGGGGCTTTTGCGTTAAAGATTCCGAAAGAGTATGGCGGTCAAGGTTTCTCCCAATACAATTACAATCGCATCATGCATTTAGTTTCCAGTTATTGTGGTTCAACCGCCGTATTATTATCAGCCCATCAAAGTATCGGCGTTCCTCAGCCTTTAAAATTATTTGGTACAGAAGATCAAAAGAAAAAATATTTTCCACGATTTGCCAAAGGGGCAGTATCCGCATTCGCCTTAACAGAACCAGAGGCAGGATCTGATCCGCGTAACATGGTTACAACAGCAACTCCAACAGAAGATGGAAGACATTTCCTTATCAATGGGGATAAGTTGTGGTGCACCAATGGATATATTGCTGAAGTCATTGTGATCATGGCTGTAACCCCACCTAAAATTGTCAAAGGCCGTGAGATTAAACAAATCACCGCTTTTATCGTCGAGATGAATTCTCCTGGTATCGAAAAAATCCATCGTTGCGAATTCATGGGATTGCATGGTATTCAAAATGGGTTAATCCGTTTTAAGAATGTGAAAGTCCCACGTGAGAATATTATCCTCGGTGAAGGAGAAGGTTTACGGTTAGCATTAACAACATTAAATACGGGTCGCCTCACATTACCAGCCGCATCAGCCGGTATTGGCAAATGGTGTTTGCATGTGGCACGCGTCTGGTCGACAAAACGCAAGCAGTGGGGATCAGCTGTTGGGGAACATGAAGCAGTGGCTCAAAAAATATCGTACATTGCAACGCATACATTTGCCATTGATGCGATGACATGGTTAACATCGTCACTCGCTGATGATCATAAACGTGATATTCGTTTGGAAGCGGCGATTGCCAAATATTTTTGTACCGAAGTCTCCTGGAAAATTGCCGATGAAACATTGCAAATTCGTGGGGGCTCTGGGTATGAAACAGCACATTCTTTAGCCAAGCGCGGGGTCGATTATTGGCCTGTTGAACGCGTCTTACGTGATTTGCGTATCAATCGTATCATTGAAGGTACAAGCGAAATCATGCATTTATTCATTGCCCGTGAAGCGCTTGATCCACATTTATCGAGAATGAAACCGTTATTAAGCGGTAAAACACCAATTCCTGTTAAAATCATTGCCGCCTTAAAAATGTTGGCGTTCTATGCAATATGGTATCCTAAAGTATGTTTACCCTCATTGACACGTGGCCCCGGCAACTTGCCTGGGAATTTAAATGATCATATTTTTTATGTGAAAGAAACAAGCAAGCGATTAGCCCGTGTTACATTTCATAACATGGCTAAATACCAACAGAAATTAGAAAGCAAGCAAAGTATATTGAATCGCATCGTCGACATTGGTGTTGAATTATTTGCTATAGCAGCGTGTACGAGTTATGCCGCGATGCAAGCAAAGAATGGTCATAGCAATGCGCTCGATTTAGCAGAAGGATTTTTTAATGAATCAGCCAAACGCATTGAAGCGTATTTTGATGAATTGGCCCAGAATAATGATAAAAGCAATTTAGCGATTTCTAAGAAAGTATTAGCTAAAGAGTTTGAATGGATGGAGAATGAAATTATTAAATGAGCGCATTACCATCCTACTTTAATAAACTGAATATCTTGAAGCAAATCCCTATTTTTGAGGGATTAAACTGGTTTGAATTAACCAGGATTGCGCGGCGTTCCGTTATTGTTGAATACAATAAAGGGGACATGATTTGCCAGCAATCATCACCCGCAGATGCCTTTTATGCACTTGTCTCTGGGCGTGTCTATTGTTATGCCTTAAATTCTGCCGGACAAAAAGAAGAAGTAGACTTTATCCTACGCGGTATGCATTTCGGGATTATTTCAACCTTAACCGGTGAAAATCATTCCCATACCTACGAAGCGATTAATGATTCTGTTGTCTTAAAAATTGATAAAGATGAATTTAGTAATCTTCTTAAAGCTACACCAAAACTTGCCGTTTCTTTAAGTCAAAGTCTCTCCAAACGTATTCATAGCCATGTGAACCATAATCGTGAGATTCAGGAATGCCGTATTATTTCTGTCTATGCGCCGGTGAAGGGGTCGGGGAGTTCGACGTATGCAGCAAATTTAGCACTTCATTTAAAACAAGAAGCCTCTAAAAATGTTTTGCTGTTAAGTTTAAGTTCAGATATTAATGAACAAATTGTCGACTTAGCTGATATTATTTCCGACCATAATCGTGTGAGTGGGCATATAATCAAAGACCGTTTGCCAATTGATATTTTACCAGTCAAGTTTGATTCGAGAAACCCTGCCATAGTTGCCCGGATCAGTCAGTTTGTTAGTGCGCCTGCTACATCCTATAATTTTATTGTGCTTGATTTGCCCAATGAAATGGATGAGGTGGTAATGAAGACTTTGCTTCAATCAGATGCTATTCATTTAGTTACCGTTGATAAGCAAGAACATTTGGCAACCACACGTCATGTCATTGACCAGCTTCAAGCTAATTTAAAAGATAAGTTTGATCCTAATCATATTCAGGTTATTTTAAGTGGTGTTAATGAAAATCCTGATTATTCACCAGCTCAAATCAAAGAGACATTAAACTACGATGTTTTTTTACAGCTTCCGCATTTAAAGCCGGATGAATTCACATTTGAACAAATTAATGTTGGTTTTTCTATTGTGCGTGTTGATGAAGGTTCAGATTATGCCTTCGTCATTAAACGTTTAGCCCGACAAATTAGTGGTGTTTTAGTCGGTGTTGTTTTAGGTGGAGGGGCAGCACTTGGTTTAGCGCATGTGGGTGTTATCCGTGTGCTTGAACGTGAAGGAATTCCCGTCGATATTGTTGTCGGGAGCAGTATGGGTGCTTTGATTGGCGGTTTATGGGCGGTTGGAAATAAAGCAGATGAATTAGAAAAGTATGCCCGTGAGTTTTCCAGCTGGAAAGATATTGCTAAAGTAGTCGATCCTATTCTTCCGATAGCAGGTGTGGTAGGAGGTATAGGAATCCGTAAATGGGTTCAAGGTAAACTCAAAGACAAGACATTTCATCATACGAAAATCCCTATAAAAATTGTGGCCTATGATCTTTACCATCGTAAAGAGCTAGTTATTGATGATGGGCAATTGGTTGATGCTATCCATAAATCAGTAGCTATCCCTGGGGTCATTCGTCCTATTATGGAAAATAATCAAATGATTATTGACGGGGGTGTTTTAAACCCATTACCAACGAATGTTTTAGTTGATATGGGTGTTAAAAAAATCATTGCGATTAATGTGTTGCAATCGCCGGAACAAGTAGTTTGGGGGTTTTATCAAGAACAAGAAGTTCTAAAACAAGAATTAAGAATACCGTTTAGCAAGCATCCATTTAAATATATAGGCCTGAGGCTTAAAATATTCTTTGGTAAAGCAATTACGCCTAACATGGCAGATATTATTGTCCGTACACTTCAAGCCACTGAGTATATTCTAGCTGAGCAAAGCGGTAAACAAGCCGATGTCTTAATTCACCCTGATTTAAAAGGGATTAACTGGTACGAATTATATGAAGTTGACCGCTTGATTAAACGTGGTGAAGAAGCCGCCATGAAAGCATTACCTGCCATTAAATCCCTCGTCAAAAAATAGTTCCTCGCCTATAATAGCGCCATGAAAAAACCGATTACAATAGGATCTCGCCCAAGCCCATTGGCTTTAGTGCAGGTTCATGAAGTATTGGCTTCCTTGCAACAGCCTGTGGTCCACGAGCTTAAAACATATAAATCTGCAGGGGATATTGATAAAACTTCATCATTAACTTCTGGAATTAAAGATGATTTCTTTACGGATAGCTTAGATCAAGCCTTATTAAAAGGTGAAATTGATGTGGCTATTCATAGTGCCAAAGACCTGCCCAAGCAATTGCATCCAGATTTAGCGATCGTGGCATTAACTAAGGGATTAGATGATACCGATGCTTTGGTTGGCAAGGCAAAGTTAGCGGACCTGCCAGCGAATGCCCGCATTGGTACTAGCAGTATTCTTCGTCAAGAACATATCAAGGCAGTACGGCGTGATATTCAAATTGTCGACGTGCGCGGCACCATTCAAGAGCGTATTGATTTAGTCAAAGAGGGCAAGATCGATGCTGTCATTATCGCAACCTGTGCGCTCAAACGACTTCAATTAGATCACCTTATTCAAGATATTTTACCCTGGGAAGGTTTTGCCTTGCAAGGTCAGTTGGCAGTTGTTGCCCGTGTGCATGATAAGTCTATGCATGATTTATTTAAAGGTATAGACATTCGCTCTCAATTTGGTCAAGTCATGCTCGTCGGTGCTGGCCCTGGGGATCCTGATTTAATTACGGTCAAAGCTATTAAAGCATTACGCAAAGCTGACATTGTCTTTTATGATTATTTAGCGGATGATCGTCTTTTACATTATGCGCCCACAGCCACACACATTTATGTGGGTAAACGTAAAGGTGCTCATTCCTTGCCGCAAGATGAATTAAATAAAGCATTAAAGAATGAGGCAATCGAAGGCAAGGTTGTTGTGCGTTTAAAAGGGGGAGATCCTCTTATTTTTGGCCGCGGGGCTGAAGAAATGATTTATTTAAAAGATCGACATATTCCAGTTTCTGTTATTCCAGGCATTAGCTCAGCGACGGGGATTCCTGCCGATTTAGGGGTTCCGTTAACGGCACGCGATGTATCATCATCAGTCGCTTTTGTCAGCGCACATGAACGTGAAGAAACACCGGATAACCCAAGCGTCATCCATATTCCTCAAACCGATACACTAGTATTCTTAATGGGCTTAACAAAATTGCCTCATATTATTGATGCCTTAAAGAAGAGCGGCAAACCAAATGATTACCCTATGATGATTGTATCGAAAGGTACACGCCAAGATGAACGTATTGTTCAGGGAACATTAGCCACTATCTTTAAGCAAAGTGAACAAGCGCACATTGAACCACCTGCTTTAATTATTGCGGGGAATGTGACTAAATTTTATCAAGGTGTTCCGTCGACAAATATTTTATACCTGGGAACAAATCCGTTGCATTACCGTAAAATGGGACGCATCATTCATTGGCCTATGCTTGATATTCAATCGATTGTGTTAAATGATGATCAGAAAGCAAATTTGATTGAACGCTTTCATCACAGCACCATGGTTATTTTTACCTCACGGTTTAGTGTTATTAATACCTTGAGAATAATTCCAGTCCATGATTTGGGCAAAAAAACAATTGCGGCCATTGGTTCTCATACAGCTGATGCTTTGGCTGAATTTGGTTTAACCGCGTCGATTATTTCGAAAGAAGAAACTGCTCAGGATTTATTCAAGGTCATTGAAGGACAAGTGTCCTTAAAAGGAGCGAAGATATTATTCCCTCGTTCGAATTTGCCTAATCCTTATTTAAAAGAAGCCTTAATTAAAGAAGGGGCTGAGGTTGATGAAGTAACGATTTATCAAAATACTAAACCACTGAAACGTCCTTTGCCGAATGCTCCTATTGATGCTGTTATCTTCACAAGTCCTTCAACGGTGAAGAACTTCTTAGAGGATTATGATAGAATACCTGAGTCATGGGAGATTTTAGCGAAGGGGCCGGTGACGGCGCAGGCGTTGAAGCAAGTTGGTTATGAGAGTCGGATTTTATAAAGGGTAGTATTCGAGATTCGAAATTAGAGATTTGATATATGGATAATAGATACCGTCGATTACGTAAGAATAGTTCGATTAGAGATATAGTTCGGGAAACAAGGCTACATCCAAGTGATTTGATTCAACCTTATTTTGTCATTGAAGGTAAAAATAAAGTTGAGCCTATTGATGCCATGCCGGGTGTTAGTCGTTTTTCTGTTGATCAATTACTTAAACAGGTTGAAGTCTTTATTAAATTAGGTGGGCAGGCCTGTATTTTATTTGGTGTTAGTCAGCACAAAGATATAACCGGCAAATACGCCTATGCCTCAACAAGTCCTGTCCTCAATGCCATCAAGGCGCTAAAGAAACATTATCCTAAACTCATTATCATCACCGATGTTTGCCTGTGTGCCTATATGACCCATGGTCATTGTGGCATTGTTAAAAAAGGGAATATCGATAATGATGCAACATTACCTATTTTAACGAAGATGGCTATTGCGCATGCAAAGGCTGGTGCGGACATGGTTGCTCCGTCCGATATGATGGACTTTCGTGTCAAAGCGATTCGGGATGGATTAAATAAAGCAGGATTAGCTGATGTCGGCATATTATCCTATGCCGTCAAATATGCCTCTGCGTATTATGGCCCATTCCGTGAAGCCGCGCATTCAGCGCCTGGATTCGGAGATCGTCGCAGTTATCAAATGGATCCTGCCAATAGCCGTGAAGCCATTAAAGAAGCCGAGCAAGATTTGGCCGAAGGGGCAGATATGATTATGGTCAAGCCTGCCTTGGCCTATCTCGATATTATTCATGTCTTACGTCATCAAACATCTGTCCCCATTGTTGCCTACAATGTCAGCGGCGAATACAGCATGGTCAAAGCGGCAAGTAAGGCAGGTTGGGTAGATGAACGCGCCATTGTGCTTGAAACATTATTAAGTATGAAACGTGCCGGGGCGGATAGCATTATTTCTTATCATGCCACCGATGCCTTACGTTGGATTAAATCATGAAACTTTCTTTATCCCAACAATATTTTAGCAAATCCCGCGATGTTCTCGTCGGTGGGGTGAATAGTCCTGTGCGCGCTTTTAAGGCAGTGGGTGGTGATCCGCTTGTTATTCATCGAGGTAAAGGGGCTTGGTTTGAAGATGTTGATGGTAAGCGCTACACAGATTATTGTTTATCATGGGGATCTTTAATTTTAGGTCATGCCAATGCGAAAGTTATTAGTTCTGTCAAAACATCCATTAGTTTAGGTACAAGTTTTGGAGCCACCACAAAACCTGAAATTGATATTGCCAAATTTATCACCAATAATATCCCATCCATTGATTTAATCCGTTTTGTCAATTCCGGTACCGAAGCCACCATGAGTGCGATTCGTGTGGCGCGTGGGTTTACACAAAAATCAAAGATCATTAAATTTGACGGCTGTTACCATGGTCACAGCGACGATCTTTTAGCCATGGCAGGATCAGGGGTTGCCTTTTTATCAGCCTCATCAAGTCAAGGTGTTCCTCAAGCCCACATTCAAGACACCATTAGTTTGCCTTACAATGATAGTGATATTTTAGTTCAAACCATTGAGCGTCATCACGCTGAGATTGCCTGCGTTATTTTAGAACCTGTGGTTGGAAATATGGGTGTTATCTTGCCACGCA
>CAYZPQ010000046.1:0-13041 GCA_964480185.1 uncultured Planctomycetales bacterium | reverse complement strand
GGTGAAAAAAAAGACCCGCAAAAAATTTTGTGGGTCTTTAGTTATCTGGAGGTGGAGAGAGTCGAACTCTCGTCCTCAATCGACTCCATAGTAATGACTACATGCTTAGCGCTCTTTAGTTAGGTAGCTCTGATGCAGAGTGCAGGCACAAAGGAGCTGTCCGCTTTCTTTAGTCTTGAGAGGGGAGCCAAGAAGGCTAGAACGCTTCTCCTCGCATACCAAGTTAATGACGGTAATTCTAAGACCCTTGGTCCAATCTCAGGTTACCGATAGCTGAAGGCGGTTAAGCCTTAAGCAGCCATTGCGTATTCAGCTTCTACTGCTACTACTTGAGCGATAGAAACACGTTTTACGTTTTTTGCTTTTATTGTTTTTTCAGTTTTTTTAGGAGGCCCACTGAATTCCTCCGCATGCCACTACGACTTCGCGATCAAGTCGAAACCTGGTCACCCCCGTATTGGTATTATAGGGTTATTGTAGGGAAATTTAGAATTCGGAGCAAGTTTTACTTTGGGAAAATGGTGTTTTGGGGTATGATTGGTTGATTCTAACCATAAGATATTTGAGATGTTTAAGAGGGATAAAGAGAGTTTTGCTAAGAGGGAAGAGAGGGTACTTGCGTTTTGGCAAAAGGAAGATATTTTTCATAAGTCTTTGAAAAATAGGGCGTCTGCTGAGCATTTTTCTTTTTATGATGGGCCGCCGTTTGCTACGGGATTGCCGCATTATGGGCATATTTTGGCGGGGACGATTAAGGATGTGGTGGCTAGATATAAGACGATGAAGGGATTTTCTGTTCCGAGGCGTTTTGGTTGGGATTGTCATGGTTTGCCTGTTGAGAATGAGATTGAAAAGTCGCATCATTTAAGTGGAGCGCATCAGATTGAGGCTTATGGGATTGGGAAGTTTAATGAAGAGTGTCGAAAAATTGTTTTAAGATACACGGAAGATTGGAAGAAAACTGTCAGACGGATGGGTCGCTGGGTAGAGTTTGATAAGACGTACCATACGATGGATATTTCTTTTATGGAATCTGTTTGGTGGGTCTTTAGCGAAATCTGGAATAAAGGTCTTGTTTACGAAGGCTTTAAAGTTATGCATTATAGTCCGAAATTGGGGACACCAATTTCCAATTTTGAGGCGAATTTAAATTACCGCGAAGTGGATGACCCGTCTCTTACTGTTAAATTTGAATTGAGGGAAACAGGGGAATTTTTACTTGTTTGGACGACAACGCCGTGGAGTTTGCCGGCAAATTTGGGCGTTGCTCTTAGCGCTAAAATAGAATATGCGAGAGTAAGATGGCAGGGTAGTGTCTATATACTCGCTAAAAGTAGAGTGGGGGTTTATTTTCCTGAAGGGGATTATGAACTTGTGGATTCATTTTTAGGAGAAGCGCTTTTTGGAAGATCAATTATTCCATTAATGCCTTATTTCAAAGATCATCCAAATGCGTTCAAAGTGATTAAGGGTGATTTTATTGCGGAGGGTGATGGAACGGGAATTGTTCATATGGCGCCCGCCTTTGGAGAGGACGACTTTTTTGCCTGCAAGGATGCAGGTATTGAGATTGTTTGCCCCATTGATGTAAATTGCCTCTTTACAGAAGAAGTTCCTGAGTATAAAGGTCTTTTTGTAAAAGATGCGGATAAGGACATTATCAAGCGTCTAAAAGCTGAAGGCAAAGTGTTTAAGCATCAGACAATTAGACATAGATACCCTTTTTGTTGGAGAACAGATGCTCCCCTTATATATAGGGCTGTATCTACCTGGTTCATTGCGGTTGAAAAAATTAAAGATAAGATATTAGCGAATAACGAGTTGATTCAGTGGGTTCCATCTCATATCAAGACGGGCCGTTTTGGTAAATGGCTTGAGAATGCAAGAGATTGGGCTGTGAGTCGGAATCGATATTGGGGAACGCCACTGCCGATTTGGCGCGCTGAAGACGGAAGTATGATTGTCATTTCTAGCGTGAAAGAGCTCGAAGACCGGACAGGGACTAAAATTGATGACATTCACAGACATTTTATTGATCATCTAACGTTTGAAGAAAATGGAAAAGTGTATACGCGCGTGAGTGAAGTTTTTGACTGCTGGTTTGAATCAGGATCAATGCCGTATGCGCAGAATCATTATCCGTTTGAGAATAAAGAAGAGACAATGCGTGAGTTTCCTGCCGATTTTATTGCTGAGGGACTCGACCAAACAAGAGGGTGGTTTTACACACTGACAGTTTTGGCATCAGCGCTTTTTGACCAGCCGGCTTTTTTAAATGTGATTGTTAACGGTATTGTTTTGGCAGAAGATGGCCATAAAATGTCTAAACGCTTGAAAAACTATCCCGATCCAGAACTTGTTATGGATAAATATGGTAGTGATGCCATTCGGCTCTATTTACTAAACAGTCCGGTGGTTAGAGCAGAAGATGTCAACTTTTCGGAAGCCGGCGTTGAAGGTGTATTAAAGCAGGTATTACTTCCTCTTTGGAATAGTTATTCATTCCTAGCAACTTATGCAGAAATTTATGGCTGGATTCCGACTGCTGACAGCTATGATAGGCCAAAAGCAGATATCGATAAGTGGATCCTATCACTTTTGCAAAAACTGATTGAAGAAATGACAGATGCAATGGATAAATATCAACTCGATATTGCGGTAGAGCCTCTGACTCAATTTATCGATCAATTAACTAATTGGTACATCCGCAGAAGCCGAACCAGATTTTGGGCAGATGAAAATAGTGAAGATCGAAGACAAGCTTTTGAAACTCTATACACAGTAATTTTATCTCTTTCCAAATTGGCGGCGCCCTACATGCCATTTATTACGGATGCTATATACCAGGAGCTTAGAAGGGACAATACAGAAGAATCCATTCACATTACCGATTATCCAAAAGCTGATGAATACTTACGCGATATGGAACTTGAAGAAGAGATGAAGCATACTCAACTGATTGTGAATGCCGGACATGCACTTCGTAAAGAACATCAAATCAAAGTTAGACAGCCACTGAAAAAAGCTCATATTATAACATCAGACCCGCATCTTTTAGAAGGTCTTAAATGTCAGCATCAACTTATTGCAGAAGAACTCAACGTAAAAGAGCTGGAATTTCATAGCGATGAGTCAGCCTTTGTAAAGCTCAAACCCAAAGCAAACTTTCGAGTTCTTGGGAAAAAAGTGGGCAAATTAATGAATCAAGTAAAGACTTTGATCGATGCCTTTGATCAAAAAACTCTACAAAAGATTTTCAATAAAGAGCCTGTTGAAATAGAGCTAGAAGGACAAAAGATTACTCTTGAAGAAGAAGACGTTCTTGTAGAAAGAGAGGTTCTTTCAGGACTTGTTGCCGCATGCGCTGGAAAAGTGACGATCGCCCTTGATACAGAAATCACCCCGAAATTAAAACAAGAGGGGATTGCCAGGGAAATTATTAATAAAATCAACACCTTAAGAAAACAAGAAGGTTTTGAAATCACAGATCGTATCGATCTCCAAATTGAAGCACCTAATGAAGTAGAAGAAGCATATCACGCTTTTCATGATTACATCTCAGGCGAAATCCTCGCCAAAAAGGTTCTCTTCTGCCCTGTTTTAAATGGTAAAGAGTTAGAGATTAATGAGAATCTTCTTAAGCTTTTGATCGTAAAATCATAGTTTATTCCAATTTAACTAGTTATGCCAACAATTGCTATTCGGTATAATTAAATAAAAAGATTAAATAATTGGAATAAATAATGTCTTGCTTTGCTTCATTACCTACACCGATTGATGCTATTTGTACATTTTGGTATACTGCTTTAACATCAACATCTTCTGGTTATACACCTCCGGCGCAATTTTATTATTTATATCAGGTTGCTAATGGCAATTCAACAATTTGTACAGGAGCTACAGATCCTGTTCTGATACAAATCTGTAGTTTAAATTCAAATGCAAATGGTTCACCTGCAGTTATGCTCCAAGCAATGGCAGCGATTGCGTGGATGTCTAATAATAGCAATTCCAATCCGCAACAGACTTATCTACAGACTGCATTTCAAGCACTTTATAAATTAGAGGGTGTAGTTACTTCACCATCCGCACCTGTGGTTTTAAATTTTTATAACTATGTAATGAATTTTAACTTCTATTCAGGAATTTCAGACAGTTCAGTCGAAACAATCTGGGCGCGCTATGTTGTACCATTTGTGACGCTTATGAATAATGGGACTGCTAATGTTCCTGGGCTTAATCCTGTTCAATTTATTACAACTAATGCAGAATCAATGACTGTTAGTACAGGTACATTCAATACTACAAGTATTCCAGTGGGTATTAACACATACACTCCTATTTCTAATGCAAATTCTCAATTTACACTTACTGCAGAGGATTTTCTTTACACAATTGATTTGGGCAACGGAAGTGTTACTAATGGTGCTTATCCTAATCAGAAATTTTTCACTCTTGTAGCAGACTTTACTGCTGTTCCAGATACAACAATTGCGATCTCTCTTCCTCAGGTTCTTATTATTAACAACACGCAAGATACAATTACCGGAACAATTGGGGGAATTCCAGCTATTACCGTACCCGCTGGAGCAACTTCGTCTAATATTCAAATGACATCCATCCCTCTTTCCAGTGACTCGTTAAAAGGTGACTCGCCAACAGGTGGCACTGATTTTATATTTGCAATCGATTTAGGTAGCGGCAAAGCAAATGCTGGATCCGGATCAAATCAAGCAGCTTATACCGCAAGTATTACTAGTAGTGGCGCTCTTTATACAATTACCGTGTCAACCGCAACCGTTGTATTTACAAATGACACATTGAATTCCATGGTGTTTACATTTGCTACTGGTACTGATACCTCAAAATTTTTCTCTTCGTCTAGTCCGAGCGGTGCTCTGACCTCTGGTACAAATACTATCCTCATTAGTCCTGCTACTGTTCTTACTACACCTTTGGTAGTAACAGCTGTTGTAGATGATTTTATTACCAGTTGTGGATCTACGTTTACCTTTACAGGTTCTTATGGCCCTGCGCCAGGCACCTCTACTGGTACTATAAATGTTAGCTTTACGGCAGGAAGTGCGCCAACCGTTACTCCTGCTACAGCATCTAAGGATTTTTCAGTTTCAAGCAGTTTTGATCAGACATCACTTACCTACTCATTTGGTCTTACAGATAATTCAAAACCTGCTCCGCCTCCACCTATAATTGGTCAAACAATGACTATTATTAACAGCACGGGAAGTGATGTCACGCTTTCTATGACATACAGTCGTTTTGACAATACAGTACTGGTGGTACCAGTAGCACCAGCACCACCCCAAGGGATTACTTATAACCCAGATGATGGAACATATACTATATCTGGTAGTATTTGTAGTGCTCCTGCAGGGTGCTCAATTAATATTCCATCCAAGGATAAATTTTCTGACCTTCTAGCTCCTGTGTGGGATACAACGTCTAATAAGTTTGTTTTTACTGACACTAATAATAATTGGATCTATCTTACAGTTATTGAAGGTGTTGCGCCTGCCTTATTTTCCTATTCTTGTGGGGGATATGGCTCAGCTCCTCCAATTATAAATGCGGGATATGCGCCACCTATTGCAAATCCTGCAACAGTAGGAACATATTCCCTAACAATTCCAGAATCTACGGCTAAGCAGAATGCAATAGTGTTTAATAACAATACACCGTATAACATTTTTACGGATATTCCGATTTCACCTGATCCGATAATGTCGTGCTCGCAGTCTAAGTATACAGTTTATTCACCTGGATTAGTAGAGGGTCAGGATAATAATTCTGTAAAAGCGCTAATAATCAGTTCAAATTCGCAAAATGTAATAGCTCAGTATAAGAGTAGTTTTCCTGCAAGCTTTACAGCTACTTTGACTGGTGATCAATCTCGTGATCATGTCGTTGTAAACGAAGGGACAAAGGGAATGATTTTAGACGGTTGCCAATTTACTATTTCAGATATTAGTAAATGCTTGTGCTCCACAAGTGATTTCATATTCGCTATATCCTGCGGAATTGTAAACGGTTTTTGTACAGTTAATTTTGGATATAAGAATGAAGACATCACAGCCATTTATCTCTATAATTCTCAATCTGCCAATTTACTATATACACTAGAAGTTTCTCTTGCTGAAAAAGTGTTTGATGCTTTTTCTAGCAACGCTGTATGGAGCCCTACGAGTGATAACTTTACTTTTGCAGGAGGTGGGTTATTTACTACGGTAACAGCCAACTCTTCTAACCTTCCAGAACAGATTACCTTAGTATCTGCTGATCTAAATAATCGCGGTCAAGTAACTATTGATTGGAAAACGGGTCAGTTTGTTAATTCTACGAGTACGCCAACAAACATAATTGAAACGTTAACTTTTGGAGGAGGGGGAGGACAACCTACTTATACACTCGTATTTCCTACAATTAATAGCTTAGATGTTATTCCTCCAGCTACTCTTACAATTGCAAATAATACAGCTGAAGCTATTACTATAGGGGGATATGCAGGGTTTACTTCTTGCGCAGCGAACGATCTGACATGTTCTGTTTCTATCGGAGTAGCGCTTACCAATATTACTTTAACAGCTACGGACTTTACATGTAGTGTAAATTTTTCTGCATCACCTCTTACGGGTAGTTGTACAACTGGTGCATCTGACTATACGGTAACTCCTACGCAATCGGGAAATAGTTATACAGTGACAGTGTCCTCTGTGAGTACCATTACCTTTCAGAATAATACCTATTATCCGATTTCACCTCCTGCGTCTTTTGGGACCTGTACTTCGTCAATTCCAACTGATGGAACGCCATCCACTTGCTCAGTAGATTTAACTATTAAAACAGGCGCGCAAACATTTACGGCAGCAAGTGGTGACATTAGTATTCCTATTACTTTTGGTGCATCAATAACTCAGGTTCAGCAATGGAATGCAGTTGCTTTAGTAACGCCTGTTACTGGTGGATATACTGTTGCGTTTAGTTACGCAACTCTTGAATTTGTTTATTCGCCAGTAACTGGTTCTGCCACGACAATTTATATGGATACAGGAGATGCGAATGCGCTTCAAGGCTATGTAGATTATACTGCATCTGGATATACAATTGATAAATCATGCATAGGTTCTGCTGGTTTTTGCTCTGGAAATATTGCTACTCTTGCTTCGATGACATCGATTCCATTTAAAGATGAAAATAGCACACTTCTTTTTACTATCCCGATTGATAATTTTAATACTCGCACGTCTGTCACTAATGGTCCATACAGCGTTGCATTCTCAGGCGCTGTAAACTCCAATACTATAATGACAATTACCTATACGCCTGTTGCAGTGCCTACTACTGTCAATTTTATTAACAAAACAGCTTATCCGATTGAAATTGCGGCTACTGTTTCTGATCATTTTTCGATTCCTGGGTGCTTAACCGGAACTGGACCAATGATAATACCGGCAAATACAACAAGCGGATGCCAGGTAACTCTTGCATCCACTGTGCCGTCACCATATAGCCCGATAAATCCGATTACTCCATTAACGTTTAATGGACAAAGCACTTCCCTTTCGCCGCAAACAGTATTTACTGTATCAGTTGCTATTGCTGGTACTAGCATAGTGAGCGCTTTAAATATCTCTGCAACTCCCTCAGGGACAAGCCCTAAATATAATTTAGAATTTGATATAGGAACATTTACATTTAATGCAAATGTTACTCCTCCTCCTACTCTTTATATAGGAAGTAATACGCCGGTATCTTATAACCAAGCAACTTCACTAGGAAGTTATTTGAATGCTAACCTTCTAAATATTTCAGATGACAGCGCATATAAGAACTCTGTCTTTTCAATTGATTTTATAAATCAATTAATTACTAATTTTGCTTCTGAATATATGGACACTACCATTTCTAATAATACGATTTCAGTTTTCTATACTGCGCCCATAACGTACACGATTAATTTTACAAATACAACATTCTATACATTTACAGGAAAAGGAACAGGAATAGTAACAGGAACGACTTGCTCAACTTCAGCTGGTTGTACAATGAATTCATTAGGGAAGATAGATTTCACTGGTGGGAGTGGTGAAATTAATTTTTCTATCAATTTTAATTCGATATCAGATTCTATTATAAATACGTTTGTACAAGTAACGACAGGACTGGGAAATACTAATACAAGTTATGAAGTGACGATTGCTCCGCAGGCAATAGAGATTTTAAGCACTGCAACTGATGCACTTACATTTACATTAAGTGGTGTTTCAGGGTCAGTAAGCAGTACTTCACCATTTAAAGGGACTGTTGGAACACTAAAGGCTGCTGTCCCAACATCAGTAGATTTTTATGATAGTTCTACTCCAACTATTGTAGCATTAACATTGAATTTTTCAAATACAACTATATCATCACAAAGCAAGCAAGGTTATGGTATTTCCCCAACGTATTCTTCAACAGGCAGTACAGTTCCTATTTCACAAAAGACTCCGAATGCAAACAGCACTACGATCACATTTTTAAACACCTCAGCCTTTCCGATTAATATTCCTGGGGCAATGAGTGTTACGGATTTTACTAATAGTGACGCATGCTTAACAGCTCCTACTACCTCGTCACCTTATCAAATTCCTACAAACTTAACTTCTCCATGTACTGCGACACTTGCAGGAGGATTTACTCTCACTGGTAGTCAATTATTTACTAATGTGGGTAACACAGCTAATTTTACGATTAATTTTAATGGGGCTAATACGGAAGTAACAGTTCAAAATGGAATTTCAGCAACAGCAAGCTGCGCAGTTACAGGCGGAGATACTACATGTTCCATTGCTATTGGCTCCTATGCTAATACGATTACTGCAAGTTTTACTGGCGGTTTAACACAGATTGTTCAAGATAGTGGAGCGCCATCGAACTTTATATATTTGGATCCAACTACTACACCGCCATCGCTTGTAGTATATGTGAAAAGCCCTGCAGTAAGCGTTATCACATCGAAAAATACTAGAGGGTGGCCTGATTCTACTCCTACTTCTAAGAAAAATGATGCTTTTGCATTGCAATGGATATCAGAACAGCAATCTACTCTAAATTTATCGATTGTGGATAAATCGAATAACCCATTGTTAACGTTGATATCAAATAATCCGTCAGCATTAGGAGTCTCTCCTACTATAGTATCGCTTGGTGCCTCATCGGAATTTGTAGATCAACTTACAGGAAATATGACCATAACAATAGATCAAGAAGCAGACCAACCCCCTACAAGTGTGGAGCTGAATTCTAAAAATTTTTATCCGTTTAGTGCATATACATATCCTTCGGCTAAATCTCTTCCCTCAGGGGCAATTTCAGGATCCGCAGTAACTGGCAACACATTGTCAATGAGTATAACACGTGCTACTGCCGCAATGACACTAGACCTTACTTTGATATCAAGCGATAGCATCAATTTATATCCGTACTACGTATTTAATAATGATGCATTTCAAATCCCAAGTGACACGCAAAATCCAAACAATGGAATAGTTAACGGAACGGACTTTACCTTCACATTTGTCTTAGCGAAAAATAACTTGACTATTCCGACCGGAATCAATGGAATCCAAAATGGCACAATCAGCGTGACCAATAATAATGCGACTGTTATATCATTTACTATCAATGGCACACTTACTGCTGCCAATCAACAATCCGTCTATACCTTAAATCCTAATCTTTTATCAACCCCAATTCTATCAGGCACAATAGAAGGCGCAAGTATAGACACAACAAAACTAAGTACAGTAACCATAACAAACAGCTCGCAATCTCCCTATATCACTCTATCCGGCACCCTAGCCTTCGCCATTAAAAACACATTAAATTATACTGATTCGTTAAAAGCCACAATAACCCTGCCCTTCACAACCTCCTAACTGGGGGTCAGACGTAACTATCTCACGGTTTTAACTAGGGGTCAGACGTCACTATCTCACGGTTTTTATTTACAATAAATTTAAAATTACTTTATGCTTTCTTTTTTCAAAAAAGGGACAAAAAAATGGCAAGACGAAAAAGATATCATAGTACGGGATGTTTTTATCATGTGATTTTGAAGGGGAATCATGGTGGGGACATTTTCTTTTCGGATAGAGATAGATATAGTATGTTGTATTTAATGCAGGAGGGGATTGAGCGGTTTGGTCATCAAATTCATGCTTATTGCTTTATGGATAATCATGTTCATCTAATAATTCAGGTGGGTGAGATATCTCTTTCCAAAATTATGCAAAATATTACGTTTCGATATAGTCAGAAAATTAATCGTAGGAATAAGACAGTAGGGCATTTGTTCCAAGGCCGGTTTAAAGCAATTTTGGTTCAAGATGAGAAGTATTTTAAACAGTTACTTCGATACATCCATAGAAATCCGGTGCGCGCAGGAATGACAAATTTTCCGGGAGAGTACCTATGGTCAAGTCACAACGTATTTTTAGATCGGAGTAAGATCGCTTGGCTAAATTGTGCTTTTGCCCTTTCCCAATTTTCGGAAGATCGAGGAGAAGCGATCGCATTATATTCTGCGTATGTACATGAAATTGAATCACCAGAGGTGTTAGACATTCTTAGAAATAACTCAAAGATGGGCAGGTACTTGGCGATGAGGACTTTCTCAATTCAATTAGACGAAAGCAGGTGAGTCTGTCTAAACAGACTTTATCATTGGAGTCTATTATTGATGCTGTATGCAAAGAGTTTGACCTTAAAAAAGAAGATATTATGTCAGAAAATAGATCACATAAATGTTCGTATGGCAGGGCAATGATTTCTGCTATTGCTGTAAATGAAGGCAAAGTTCCTGTAATTGAAATTGCGACAAGATTGAATAGAAGTCCAAACGCTATAAGCATGTTGCTTTCTAGATTTTACGAGAGAGAGCATAGTTCAGAAACTTTCGAGAAAGAGATTAAAAAAATGAAGGCAAAAGTTCTTAAAGATGCAAACCGTGAGATAGTGACGTCTGACCCCTAGAACAAATCGTGAGATAGTGACGTCTGACCCCCATATAATGTGCGATTCGTGTATAATAAACTAAAAAGAATAATTAATTGCATAAATAATTATTAATAATTGGTTTTTATTATGCGCTGTTTTGAATGTAAATGGTTTAATGGCGGGTGTCTATGACTCTAAATTCGATAACTTTTAATGTGAGCAGTTTTACTGATCAGTTATATGTAGGTATCTATTCTTGCTTTTTGGCGCCAACTACAACTGTAACTTATGCTCCGGGTTTAGGGTATCCTTTATCTTCTGGCAATACTGGATGGAAGGGGACTGTTAATGATATCTTGAGTGATCCGGGTGTTTTTGCAATTGGTTTTAAGGATGGGCCAAATTTTGTGCCTGTTTTTCAGATTCCGTGGCTTGCAAATCTTACTAGCACACAAACACCAACGGTACTTGCTCCTTATATTAGTAATGGTGCAACTGCTACTATGAGTGGCACGACGGATCTTGTGGTTAATATAACGGGCTTTGTGATGCCGGTTATTCAGGGGTTTAATATTGCTACAATTTATACTCCTGCTGAAATAGATAGTAAAATGCCGGAAGTAGTAAATTTTACGGCTTCTCCTGCTTCTAAAAATATAGGGTATTCAAATGGTAGCTATATAATACCCCGTGCAACTGGAGTTTCTGGGCAAAATGTTTTATACACTGGCACAAAAATGGGCAATGGTATATCGAATACTAACGCTGTATTTAGTGAAAATTTACCAATGCCAACTACATTCACACGGCTTTCATTTAGTCTCCAATTTAATCAAATTTCAGCTACTTTGCCAGCTAATTATGAAGTGAACCAATTTTATGCAGTTGCACTTAGTTCTAATAACGCTTATAATCCGATCATTACATTAACGATCACATATAATTGGCTTTGGGCACTTAGTGTTAATCTAAAAGGTCTCGTTGCTGGTCAAATCATTTTCATGAAGGCTCTTTCAACTGATGGTAGCTTGATGTTAATTGGTCCATACTTAACTTTTGTTAAGAATTCAGGATATCAAATGGTTACAGGGTGTCCTAGTATGCAGTGTTGGTCATATATAAATAATTATCCAGCTTTATATGGTACAACCAGAGTATTTAACGCACTTAGTTCAAGTGCTAGTTCAGCACCTCTTTTTAGTGTCGACTTTTCTACAACGACGAGTGTTTCTGGGACGCCAAATCCATTATTTTCTCCAGCAATTACGCTAGGTGGTGATTTAGCTTTAACTATCACTTACTCAGGGCTTACTGTATTAACATTTTCTCCAACTCAATACGTAACGATACCGATTTATATGCAGGTTACGGATGCCACATATTTTATTGATTCAAAGGGTAATGCGATATCTGTAGGATCCTATACAATTTCCTCTTCTGGCACCACTGAAATTACTGTTGGGCTCTCTTTAGCAGCGCTACCCACTGTAGCAGCTCCTGTAACAATTAATTTTTATGGTGATACAAATTTCACCACATCACCAGTGCTTTTTTCATTGGAATTTGACGGCAGCACAACAATTCAATTTCCTAAGCCGCCAACTACCTCTTTATTCTCAGCAACTTCAAATAATGCAACTACACAGGCACAGACAATTGATATTAATTATACGGGGATTATATCGCTTGAATTTGCTATGACTAATATGACTCAAATGACTGGCCAAACAATTGCAATGAGCTTTCCTTCCACAGTTAAGGATCAAACCTTATCATTTACTCCGAATATCTATTTGAACGGTAGCTATTCGATACCTGTAACTTGTAGTTCAAATTCTCCTTGTACTGGAGATGTTGGAACAAATATAGCTGATTTTGCAAATACTCCGCTTACATTTAGTGTGGGTACTACAACCATTTTCACCTTGCCAATTGAAGAGACTCAAGTTGGTCCAAATGCTTCTATAGAGTCATCCTTAACTTCAATTTTTACTGTTACTGTGGATACAACGACTTCTCCAAACACCTCTCAAACTCCAGAAATTG
>CAYZPQ010000045.1:12008-13116 GCA_964480185.1 uncultured Planctomycetales bacterium | reverse complement strand
TGTAAATGTATCGGTAACAGCAATTTCTGGACGAGTGTTCACTGTATACGTAAGCACTTTGCCATTCGATATTGCACTTAATGTCCCATACGCTAATTTTGATTTATCAGCGACAGCATAAGAGAATGTATCCCCATCTGGATCTGTCCCCGCTAAAGTAATTGTGGCAACACCATTGACAACTGATACTGTCGCAGCAGTCGCAATAGGCGCTTTGTTAATATAAGCTGGAACATTAATGGTGATCGTCGCTGGCGCACTGGTTAATTTGCCATCACTGACGGTAAATGTAAATGTTTCAGCAACCGGAGTTTCTGGTTTACCTGTGACGGTATACGTAACATCCTTTATATTCGATATCGCACTTAATGCCCCGTAGACTAAACCTGTTTTTGTTGCGATCGCATAGGTCAATGCATCGCCATCAGGATCTGTCCCTGCTAATGAAATATTGGCAACGCCATTAGCAACAGATACTGTCGCTGCTGTCGCCACAGGTGCTTTATTCACATACGCTGGCACATTAATGGTGATCGTTGCAGGCGCACTGGTTAACTTGCCATCACTGACGGTAAATGTAAATGTTTCAGCCACTGCAGTTGCGGGCTTACCTGTAACGGTGTAGGTGACATCTTTCGTATTGGCTATCGCACTTAATGTCCCATAAGCTAAACCTGTCTTGCTAGCAATCGCATAGGTCAATGTATCCCCATCAGGATCTGTCCCTGCTAATGAAATAGCAGCAACGCCATTGGTAACAGACACTGTCGCCGCTGTCGCCACAGGAGCTTTATTCACATAGGCTGGCACATTAATAGTGATCGTTGCAGGCGCACTGGTTAACTTGCCATCACTGACGGTAAATGTAAATGTTTCAGCCACTGCAATTGCAGGCTTCCCTGTCACCGTATACGTCACAACCTTGGTATTTGCAATAGCACTTAATGTCCCGTAGGCTAACCCTGTCTTACTTGCAATGGCATAGGTCAATGCATCTCCATCCGCATCAGTCCCTGCTAATGTAATGGTGGCCACTCCGTTTGTCACAGAGACAGTGGCGGCTGTTGCCACAGGAGCTCTATTTACCGCAGCATTCACCTTTAATGTC
>CAYZPQ010000045.1:0-11998 GCA_964480185.1 uncultured Planctomycetales bacterium | reverse complement strand
CACCGTTTCAAAATCTGTTGAAGAGCCATTGGATACTGTAAACGTGACAGAATACGGTGTTGCACTTACCTGGGCCGCAGTTGGCGTCCATGTAAAGAGCTTAGATTTTGGATCACTTGTCGCCGTAAAAGTAGCGCCACTTGGCAAGGTCGATGTTGTAAAAGTAAGGGCTAAATTTGAAGGATCTGTGGCGGAAACATTGAAAGTGAACGAACCACCTTGAGTAACTTCTTTATTTCCAATGGCATTTAAAACAGGTGCCGGTAAGGTGTAATTAAACGTTGCAGATCGCGCATTCGCGGCGGCTAAATAATCTTCCTCAATTTCAACATTCGATAAACTAATTGTCCCTGGCAATTTATTTAATGGAGCTGAACCTAATAACGTAAATCTAATACTGACAACCTCATGGGTTGAGGTTGAAGAACTGCTAATCGCTAAAGGTGTGGCATTATAAAGACCAATGGTGACCACCCCGTTACTTTTATTTTTAGAAAGTATTTGCCAGCCGGCCGAAGCTGTACCAAGCGAGACTCCCCCACCCGTCACCGGAGACGCCAATAATTCAGCATCATAATTCACATCAAATTTTAAAGCATACACAGGGCGTTGATTTGATAGAGTGATTTTGACATCGAAAACTTTACTTTGAGGAATGGATGTGGATGTTGGAGAGATTGCTAATGTGGCATCGGAAACAGTGGCATCAGTCGCGCGCGCCATTCCCGGTATTAAAAAAATCCCACCAATTAAAAAAGTAAAAATCCATGAATGAAATGGTTTGTGTGACATGTCAGTATCTCCGTTTTAGTCCCTCATACCTCTATCAAGGCTCCTGTATCAAGCATATACTACTTCGATACAAAAAACCACAAGGTATGTGCTTTTTTTATACAAAAATTTTTTTACAGTAAACCGATAACTTCAGACGGTAAACGCTTTAATTCTTGGGTCCCTAAAATCTTAATGGACCAGCGTAACATGTCTAATTTATGCCTTAATCTGGCATCCGGTTCTTTGATCTTGGCGAGCTTGTTTTTAGATAGGAAAAGCGTTTTCCGAAGCACGGTAAAAACGATACGCGCTTCTCTGGTGCGGCTAGAAGATTTGGTCACTTCAAGGAGATTAAGATAGCTTAAATCACTGACAACTTGATTGTAGTGGTCCATTTTTAAAATAAGGCCTTGGACCATATTTTCAAAATATTGGTAACGGTCAATAATAATTAAAGTATGCATGATTTCAACTTGCACAAACGCAGAGTCTGTATGATTAAGCCGATGCCATAATATCTTAATGACCCCAGGCTTATCTGCAGCTAATAATTGATCGGCAAAATTGACTTTAAAAACACGGACAGCCGCAGCACACTTATAATCGCCTAAGGCATCATCCTCAATCATGCGTAAGAGAATATCTTGAGGCTCTTCACTGTAACGTTGCGCATATCCCTCGAGCAATGCCCGATCATCAAAAGCAACACCAGAGGCCACATCTGCCGGTTGAAAATCATTCTGTTCTTGGGCAAAGGCCACCCCTGCTAGGGTAAGAAAAAGGAAAACAACAAAATTGATCATGCGTGATAGATAATATCTAATGATATATCCAATGCGTTAATGTGGTGAGTAAGTGCTCCGATCGAAATTCGATCAACACCGGTTTTTGCATATGATTTTACATTGGAAAGCGTGATTCCTCCAGAAGCTTCTAATAACTTTTTACTGCCGAGGCGATTGCGTCTAAGGACTGACTTTTTCACGTCAAGGGCTGACATGTTATCTAGTAAGATAATATCGGCGCGCGTTGCCAAAGCCTCGTCTAATTCAGCAAGACTATCAATTTCTAATTCGATTTTTTTGCCGGGAAATTTTGTGTGAATACGATTAACAGCATCTGCCAACGTCATATGCTGATGTCGCGTCATCTGACGATGATTGTCTTTAATCATGGCCATGGCTGATAAATCAAACCGGTGATTTACTCCCCCACCACACGCAACTGCATAGCGTTGCCATTCTCTAAAAAGTGGCAACGTTTTACGTGTATCAAGGATGTGTGATTGATAAGGCTTAATGGCCTTCACGTAGCGCTGAGTTGCGGTCGCTACACCAGACAATAATGACAAACAATTTAAAGCAACTCGTTCTCCAGTCAAAATGGAATCTGCAGCTCCATAAAGATGCGCTAAAATTGTATTGGGCTTAACAATTTGCCCATCACGCACTAACAATCGGCAGGTGATGCGTGGATTTAATTGACGAAAAATCTCTTTCACAATGGCTAAGCCACAAATCACACCGGCTTCTTTGGCAATAATATCTGCCTGCACTTTATCGGTTGACTTCACTAAAGCTTTAGTCGTAATATCGCCTCGACCTATATCTTCTTTTAGAATTGCTGTAACTACGTTTTTTAAATTAAGCGTGTTCATGGTTAGGCATTTTACCAAATAGCTTTTCGATTGTTTGTCGTCGGAATTCAAATATTTCATTTAATTTTGGTGCCACAATTGACGCTTGAATAAACGTGCTGAATATTCCAAATGGCACACTGTAGGTCACAATATCACGCGCCATGGTGCCACCCTCTACCTTAGAAAAAATATGCACATGATGCCAATAGGCATAAGGACCTTTTAATTGCTCATCGACAAATTGATAAGGACTATCGACATCTTTAATTAAAGAAATCCATGTCATGGGTATCCCTAATAAAGGTTTCACCGTGTATTCGATTTTTAAATCATTATAAATATGTTCTGGAACTTTACTGACAATATTAAAATCTAAAGAGGCAGGCGTAATTTTGGCTAAATTGACTGGATTAGAAAAAAATGCCCATGCTTGCTCTAAGGGTATGGGCATTAATTGCGTACGCTCAAAGATAAATCTTTTCATGGTTTATGCAATATTGGCGAGGACTTGGGTTAATTCGCTAACTTCTTTGGTCAATGTTGCTAAGCGTTCTTTTTCTTTAGCAATGATATCAACTGGAGCCTTAGCCACAAAGGCTTCATTGCCTAAACGACTTTGCAGACCTTCAATCGATTTCTGTTTTTGATTTAAGTCGAGGCTCATGCGCTTTTTCTCCGACTGCAAATCAACAATACCTTCTAAAGGAATAAATACTTTGGTTGTACCTACAAATCCTGTGGCCGCATCTTTAACAGCCGCCAATCCCTTACCAATGGTTAATGATTCCAGGCGAGATAAACGCTGTATATCCCCTTCATTGGCCTTGAGTAATTCGACAAGCACACTATCATCAGGCACAATCACGGCATTTAATGTTTGATTAGGCTTAATATTCCATTGCGTGCGAATGGTGCGAATCGATGTAATCACATCCACAATCACTTGCATTTGGGCTTGAGCCTTTTTATCGATCAATGTGGCATCAATCACTGGCCATGAGGCTTTGGTCAAACAGAGATCTTTGGTTTTTAAATTACTATAAATCTCCTCGGTGACAAACGGCATAAAAGGATGAATTAATTTTAAGGAGTTCGTCAAAATATAAAGTGCACAGCGTTGAATATCAGCTTGATCAAACTTCGCTTTAATCAATTCTAAATACCAGTCGCACACATCTCCCCAGAAGAAATCTTGAACCAACCCTTCAGCTTCAGAGAAACGGCTGGCTTCAATACTTTGCCCTACCTTTTGAACTGTTTCTTCTAAGCGTCCAATAATCCAACGGGATGGTAAGTCTAAATTCTTAACGTCGAGCTTCTGAGGATTTGTGTCATTTAATGCAGTTTGGCAATTCATTAAAATCAACCGTGAGGCATTCCAAATTTTATTAGCAAAATTACGGCCAATTTCAAATTTCTCTTTAGAAATGTAAATGTCTTGTCCGGAATTAATGATCAAACTAAAACGCAAGGCATCCGCCCCATATTCATTAATAATTTCCAATGGATCAAGTGCATTACCCAAGGACTTCGACATTTTACGTCCTTTGCTATCACGCACGGTGCCATGAATATAAACTTCTTTAAATGGTGCTTGGCCCATGAATTCATATCCTGCCATCACCATGCGCGCGACCCAGAAGAAAATAATTTCAGAGGCAGTAAATAAAGAATTAGTTGGATAAAAATATTTAAGATCAGGTGTTTGTTGTGGCCAACCTAATGTGGCAAATGGCCATAACCACGAGGAGAACCATGTATCTAACACATCGTTATCTTGTCGTAATGTTACATCCTTACCATGTTTGGCACGAGCTTGCTCTTTCGCTTCGGCTTCATTGTGCGCGACAAAGACATTACCTTGATCATCATACCAAACTGGAATGCGATGTCCCCACCAAATCTGACGGGAAATACACCAATCGCGTATACCTTCCATCCAATTGATGTAGACTTTCTCAAAACGTTCAGGACGAATTTTTAATGTGCCATCTTGAATAGCCTTTAAAGAAGGCTCTGCCAATGGTTTCATTTTCACAAACCATTGTTTGGATAAATAAGGCTCAACAATGGTGTCACAGCGATAGCAATGTCCGACGGAATTCTTATGATCTTCAACTTTGACCAAATCTTCTGAAGCTTCAAGATCAGCAAGTATTTGTTTACGTGCATCAAAACGATCTAAACCGCTGTATTTGCCGCCATTGTCATTAATGCGTGCATCTGGATGCATGACATTAATCATGGGCAATTGATGTCTTAAGCCCATGGCAAAATCATTAGGATCATGGGCTGGCGTAACCTTGACCGCACCTGTTCCAAAATCAACAGCGACAAAGTCATCTGCAATAATAGGAATCTCACGATTAATTAAAGGAAGAACTAATGTTTGACCAATTAAATGTTTATAGCGCTCATCCGTCGGATTTACCGCCACGGCTGTATCACCTAAGAATGTTTCAGGGCGTGTCGTTGCAACGACAAGGTACTCATTAGGTTTGGACTTTAAGCGATAACGGATATGATAAATCTTACCGTTCTTTTCTTTATGCTCAGCTTCTTCATCAGCCAAGGCTGTTTGACAACGTGGGCACCAATTAATAATGTACTGGCCTTGATAAATCAAGCCCTTGCGGTACAAACGAATAAATGTTTCTTTAACCGCTTCACTATACCCATCATCCATGGTAAAACGCTGGCGTTCCCAATCGCAGGAACTACCCAGCTTTTCCAATTGATGAATAATCGTATCGCCGTATTCTTTTTTCCACGCCCAGAGCTTGGTTAAAAATTCTTCACGGGTAAAATCCTGACGACGCTTGCCTTCTTTAGCTAATTGTTTTTCAACAACGTTTTGCGTTGCAATACCGGCATGATCCGTCCCAACAATCCACAAGGCTTCTTTACCTTGCATCCGTTGATACCGAATCAAAATATCTTGAAGGGTATTGTTTAAGGCATGGCCCATGTGAAGAATACCTGTCACATTAGGCGGAGGAATTACAACAGTAAAAGGCTTCTTGGACGCATCAACCGTCGCATGCGACACCTGATGCTTTTTCCAAAATGCCAACCACTTATCTTCCGTTTGCGCGGGACTATATTTTGAATCGAGATTCATTTACTTTTTTTCTTTAAGCAATTTATATTCAATTGAATCAACCAATGCTTCCCAGCTGGCTTCAATAACATTGTCATGCACACCGACGGTGGTCCAACTATCATGCTGATCATGCGATTCAATTAAAACACGCACACGGGCACCTGTCCCAGCCTTAGTATCCAAGACACGTACTTTATAATCCGATAAATGAATATCATTTAAACTTGGGTATGTGCGTAACAACGCTGTCCGTAATGCCCGATCTAAGACTTCAACCGGACCATTACCTTCCACAGCCGCCATTTCATCATGCCCATTCACTTTAAGACGCACAGTCGCCCCAGCACCGACAGATCCATCAAGACGACGCTCGGTATACACTTTAAAACCTTCTAAATAATAAAAAGGTTCATATAATTTAAGACGACGCTTCATGAATAATTCAAAAGACGCATCGGCACCTTCAAATTGATAGCCTTGATATTCCTTCTCCTGCAATTCCTTCATGATTTCTTTCGCAATTGGAGAATTCTTATCAATGTTAATATTCATCTTTTGAGCTTTAAGAATAATTGGCATTTTACCAGCCAATTCAGACGTCAACAAACGGCGATGATTCCCAACAAGCTCAGGCTTGATATGCTCATAGGCCATGGGATTCTTTAACATGGCATCAATGTGCACGCCACCTTTATGGGCAAACGCAGAATGGCCCACAAAAGGATGATTGCTGGTTAAATTATAATTGCTAACCTCGCTGATGTAATAAGACGCATCCATTAATAATTTAATTTTGCTATCAGGAATAGATTTCATCTTAAGCTTCGTGTGCAAAATCGCCATGATCGTGCACAAATCCGCATTCCCACAACGTTCTCCTAAACCATTAAATGTCCCTTGAACTTGAACACATCCTGATTTAATGGCCGCTAATGAATTAGCCACAGCTAAACCTTGGTCATTGTGCGTATGAATACCTAATTGTGTTTTAATTTTTTTTCTTACTTCTTTGGCGATGGCAGTGATTTCATCCGGCAAAGTCCCACCATTGGTATCGCATAAAATAATGCAATCCGCTTTGGCTTTTTGGGCTGCCAATAATGTCTTAAGCGCATAGCTTGGATTATTCTTATAACCATCAAAGAAATGCTCGGCATCATAAAATACTTCACGTTTATGTTTCTTCAAAAATGTAATGGAATCAGAAATCATCGCGCAATTTTCATCGAGCGTTGTCTTGAGCACATCTTTGACATGCAAATCCCAGCTCTTCCCAAAAATCGTTACTGTCGGGGTTTCAGAGGCAATTAATTCATTGAGATTCGTATCTTCTTCAGGCTTAATATTGGCTCGGCGTGTTGATCCAAAGGCAGCGAGCTTGGCATTCTTAAGCTTCTTACCCTTCATCATGGCAAAGAAATCTTTATCCTTAGGATTTGATCCCGGCCAACCGCCCTCGATATAATGTACACCTAATTCATCGAGCTTCGCCGTGATTTTAACTTTATCATTAACTGTATACGACACGCCTTCAGTCTGTGACCCATCGCGTAGCGTCGTATCGTAGATTATTATTTGAGACATATTAGATTTTTTCCATTTTAAACGCCTTGTGCAGCGCTTTTACTGCTTTATCCGCTAAATCTTGTTGGATAATACATGACACGCTAATTTCAGAGGTAGTAATCATTTCAATGTTAATATGATTATCCGCTAAGGTTTTAAACATCTTTGCGGCGATACCACTATGGGATCTCATTCCTGAACCAACCATAGAAACACGGGCAATATTCTTTTCTTCTAAGATTTCACCAGCGCCAATTTTCTTTCCAATAATTTGGGTCGCCTTAATTGCTTTGGTCAAATCTGATTTAGGTACGGTAAAAGAAATATCAGATAATTTATCATGTGGCACATTTTGAACAATCGTGTCGACATTAATACCTTGCTTAGATACTTCACCAAAAATAATAGCCGCAATACCTGGCTTATCAGGCACGGAACAAATTGTAATTTTTGCTTCACTCTTATTACAGGTAATACCACGCACTGCAATTTCTTCTAATTTTTCATTATCTTTCACGATCATAGTCCCTTTCTCCTTTGAAAAACTGGAACGCACATGTAACGGAATATTAAAACGTTTGGCCACTTCAATGGAACGTGCTTGCATGACTTGAGCTCCGAGCGATGCCATTTCAAGCATTTCATCAAATGTAATTGTCTTTAACTTACGTGCTTCTTTCACTAAACGAGGATCTGTTGTATAAATCCCGTCGACATCTGTATAAATTTCGCAAACATCCGCATTTAATGCTTTCGCCAAAGCTACAGCAGTTAAATCGGATCCACCACGACCTAGTGTTGTAATATCATCTTCGGAATTGACACCTTGATATCCTGCCACAATAACAACTTTATTATGTTTAAACGCTTTTTGAATGCGTTTGCCATCAATGGTAATGATACGCGCTTTAGTGTGTGACTTATCCGTCTTAATCCCGACTTGACGACCCGTATAAGATACAGCATCAACTCCTAATTCTTTCACCGCAATCGCAAGTAATGCACAGGAAATCTGCTCGCCGGTGGATAAAAGCATATCCATTTCACGCTCCGCAGGATTCTTACTTAATTGTAAAGCTAATGCTTCAAGCTCATCGGTTGTATCGCCTAGAGCCGAGACAACAACAGCAATATCTGTATTTTTGTCTTTGTAGGCTACAACACGGTTCGCTACATTTTTAATACGATCAATGTTAGCGACAGATGATCCACCAAACTTCATCACCACTGTTTTTCTGTTCATCGACTTCCCTTTGTTTAGACTTTAAACATCAATGTTAATAATGCTTCTCCGCTATCAACGACTTTGCCAATAGCTTTTGCCTTTGACTCACTATAACCGGAACCACCATTTGATGGAATGCCCGGTCCATACAAGATAAATGGAACACTATCCCGCGTATGCGTTCTTAATCCGACGGGTGTTGGATGATCAGGGCTAATTAACACACGTGTATCTGGATTCGCTTTAACATAATCAATAATCTTCGACACAACCAACTCATCAATTTTCTCAATTGAAATTCTTTTATTTTCCCAATCACCATTGTGACCCGCTTCATCAGGAGCCTCAATGTGTATATAAATGAAATCATGCTGTGCTAAGGAATTCAAACCATACTCAGCTTTCCCTGCATAGTTCGTATCATAATACCCATTGGCACCAGGCACATCAATCACATCTAACCCTGCTAAACGCCCAATGCCATTGACTAAATCAACGGCAGAAATGACTGAACCTGAAACTCCAAATACATCTTTAAATAAAGGTAATTGTGGCTTACCCCCTTGGCCCCACAACCAAATCATCGTCGCAGGAGCAAGCCCTTGTTTAACGCGCTCTTGATTAATAGGATGTTTCAATAAAACAGCTTTTGATTTCTCCATTAAATCTAAGAGCAATTCTTGCTGAGGACCTTGAGGCAAATACGATTGAATAAATTTATTTAAAATATCATGCGGTGGTGTCGTTTTAATCGCTTTGAATTCAGCCACACGCGCGCTTGTAATGACCATTAAATGACGGTAACTTTTACCTGGGTAAAATTTAACACCCATCTCTGATAAAGCACGACCTAAATCAGCAATTAAAACCGCTGCTTCTTCACTTGAAATATGCCCAGCACTATAATCGGCCATCATGCCATTATCAATGGTGACAAGATTACAACGAAAGGCGATATCATTTACACCTAATAGCACACCCATATTCGCTGCTTCTAAAGGAGCACGGCCGCTATAACACTTTAAAGGGTTATATCCCATCAAGGCTAAATTACCGACGTCAGAACCTGGAGGCAACCCTTCTGGAATTGTTTGCACCATTCCTGATAATCCTTGACTCGCCAACCAATCCATATTGGGTGTGTGTGCTTCTTCTAAAGGAGTACGTTGGCCAATGGCCATATTAGGCTCATCCGCCATACCATCTGGAACTAAGACAATGTATTTCATATAACGCTTATGCTAATCCAATTAAATTTAAAATGGCCTTACGATCAGACGATACAACTTGAGGTTGAGGCAAACCACTCATCGCAGTCTTAGGATCTTTTAACCCATGACCAGTTACCGTACAGACAATGCGTTCACCCTTATGCTTGGCAAAATAGCCAGCCTTAGCTTTTTTAATAATACCCGCAATTGGTGCAGCGCTGGCAGGTTCAACAAACACACCTGTTGTCGAAGCTAATAAATGATAGGCTTCTAAAATTTCTTCATCCGTTACAGCTTCAATGACGCCTTTGCTTTCATCACGCGCTGCGATCGCTTGTGCCCAGCTCGCTGGATTTCCAATACGAATAGCGGTCGCGATTGTTTCAGGATTCTCAACAACTTTATTTAAAACAATAGGCGCTGACCCTGCCGCCTGAAATCCTAACATGGTTGGCAAACTACGTGACTTGCCTGCTGATTTATATTCATTATATCCCTTCCAGTACGCCGTAATATTACCAGCATTACCGACGGGAATAGCATGAAATTCCGGCGCATCACCTAAGAAATCACACACTTCAAACGCTGCTGTTTTTTGACCTTCAATACGAAATGGATTAATCGAATTCACCAATTCAACGGGATAGTTCTTAGTAATATCTTTAACTAAATTCAACGCATCATCAAAATTTCCGTCGATAGCAATGACTTGCGCTTTATGAATCATGGCTTGCGATAATTTCCCCATGGCAATATTGCCATTCGGAATTAAGACAACGCATTTCATCCCACAACGGGCAGCATAAGCCGCTGCTGACGCCGATGTATTACCGGTCGAGGCGCACATGACAACCTTTGCCCCTTTTTCATGAGCTTTGGAAATAGCCATGGTCATCCCACGATCTTTAAAAGATCCTGTTGGATTTAACCCTTCATATTTTAGAAAGACCTGTAAACCCGTAATCTCACTTAATGATTGAGCTGGAATTAAAGGCGTATTACCTTCATGCAATGTCACCACAGGTGTTTTGCTTGTAACAGGCAAATATTCTTGATAATGATTAATTAAACCAGACCAACGCATGATCATAACTTTTCCATCCGTATGGCTACTGGACGGCTACGAATAACCGCTAAACTTGTGATTTCATCAAGCGCTTCACGCACTTCACGCTCATTGGCTTTATGGGTCAACATAACAACAGGAACTGTTGAACCTTTGTTTTCTTGTTTTTGATTCACCGATGCAATTGAAATATTATGTTTACCTAATACCGTCGTGATCGTCGCTAAAACACCAGGCTTATCAATGACCATGAAACGGATATAAAAACGTGTTTCAATTTCATCAATTTTACGCACGCGTAAATTCACCACATCATCCGCAGGATTAAAGGCCCAAATACACGCCGGTGCATCCACACGAATACCTAAATTAATTAAATCCGCAATTACACCCATGGCCGCTGTATTTTGACCAGCGCCTTGACCTTCAATAAAAATATCGCCTAAGGGCTCGCAATCTAAAGAGATCGCATTGTCGACACCATTGACCGTGGCTAACCCATGATCTTTCGGGATCATGGTTGGATGCACGCGCACGTCTAAGTCATTGCCCACTTTTTTACCAATGGCTAATAAACGGATCACCAAATCCAAACTCTGAGCAAACTCAATATCATCATGGGAGATATTACTAATTCCCTCGACGTGAATATCTTTCACATTCACCAATTTACCCATGGTTAAGAAAACTAAAATGGCTAATTTATAAGCTGAATCCATCCCACTAATATCTAAGGTTGGATTGCTTTCCGCATACCCTTTGTCTTGCGCTTCCTTTAAGGCTTGCGCAAATGTCATGTTGCCTTTTGACATGGCAGATAAAATATAATTACAAGTCCCATTGACGATACCATAAACACCACTAAACTTATTTCCTGCCATACCTTCAGTAATGGTACGAATAATGGGAATACCTGCACCGACGGACGATTCAAATAAAATACTACGGCCATTGGCATCGGCTTCTTTGAATAATTCTAAACCATATTCCGCAATCAAGGCTTTATTCGCTGTCACCACATGCTTCTTTGCTTTTAAAGCGCGCATGATAATATCTTTAGCGGGATTAATACCACCAATAAGTTCGACGACCACATGAATATTAGGGTCATTTAAAATAGCATTATGATCCGTTGTGATTAAGGCATTATCTAAACTTGGACTTGGCTTTTTGGTAATGCTGCGGTCACAGATGGCTTTAATAACAAAGTCGGTATCGTATTTTTCTCTTAAAAACTTACGTTTGCTTTTAAGGATCTTGACAACACCTTGACCAACAACACCATACCCAATAATACCAATATTGAGGTAATCCATAACCTAATTCTCCCTCGACGTATACAATTCAATTTTTTGTAAAATATCCTGAGTGTCTTCGCTGATATTGTTAAACTGAACTCTCACTTGATACAAAA
>CAYZPQ010000044.1:3970-13401 GCA_964480185.1 uncultured Planctomycetales bacterium | reverse complement strand
GTTAAGAGCCTAATATGAAATATAACAATCTACTTTCTATAGCTTTTATTTTTACACTCTTTTCCTTCATGCCCACCCATGTCTTTGCGGAATCTGGTCAAAAAATTACCATTACTAAACGTTTGTCACAAAATGCTAATATTGTCCCTGGCAGATTGCTCTTTAAATTAAAAGACACTAAAACTTTGCCTAGTGGGCAAACGCTTTCTTTACAGAAAGTATCTAGAGTATCTACTAGAAATCAATTACCCGCCTTTACTCGTAAATTTTCCATTAAATCTATTAAGTCCGATTCTTCAACTATTTCTTTATCACAATCAACGGGGAAATCAATAGCAGCGGCATCGGTTAATGTCAATTCATCGAGAGATTATGTTTTAGATTTAAATAATTCGCGTGATTTGAGTAATGCTCTCGAAGCTTGTAAAAAAGATCCCGCCATTGAGTATTGTCAGCCAAGTTATATCTATTCTTCATTTTCTTTTCCTACTGATGAAACACCTAATGATCCTTTATATAAGCAGTCTGTAAATAAAAGTCAGTTTGATCGTATGCAGTTTGTCAATGAAGCTTGGCTAAAAAGTATGGGAGAGGGAGTAAAAATCGCAGTGCTTGACAGTGCTTTTTTAGCGGACCATGAAGATTTGCAAGATAATATTTGGTTAAATCCAGGCGAGTTTCCTGCTAGTGTCGATGCGAATGCGGATGGTCGCATTACGTTGCAAGAGCTTATAGCTTCTGGTTTAGGTGATACTGATGGCCAAGATGGTATTCAGTTAAAAGATTTGTATGGTTCTGTATTTGAAGATAAGGTTGACAATGATGGCAATGGATTTGTCGACGATATGATGGGATGGAATTTTTATAGTGAAGAAGCGGAAAACGGGATTAACAATATCTATAGAAAATTTTCTGGCCACGGAACTTCTGTAACTAGCGTTGTAGGATCTGTAGGTAATAACAATAAGGGATCCATCGGTGGGGCTTCCAAAGCTCAAATCATGTTAGTCCAAGTGGGAAGTGATACGAGTGGGGAAACAGATGGGAATGGTCGCGGTTCAGATATTGAAGCAAAGGGTATTAGATATGCGGTTGATAACGGTGCGAAAGTAATCAATTATAGCCGTGGCGCTAGAGCTCTCGAAGATAATAAATTAAAAGAAGCTATCCAATATGCGTTAAATCATGGAGTTGTTTTTGTTGCTGCAGCAGGGAATGGAGATGACAAAGGAGTGCCCCTGGATGTCAGTAATATTGTTCCGGCTAGTTTTGGTGAAGTTATTGCTGTTGGCTCTCTTAAAAATAATGAGACAAAGTCTTCTACATCTAATTTTGGGACTAAGATTGGAGCTTGGGCTATTGGTCAAGGGGTGGCAATTGCAGGAAGTTTTAGTATTAATAGTTATGATACAGGAGGACAGACTTCTCATGCTGCTCCTTGGGTTACCGGTGCTGTAGCTATGCTTTTATCTAAAAATATGAAAGACGTTCCAGATGCTAATAGTCCTCGTCGTATCCAAGCCAGTGAAGTGAAAGACTTGCTGAAAAAGACATGTAGGCTTAATGACAAGAGTGATGACCACGGCAATCCCATTTGCGTTCTTGACGCTTTAAATTTAGTCAGCGTCGAAGCTCCAATTTTAACCGCCATCTCCAATAAAGAAACCCACGTCGGAGAATTAGTAGAATTTAGTGTTACAGCATCCGATGCGAATGATAATTTATCCGCGATTACAATTGATGGCGAAACACCTGCTGGTGCAACATTAATCAGTACTGAAACGCCAACACGCAAAATTTTCCGTTGGACACCAGGTGTCGACGTTGCCGATGGGGAATATAATGTTGCATTTAAAGCAATGGATGCGACAGGGTTAAAAGATATCAAAACCGTTAAAATCACCGTAGCGCCACTGCAACCCACAGGTACTCCTGCGTTGAAAGTGAAGAGCGTTACATTGCTTCCTCGCAATCAAAGCAGGAGTGTTAATGTAGATAATGATCCATTACGTTTAAATATGACAATCGTCAATGAAGGTAATGCTGTTTCGCCTCAAACAGTGATGGAAGTGTGCTCTAATCGTGTGGTAGGTATTTATACAAGCCAAGATCCAGAAGTGATTAACGGTACGAAGTGGGTAGGCGCTGATAAGCGGATTAAAGAGTGCACCAGTACGACTGTTCAGCCTCTGGCGCCTCAAGAGGCATTTACATGGAGTAATACGGGAGGATGGTCGGTATATTCTTCACCGTGGGGACGGACAACGAATTATATTAATATTAAATTGGATGTGTTAGGTTCAATTCAGCGTTCAACCACGCCTCCGACACCTGTGCCACAACCACAATACGCCTTCATGTATCAAACAATTTCCAATTCTCAAGCAGGCGGCGTCCAAGTGACAGAACCACGAAGAATAGGTATTATTCGCCCTACAACTACATCTCCAACCATTGACCCCACCAAGCGCGTTGAGAATGACCGTACACTTGTTCCTGAGCCGGTAGAAACCCCAGCTCAGCCATTAAGTCGCCCCAACCCTACCACGCCTGCATCTTTAGCACGACCTTAGGATATAAAACCGGTACATATTGAGTTTTCACACGCCAACGGTGACATTTTTACCTCCTGCCCTGGAAAACGCTTTCTTTATATGGTATACTATATAAATTTATTAAAATTTTGCCAATTTACGGAAATTAGTAGCCATTAACTTTTAAAAGGATCATGACATGATGAATAGCAAATGGGTATTACGTGGGGCTTGTTTAACTGTTCTTTTAGCGGTGGGTTTAGCATCTTTTAATGCCCATGCCAAGCGGGAAAGAGATGAGATTAAAGAAGTTACGCCAAAAGAACCCGTCATTGTTGCTGATCAAATCATCGTCAAATTTAGAGATAATTTTCAATCCTCCAACACCCTTAATGCCATTTTAAAGAAATACGAAGTTTCAACCGCAAGACCCATGTCTCCCTTTAGCGAAGAAGTGAAAAATGTGGGTAATTCCGGTGTTGGTGTTTTTCCTTCTCCTCAAGTTTTAAGAGTTAAGCAAAATGAATGGGTTAAGATAATGCGTCTTACCTATCCTGAACGCACCAAGCGGGCAGGTAACAATGTGAGAACGCCGAATGTTTACAACACGTATTTGTTGAATATTAAACCAGGTTCAGATATTGGTGCGGCATGTTTAGATTTCGGTTCAGATCGCGCAGTGGAGTTTTGCCAACCAAATCACACCATGCAAATCAATCCATTACCTGTTGGTCCTATTGAAGTAAATGACCCAAGTGTTTCTGCCTTATGGGGTTTGGATCGTATTAAAGCGCGTGAAGCGTGGAATTTGTCAACGGGTAAAGATGTTGTTACTGGAAAATCTATCGTTGTAGCGGTCAATGACACGGGTGTTAAGTATGATCATCCCGATTTAGCGAATAATATGTGGATTAATCCAGGTGAAGATTTAAACCAAAACGGCAAATTTGATACCAGTGATTTAAATGATGTTGATGATGATAATAATGGTAAAGTCGATGATTTAATGGGCTGGGATTTTGCAGATAATGACAATGACCCAATGCCAACGTTGACAACCAATGAAAACTTAAATGCGTCATTAGACCATGGGACACACGTGGCTGGAACAATTGCTGCGGTGCGCAATAATAATATAGGTGTAGTTGGTGTCGCGCCAGATGCCAAGATCATGGCCATTAAAGGTTTTGGATCAAACTCCAACGATGAAACGCTTAATGCTGGGTTTTATTATGCCGCTGAAAAAGGCGCAGATGTAATTAATAATAGCTGGGGTTGTGTCGTCGTATGTCCTTCTAATCCCGCAGCAGAAGATGCGGTAAGATTCGCGAGTAGTTTAGGGTTAATTCCTGTATTTGCGGCAGGTAATGCTTATGGTCTACCTGCAGCACAATTTTCTCCGGCTAATATGAATGAAACAATCGCTGTTGCCTCGGTTGACAAGATCAATCAGAATGCGAAAAGTGCTTTTTCAAATAAAGGGACAGGTGTTGATGTGGCGGCACCGGGTTCATCGATTTTATCGACAGGTTTTAGTATTAAGCCCGGAACGCACCTCTTAATTAATAATTACAATATCAAAAGTGGAACGTCGATGGCGGCCCCTCATGTGGCGGGTGTGATTGCCTTGATGTTAGGGTATAATCCTGCATTAACCTATGATGATGTGTTAAATACATTAAGCAGTACCGCCGAGAAAGTTGATGGTCAGCCTTTTAACATGGACTTAGGCGAAGGTATTGTGAATGCGTATTTGGCCACCTATACGTCTGCTAATACACCTAAAGTTCTTGCGCAATTGACATCATCTTTATCTATTGATGATTTGGATAAGAATTTCACCCAATATAATATTACTGGAACTGCGGCGGGTGCTGATTTTGCGAATTATCAATTATCGTATCAATTTTTAAATCCTAACAATTTAAAATTAACACCTAATTGGATTGCGATTGCCAATGCCGTTGCAACACCCAAAATAAATAGCGTATTAGGTGTTTTTGATTATAAAGAATTTCTAAATAAGTCGGGTGCTATTGTCATTAGATTGACAGTGACATCTAAAACAGGCGTTCCCAGCTATGATTATGTGACGCTGTATTCAAGTGATTATAATATTCGTCTAAGTGGCGCAGTATTAGAAGAGCAGAATCATTTTTATCAATTTGGCCAAATGGCAGGTGATAAAATATTCTGGGTTGAGCGAGTTATTTATGGGCGTGGATTACCCTTTACGATTTGGTCCTATGATATTAAGACGAGAGCAAAACAAAATATCGTTGAGGTTCCTCTTGATACATTTTATTTTACCATGAAGGATGGATTGTTAGCGTATGCGCAAACCAGTTTCTCAGCAGGGACTGCCGATATTAATGTATATAATCCATCGACAAATACATGGGTGAATCAAATTCCAGTTCCTGAAGCATATCTGGAGAATAATGATAGTAGACGGTATATTTATGGAACATCATTAAAAATATCTAATGGCAAAGTATTCTTTAGCTATGGGTATGAAGTTTTTGGTAATGATCTATTTGATAATCGTATTCGGTTCGTAGATATAGCAGATCCTAATAAAACAATACAGATCGGGCCTGATCATTGGGGTGAAGGACGTGCTGATATTGAACCTTTTGATGTGGATGGCAATAAGATTCTATTTAACCGTGTGGCGTCCGATAATATTCTTGGCAATAAAACACAACTTACAATTAAAGATTTAACCAATAATCAAGAGAAGGTCATTGCTGAAACTGCCGCTCAATACAGTTCTGATGGGAGCGGGACCAGAGTAGAGCCTGTTGCAGGTAATATTAAGAAAAATTTTGTCGCGTGGAGTCGAGGAAGTAGGGGAAGTAATGAAGTGTATTTAACAGATCTCACTTCTAATAAGACACAATTAATTTATAAATCATCAGGCTTAGTCGGATTGGTTAAAATGTTTGGTAATAATGTCTACTGGATTGAATCGACGGAAGGTCAAAATAGTTTTGCGTCCTATGATATTGAAACACAAGAAAAGAGAAATTATTTTGTTGGGTATCGCTACCTTGTTAGTTTTGATGTGAATGAGCAAGGCATTATCTTTACGTCCATTCCAGATAGTTACAGTTCACATATCATATGGAATAACCCCCTTCAGTACATTCCTTTACCTGCTCAGCTCAATAGTCCTGTACGCGCCCAGCCTTTATCAAGTTCAATCATGACATTTGAACGTACGGCGAATGCGAATGGTACTTTTAAATTACTAGTCGGAACAACTACTCCTGGATCATCCAATATTTTTAATGGCGCAATGCCAACAGAATCTTTGGTTGTTCCTAATATTCCTTTAAATGGGCAGCCAGTGTATGTGCGATTGCAATCGTTCATTAATGGGATTGAATTCAATAAAGATTATGTCTATCAAACGAGGGTCGCCCAACCTGTGACGTGGATTAATGGAGCAGGTGTGACGGTTAGTAGTAATTCATTAAGTAAAACAGCGGCCAATGGCTGGGGGAATGCCGGCGCTGTTTCTCAACAAACTATCGATGCGGATTTTGATGGTGGTGTTGATGGTGGTGTTGAATTTAATTCGAGCACGGCTGTAGGCAGTCAATCTGTGATTGTAGGTCTTTCAGCTGTTAATAAAGACAATAGCTATAACACGATTAATTATGCCATCCATTTGAGTAAGGGGGTTGCCAAAGTATTTGAATTTGGAACACTCAAATACACTCTGACAGGTCCCTATTTAGCAACAGATCGTTTCATGGTTGAACGTGTAGGTTCAACGGTATTCTATAAGAAAAATGGTAAAGCATTTTATCAAAGTGCAACAGCATCAAAAGTGTTATTAATGGTTGATGCGGCCATTGAAACATCAGGCAATACCATCAGTAATGTTCAAATTGTCGGCGGAGAGATTCCATATCCTGCCAAGGCTTTGCGTGTTGATTTAAGCGGTGAAGGCATTACTGTTCCTCATGCCCCTGCTTTAAATATAGGTGAAGCCAACGGGGATTTTACAGGAGCGTTTTGGTTCTTCTTAGAAGAAGGCCATAATGGGAATTGGCGCCAAGTTGTGGCCAAAGGTAATACAGGCTATGAGCGGTTGTTCTTTTTACAATTGAGACCAGATAACAATAAGATGGAGTTTAGAATTTCAACAAGCACCGGGTATAACTTAGGTGGAGAAAGCACGTCGGAAATCCCCTTAAATCAATGGGTGCATGTGGCCTATGTGAAATCAGGAAGCTCATTAGCCTTGTACTTAAATGGTACATTGAATCGCATGGCAAGTTTTACAGGAACAGTTGTTCCAAATACTGGGGCATTAACCATTGGTAGCCGTTCAGGATCATCCCCTGCCATTGGTAGATTTGATGATGTCGTCGTCTATAAAAGGGCTTTGACGGTGAATGAAATTAATGCTCTTAAAGATTCTGGGCCTAAATGGGTGACCAAGCAAGGATTAGCACTTTATTTAGCAATGGATGAAGGACTTCCTGTAGATCGATCACTTAATAAATTGCCTGCAAATAAAGTAGGAGCTGTTGAATTTATTCCTCGTACTACAGATCCAACGCCAGCTGTGGCACAAATTCAATCACCCAAGCCAGGGACTTTAATCAATACCAATAGTGTCAATTTTACATGGTCCGCAGCAGTCGGAGCTACTGATTATTGGTTGCGTGTACGCAGTGGAGGGGTTGATTTTTATAGAGCTTCCGTCGGGCTTAATTTATCTAAAACAGTTCCAAATATTGTATTGGATGGATCGAATCTCATTGTGGAATTACAAACTAAAAAGAATGGGGTATGGGGAGACTTGCGTTCGTATATTTATCCTACAGCAGGAATAGTACCTCTTAGTCCAAGTAATTTTACAGTTACATTATTACCAACCAATCAAGTTCAATTAGCATGGGTTGATAATGCGACGAATGAAACAGGTTTTAAAGTAGAACGCGCCACAGGTTCAAGCACAACATATGCGATTGTAGCCACATCGAGCGCCAATACGTCGAGTTATATTGATAAGACAGTGCAACCTGGGACTGTCTATAATTACCGTTTCTATGCTTACAATGGTCAAGGGAATTCAGTGGTGGTGACGGCGCCTAGTGTCAAAACATTGGCTGTCCCTGCGGCGCCCACGGCATTTGCTTCAACAAATAGTACAGCAACATCATTGACGTTATCTTGGAAAGATAATGCTACCAATGAAGAAGGATATAAACTGGAAAGAGCATTAATTGTTGGCGGTCCGTACACTGAAATAAAAACTCTTCCAGCGAATACAATCACCTATGTTGATAATAATCTCACGCAAAATACGCAGTATTTTTATCGAATTAGGGCTTTTACAGGGTCTTTGTATTCAACCTATGATGGTCCTTTGATGACCTCGACCTTGTACGCACCCCCAGCAGCTCCAACAGGGTTGACAGTTGTTTCAGCTCAATTTGATACTGTTAATTTAAGCTGGACAGATAATGCCAATAATGAGTTAGGGTATACGATTGAACGTATGCCGAGCGCTAACGGCCCAGTGACGGTTGTGGGCAATGTTGAACTTAATTTCACGACATTTGCTGACACTAATTTACAACCAGCGACAACGTATTTCTATCGCGTTAAGGCGCATAACCCCACTGGCGTCTCAGCAGGATCTAATGTCGTAAATGTTACAACGCCTAATTTAGCATTACCTGTACCGGCATTAAAAGCGGAAGCATTATCTAAAACAAGCATTAAACTCACCTGGCTAAGTACAGGGTTTGACAAATATAACTTTAGACTTGAACGTTCATCATCCATCAATGGGCCATTTTCTTTGGTTGTTAGTGGTGGCGTTAATGAGTTTATTGATGCGACAGGAATAACACCTGGGCAAACCTATTACTATAGAGCCAATTTTGTTTGGCAAAATAAAGTAGGGGCTTATTCACCGGTGATTTCTGTCAAATCTTTCGTCGATGATTACTTAGATGTGCCAACAAATCTTACCGCTGTTGCCCAGTCATGGAGTACGGTTGATTTGAGTTGGAAAGATAATGCAACCAATGAAACAGGTTATAAAGTAGAGCGAGCCCCAACCGGTCTTGGTCCCTATACAGTTATTGCCACACTTGGGGCTGATAGCAATAGCTATAGCGATACAACGTTAAAGCCAACCACAATGTATCATTACCGTGTTTATGCCTTGAATAGCTCATGGAATTCTGAATTTTCGAACAAGGCAAGCGTTCAAACATTGCCTAAAGGCCTAGATGCGCCGCTTAATGTCAGGGCTGTGGGAATAGCGACGAATGCTATTCAAATTTTCTTTACAAATAAGGAAACTTTTGGGGTGAACTTTGCTCTTGAGCGATCGACAAATGCTCAAGGTCCTTTTGGTTTAATTATTACAGGAGGTGCAGACCCAGGGGAAGGAAGCTTTATTGATAGAGATGGATTGCAAAGCAACACAACCTATTATTACAGACTACGGTACTATACGAGTACTTCAGTTGTGTATGGAGATTATTCTTCAGTAGCATCTGCGATGACTTTAGGCGCAATTCCGGCGGCCCCATCTAACTTGAATGTTGTAACAAGACTTACAACCAGTGTTACATTAAGTTGGACGGATAATGCCACGACGGAAACAGGGTTCCAGCTTGAACGGGCTACGGATCTTAATGGGCCGTTTTCCTCGATGATTACATTATTACCCAATACAACGACCTACACAGATACCAGTCTCACCCCAGCGACAACGTATTTTTATCGTCTTAGAGCTATTGGTGCAGGTGGTGTGTATTCAGACTACACCTCGGTCTTAAGTGTGACCACATTGGAGCCAGCTCCTAATGCGCCAAGCGCATTGGCAGTTCAATCAACCAGCAAGGATAGTGTGACGTT
>CAYZPQ010000044.1:0-3960 GCA_964480185.1 uncultured Planctomycetales bacterium | reverse complement strand
GACGTTAGTATGGGTTGATCAATCGACGAACGAACAAGGATTTATCGTCGAAAGAGCATTGAATGTGAATGGTCCATTTACAGTCAGTTTTCCAACAGCGACTAATGCGACGAGTTATACGGATACGGGATTACAAGCCGCAACAACCTATTATTACCGGGTGCGGTCTTTTAACCCTCAAGGGTATTCTGCGTATTCTGAAACAGTCGCAGCAACGACTCAAAATAATGTGACACCGTCATTGCCAGCTCCGACCGACTTGGTGTTTAATTCATCTAACTTTAATTCAATTCATTTGGGGTGGACAGCGTGGCATATAACAACGGAAGATGGTTTTACTCTTGAAAGAGCAACGGCCATTAATGGTCCTTTTGTGGCGGTTGGAACTATCCCACAGAATATTGATGAACACTACGATCTGAATTTACAGCCAGGGACATATTATTATCGTGTACGCGCTTTTAATGCGACAGGGGTATCGGAGCCATCCAATGTAGTTGCGGCATCAACACGATCAGGGCCATTGGTTGCCCCGACAAATCTCACAGCGCAATCACCCACACGTAATAGCGTGGCATTAAGTTGGTCAGTTCAAAATGAAATTAAAAATCAGCGTTATGTTGTTATTATTGAGAGAGCTGACGTATTAAATGGGGCATTTTCACCTATTTTATCTACAGCGGGTGAAATTGCCATAGATACTACTGTTACAGCAGGTAAAAAGTATTATTATCGTGTTAAGGTGCAAAATTCATATGAGACGTCAGGTTATTCTAGTGTAGTCTCTGTGACGGTTAAGACGTTGTAGAAGTAATGTAGGGATGTGATGGCATGCTAAGCCCTTGCTTGACAGTGGGGACTTGGCATGGTACAGTTTAGAAACGTTTGAAAGATAATTTCCTTTAATCAAGCACCGAGAGGCTTAAAAGGATTGTATGATAAAGTTTGATCACTATAGAAACCCGTTTATCTCTTCTGTCAAAGAAGGGGCAAACGGGTTTTTTATTGAATTGGCAAGATAAGGATACATATGTCACGCACACCGATACTAGATACTGAAGCTGTCCGACGCGCCATTACCCGCATGGCGCATGAGATCATTGAGAAAAACAAGGGTGTAGATAACCTTGTTTTAATTGGAATCCGTACGCGAGGAGTTGTTTTAGCGAATCGGCTGAAGAAGGCCATTGAAACAATTGAAGGCAAGACAGTATTAACAGGGATTTTAGATATTACCATGTACCGTGATGATTTAACCAGAATTGGCACGAATCCTGTGGTGCGTGAGACACTGATTGATTTTGATATTAATGGCAAATGCATCATCTTGGTGGATGATGTGCTTTATACAGGCCGTACGATTCGAGCAGCGTTAGATGCCCTGACAGATTTTGGTAGACCTGGGAAAATTGAATTGGCGGTATTAATCGATCGCGGTCACCGCGAATTGCCAATACGTGCAGATTTCGTGGGCAAGAATGTGCCCACACATCGGACACAAAATATTAAGGTTGTCCTCGATGAAAGTGATCAATCATCTGATGAAGTGGTGATGGAGGAAGACAAATGAGTGCTTGGACACATAAACATTTATTAGGTTTAGAAGAATTAAGTCGAGAAGAAATTGAACTGATTTTAGAAACAGCCAAGTCTTTTAAAGAAGTGTCGGCGCGGGATGTGAAGAAAGTGCCTGCGCTGCGTGGGAAAACAGTTGTCACCTTATTCTTTGAACCGTCGACGCGCACACGGATTTCATTTGAGTTAGCAGCGAAACGTTTATCGGCGGATACATTGGATATTGCGATTAATGTGTCGTCGACAAGCAAAGGTGAGACATTATTAGATACAGCGAAAAATATTGAAGCGATGAATGTGGATGCGATGGTGGTGCGGCATGGGATGTCAGGGGCACCATTGATCTTGGCGGAAGGATTAAAATGTTCCGTCATTAATGCCGGAGATGGATGCCGTGAACACCCAACCCAAGCATTGCTTGATATGTTTACGTTGCAAGATAAGTTTGGCAAGATTGAAGGATTAAAAGTTGCGATCGTCGGTGATATCCTGCATTCGAGAGTTGCGCGGTCAAATATTTGGGGTTTAACCAAGATGGGGGCTAAGGTTACAGTGTGTGGTCCAGCCACATTGATGCCACGCGGTATTGAAAAGATGGGTGTCGATGTATCGTATGATATTAAGCATGTGATTAAAAACTCTGATGCTGTGATTGCGTTACGTTTACAAAAAGAACGCCAGAAAGATAAATATTTGCCAAGCATGCGTGAATACTCTAGACTTTTTGGAATCAATCAAACTAAATTAAATGAAGGCTCAAGCGATCTTATAGTCATGCACCCTGGCCCCACCAATCGAGGTGTCGAATTATCCGCCGAAGTTGCCGACGGAAAACAATCCGTCATCCTAGATCAAGTCACCAATGGTGTAGCTGTTAGAATGGCCGTATTATATTTAGTACTAGGAGCAAAGAACTAAATTTAATGTGTGATAAAAATCTCCGTAGGGGCGGACCTTGTGTCCGCCCGAGATTATACAAAAGGTAAAAAATATGGGACTCTTAATCAAAAACGCCATCATCGTCAATAACGATAAAATCGCCGATAAACCCCAAGATATTTTATGCGTCGACGGTAAAATCGAAAAAATTGCCGCCACAATTCCCGCAGGGGATCATGACATCATCGATGCCAAAGGATTGAAAGTGTTGCCGGGCCTCATTGATATTCACGTGCATTTACGCCAGCCAGGCCAAGAAGGCAAAGAAACAATTGAAACAGGATCACGTGCGGCGGTAAAAGGTGGATTCACCTCGGTCTTTTGTATGCCGAATACCAATCCAGCCATTGACAGTCCCATGACCGTTGAATTTATTATCCGTGAAGCTAAGCGTGTGGGATTATGCAATGTCTATCCGATTGGCGCCATTACCAAAGGGCAAAAGGATGAAGAATTAGTCGACATGGCAGAGTTAAAAGCGGCCGGGTGTTTTACATTCTCCGACGATGGAAAGTCTGTTTTAAATAGCCGCCTCTTTCGCTTAGCCATGGAATATGCTAAGATGCTTGATGTCTTAATCATTGAACATTGCCAAGACCCACTGTTAACATCTGGTGGGGTGATGAATGAAGGGGCTGTATCGACGAGACTTGGGCTTAAAGGTGATCCAGGTATTGCCGAAAGTGTCACTGTGGCCCGTGATATTGAAATTGCGCATTACCTTGATGCCCGTGTGCATATTGCGCATGTGAGTCTTAAGCGTTGTTTGGAATTAATCCGTTTTGCGAAATCTCAAGGTATTAAAGTCACAGCCGAGGCATGTCCGCATCACTTTGCCTTAACCGATGAAGCCTGTGCGTCTTTTGATACATCGACTAAAGTTAATCCACCTTTAAGAGAAGCCGAAGATGTACAAGCGATTAAAGATGCGATTGTCGACGGTACCATTGATTGCATTGTTACTGATCATGCGCCGCATACCAAAGAAGATAAAGAAGTTGGTTTTGATGGCGCGCCATTTGGGTTGATTGGTCTTGAAACGTCTTTAGGGTTAACGATCAAAGAGTTGGTCAAACCAGGACTTATTGACTTACCCAAAATGGTTGATAAAATGTCTACCGCCCCAGCCAAGATTGTCGGTTTAACAAGCAAGGGATTAATCAAACAAGGGTATGATGCCGACATCACAATCATTGATCCAGATAAAACTTGGGTTGTGACCAAAGAAGGCTTTCAATCCAAAAGCAAAAATTCACCGTTCATCGGCTGGACCCTCATCGGCACCGTCGAGTACACTGTGTGTGGCGGAAAACTAGTCTACAAGAGTTGAAAATTAATTGGTGACAGCTACCAATTATTAATTGGTAGCTGTCACCAATTAATCTGCGCCCATGGCCTAATGGATAAGGCAACAGCCTCCGGAGCTGTTCATGCAGGTTCGACTCC
>CAYZPQ010000043.1:7567-13470 GCA_964480185.1 uncultured Planctomycetales bacterium | reverse complement strand
CTTTATCCCGTGAACACGCTTTAAAAATTCTCTACCAGTTAGAAATAACTCACCGAGAGCTCCCGCTTTTATTATCTGAATATTGGAAATACGAAGAACTGCAAGACGAAGAAGTAAAAGTCTACACCAATGAATTAGTCAGTGGTGTCGTTAAGAATTTGAATACCATTGATGAAAAAGTGTCGAAATATGCCACCAATTGGCAATTAAAACGCATGGCCATCATTGACCGTAATGTGCTTCGCTTAGGTTTATATGAAATGAAGTTCTCCGCTGCTGACATGCCTCCCAAAGTCGCTATCAATGAAGCCATTGAATTAGCTAAGAAATATGGTGATATGGATTCAGGCAAATTTGTCAACGGCATCCTCGATAAGATCCATAAGAAAGAAATCATTGAACCCTCCAACTAATGCCCCGCGTTGGGGTGATTTACATATGCACACGTATTTCTCCGACGGTACAGCTTCACCTGAGGAAGTTATTGCGGATGCCCTTAAAGCCCAATTAGCCTGCATTTCTATTACTGACCACGATACTATTGACGGTGTTGCTTTAACTCAAGAGGCTGCGAAGGGCCATGATATTGAAGTTATTTCTGGCATTGAATTATCATCAGAATATGAAGGCAAAGATATTCATATGCTCGGTTATGGCTTTGATATTAATAAAGGGCCTTTGGTTGATAAGCTTGATGAATTCTTAGATGGCCGCGTGTCGCGTATGAAGCAAATGCTTGTGAATTTATCGACGGTGGGTATTAAAGATATTGATTATGATGAAATTGCCTCGATGACAAAATCACGTGCGGTGGGGCGTGCGCATTTGGCAACGGCTTTAATTGCCAAGGGCCATGTGGCATCATTTAAAGAAGCCTTTGATAAATATATTGGTGAAGGTAAGCCTGGTTTTGCGCCGAAGTTTAATCAAACACCTTTTGAAGCAATTGAATTATTGAAACAAAGCGGTGGAGTTGCCGTCATGGCGCATCCCATGTTAACTCAAAAAGATGAATTGATTCCTCGTTTGGTGCAAGCAGGTATGGGTGGACTTGAAGTGTACTATCCTAATTGTTCCGACGCGGTGATTAGTTTTTATGAGAAAATAGGCCGTAAACATGGGCTCATCTTGACCGGTGGTTCGGATGCTCATGGCAAAGCAAAACCATATACGCATATTGGTAAAGCTGTTGTTGCTTATGATAATATTGAGGCATTAAAGCGATTGTTTTCTTAAACCTGCCTCGTAGTCTTTAATTTTAAAATAGAAATATACTTATGGATCATACTGTTTACATGCACAGGGCTTATGAGTTAGCACTGAAAGGATGGGGCAAAGTATCGCCTAATCCTATGGTGGGTTGCGTTATTGTGAAAAATGATGTGATCATTGCTGAAGGTTATCATCACCGTTATGGGGATGTGCATGCGGAAGTTGATGCGTTAAGAAAATTATCCAAAGAGCAAATTAAAGGGGCGACATTGTATGTCACACTCGAACCTTGTTCTCACGTCGGTAAACAACCTCCGTGTACCGATGCCCTTAAAGATTCCGGTATTAAACATGTTGTCGTTGGTTGTCTTGATCCAAACCCCGTCAATAATGGCCGTTCTATTCAATTGCTGCGTTCCTATGGCATTAAAGTTACCGTTGGTGTGATGGACAATGAATTACTCCATCTCAATGAAGCATTTAATAAATATATTACGACCAAGCAGCCCTGGGTGATTGGGAAAATAGCGCAGACGATTGATGGGAAAATTGCCACTATCACGGGTGAATCGAAATGGATCACGTCGGATAAGTCGCGTACCTTGGCGCATCGTTTGCGTTATGGGGTGGATGCAATTATGGTTGGGATTAATACCGTCTTGGCAGATGATCCACAATTAAAAACAGTGCCGGCTAAAAATGTAGTTAAAGTTATTTTAGACACACGGCTGCAAGTTTCTCCTAAAGCGAAATTATTTACAGGAACAAAACCTGGTCAGGTTTATATTTTTACAACAATGAATGTGACAACTTCAAAAGCAAAGTTGTTAGCAAAGAAAGCGACTATTGTACAAGCACCTTTACGTGCAAAACGCTTGGACTTAAAATGGATCATGACCTATTTAGGTCAACAGCGCATTGGCTCGGTATTAATTGAAGGTGGGGCAACTGTCGTCGGTAATGCTTTATCATTGAAATTAGTTGATCAAATGATGATTTATGTTGCACCTAAATTAATGGGCGAAGGATTGTCGTCGATTAAAGGATTAAGTATCAAACGCTTGGCGGATATACAAGGTTTATACAATATTACAGCTCAAAAAATCGACGATGATATTTTATATACGGGTTATTTAAAATCTTAAAAAGGATAAGTATGTTTACAGGAATTATTGCCACCACCGGTGTTGTCAAAGCCATTGAAACAAAATCGAATTTGATTCATATTGATGTGAATACAGGTATACTTGCCAAAGATATTCGTCGGGGTGATAGTGTCAGTATTAGTGGGACCTGTTTAACAGCAGAATCTAAAAAAGGTAATGTGGTACGTTTCGACATGATGAAAGAAACGCTCGAATCCACAACATTAGGTTCATTAAAGTTAGGTGATGAGGTCAATTTAGAATTAGCACTTACGCCCGTATCTCGTATGGGTGGTCATTATGTAACGGGCCACGTGGATGAAGTCGGAACAATTCAGAAGATTGCCAAAAGTCCTAATTGGGTAGCCTTCACCATTCGTATTTCTAAAAAGAACCAAAAATATTTAGCTCCTAAAGGGTCTATCACTGTCGATGGTATCAGTTTAACCATTGGCAAAGTGAACAAAGGTTCATTCGACATCTACCTAATTCCCTTAACCCTAGAATTAACCACCCTCAGCACCAAATCCGTCGGTAGCAAAGTCAACCTTGAAATGGACATCTTGGCTAAGTATGTCGTGAAATAGGGGACAGCGCCCTATTTTGCTTCCTATTGAGAAATTGACGAAATGGCTAGGCGATGTTACGATAACCTTTCATTTTTAGTACAATTTCATGTGTAACAACAAATTTTCGGGAAGTAGCGCAGTTGGCTAGCGCGCTTCGTTCGGGACGCGTTCTAAGTATGTAATGTAAACCATTGAAATTATTTACCCTCTAAGCTCTGTCGACGGATGACAGAGCTTTTTTATTTCTATCTATTTAAGCTAATTTATATCAATTTAAATTAATCTTGGACACTTTTTGGACACCCCACCTATTAGATCTCATAGTGTAGTAGGCATAAGGCGCTCTCTAATAAGATCTCATTATTTGTTAAAGAGGAACTAAAGAATTTCTTTTAATTAGCAGTTGTTAATTGTAGAATTATTTGAAACAAAGACAAAACCATCCTGAGGCATTCGTATATGTCAAAAAGGTTCTCAAGTCTTTTAGAAACAAATCCTTCCCTCGCCAAAGAATGGCATCCAACAAAGAATAAATTCTTAACTCCAAAGGATGTCAGGTCATATTCAAATAAGAAAGTTTGGTGGAAATGTAGAGAGTCTCATATATGGGAAGCGAGTATTAATAGTAGATTTTCTGGAAGAGGGTGTCCTTTTTGCAGTGGCAAGAGAGTGACAGCTAAGACATGTTTAAAGGTCATCAATCCTGGTTTAGCAAGAATCTGGCATTCAACAAAGAACGATAAATTAACTCCAGCCGATGTCTTACCAAAGTCAAATAAGAAAGTTTGGTGGCAATGCGAGAAAGGTCATGAATGGCAATCAGCTATTGCTCAGACAAAAAGATGTCCGTATTGCTCTGGAATTTGGCCTTCTCTAGAAGAAAGTTTAAGTGTAACGCATCCTAATATTGCAGAAGAGTGGCATCCATTAAAGAATACGAGAACCGCTCCATATAAAGTCATTTTTAGCTCTGGAAAAATAATCTGGTGGAAATGTATTAATAATCATGAATGGCAAGCCAGTATTAAAAGTAGAGTTATTGATGAGGCTTGTCCATACTGTTTAGATAGGATAGCTAACATTGAAAATTGTTTAGCTACCCAATATCCCGATCTGGTTAAGCAATGGCATCCTTCAAAGAATAATTTTACCGCTTACGACGTTACACGTGATTCTAATAGAAAGGCATGGTGGATTTGTGATAAGAGGCATGAGTGGAGGGCGTTTGTTAATGTAAGAGCAGATGGGCAAGATTGTCCAGTTTGCTTCCGAGTGAATAAGAACCAGTATATTCATAGAAGAAATTTTCGTTTTAAGCATAATGTTGAAGTATCAGATAAAAGTAAGATTCTAGGCGTAGCAATTGATCCTTCTGGTAATTTTCATAGAGTAATAATTTTTAATTTCTTAGGAAGAATAATAGAGCAGCCATTCTCAATAGATACTCTTAAGAAGGGTTATGATCTCTTAGTTAATAAGATTGGCAAATCAAAGACAAAGATTGGTGCGACTGAGATTCACATAGGAATAGAATCTGCAGGAGGTTATTCTGAAAATCTGATTAATCATCTCTCTATGGATTTTGATAATGTTGTTACGATTGCTGCAACAAATGTTGCAGATAATAGAAAGCAAAGATCTTTGGGTGGATTAAAGAGTGATGATATCGACTGTGGGGCTATTGGAGATTTACTTATTAGAGGTGAATTTAATAAAATATATCCAGAATCAATTGTATATTACAAGTTAAAGAATCTTGTTTATTGGAGAGAAAAGAAATTAGTTTTAAGAAGAACATTGAAGAATCATATTACAGCAAGGTTTAAAAGGATATATCCTGGATTGAATTCAGATTTCAATGAAGATAAGAAAGTGTATGGGGAGTCATATACAAGCATCTTACATTTGGGCTTATTGAGATGTGGAATGCTATGTGAAGAACTCATAAATACGCCCGATGAAGTTTTAGCAAGAAAGTTTGGATATAATGGTTTTCATCTTGGGAAAAGAGCAATTGCTAGTTTAAAAGTTCGTTTAAATGAAATGCTATTTCCGGATAAAGCGGAAGCTACGGCTCATTTAGCGGTGTTAAAGAGAGACGTTAGATTGTTAGAGTATTTAGAGCGAGAAATTTCAGATATTGAAAAAGAGATTGTTGTCTTAGGTAAACAAACTTCAGCGAAGTATTTAATGGGCCAAATAAAAGGGCTTACTGATTTATTTGCTTCGATGTATGTGGGGGTAATAGGAAATATTAAGAAGTATAAATCAGCTAAACACATTTATTCATATTCTGGCTTATCTCCAAAGTTGAGCCAGAGCGGTGAATCTGCATTTCAATCATCAGGAATTAAGAAAAGAGGGAATATTTTATTGAGAGCAATCCTATTTAAGATCACAAGTTATGTGATTGTTTCTGACCCTTTTTATAAAGATTATCTTCAAAAGTTAAAGAAAGAAAAAGATAGGCATTGGAAGAAAAATAGAATTGCTGTTTGCCGAAGAATAAATAATGTCCTTTTTGCCCTTATTAGAGATAAGACTGCATTTATAGGAAAGTCACTGGAAGTTCCTATCACCATATAGGCCTTTAGCCTGGATAGTTGTTGTGAGCTTCTCTAGACACAAAATGAATACAGATTGCAAGATAGACTTTTAGTCTTTGTCGAGTTATTGTATCGTTTGGTCTGCAAGAGAAACCAGTGGCTTTCTTCATTTTATGTTATAATTTCTTAACCTTTCTATATGGATAAACAATCTGACTCCCCTATCTAGGTAAGAAAATGAAAAATAATGATTTATCATTAACTGAGGTATCTGCGGCAATTCGTAATAAAATCCAAACAGCTGTCATAATATTAGAGTTTCTGAAAGAAGGAAAACAAGTTTCAAAAGAGTATATTAATAAGGCGTTGGATGATTTAAAGTTAGTTGAACGAATAGTGTCTTGAGCTTCTGTTATATTAATTGTGAGTAG